>CAZWUN010000345.1:0-5659 GCA_964637145.1 uncultured Burkholderiales bacterium
GCAATGAAGGCGAGACGGCTCGGATCTTGCAGACCCGCGTTGGCGAGTTGGAGGAGGAGCTCTCCCGCACCCGGGCCTCGCTGCGCCAGCTCGAGGTCGAATATGCCAGCATGAAAGGCGAGATGACCGAGCTCGATGAGCTCGAGAACCTGCGCGAGGATCTGCGCACCCTCCAGAAGACCGCCCTCAAGCTCGAGACCGAGCGGGCCCGATTGATCAACGACGCTGCCAGTCTGCGCTCTGAGTCGGAGGACGCCCGCAAGCGCATTCAGGAGGCCGAGGAACGGCGAGCCCGGGCCGAGGACGAGGTGAAAAGCCTGCGCCAGAAGTTCCACGAAGAGCTACGTCAGGTGGAAGAACGGTACGCCAGGGCTCAGTCTCGCGTCGAGACCCTCGAAGGCCACATGCAGTCGGTCGAGAAACGTCAGGAGGACCGCGCCGCCTCCATCCAGGAGGAGAATCGTCGCCTGAAAGACGAGCTAAAGGGTTTCCAGCTTCGCTTGCAGGCCGAGCCGGTCGTCCCCGTGGGCAGTATCGAGGACACGCGTGCGCTCATGAACCGGGTGGCCGAGCTGGAGTCGGCCATGGAAGAGAAGGACCGAATGGTCGAGCAGGCATTCCACGACCGCAGCGAGCTTCGCAACCAGCTGGAGGCGTACAAGCAGCACTTCTACGAGCTGCAGCAGCGCTACGAGCGCGAGAAGAGCGAGTGGTCCAACCTGGTGGCCCACGAGTTCCAGCGGCGGGGCAACGAGACCATGATGATGCAGCAGCCTCCCGCGCCCGACCCCAAGTCGACCAAACCCAAAGGCTGGGGACTGTTTCGCCCCCGTAGCGACACCTGAGCTCGCGCTGGTTCGCACTGGGGGCGTTGTTAGCGGCGATGGGAGTGGCCGCAGGGGCTTTTGGGGCGCACGGACTGAAACAGCATCTGTCCCCTGACCGCCTGGCCATCTACGAGACGGCTGCCCGCTACCACCAGTGGACCGCGCTGGGCCTGATGCTGGCTGCTCGCTCTCCCGGTCGCGCTCTCTTGCTGACCGGAGGGGTGATCTTTTGCGGCAGCCTCTACCTGCTCAGCCTTACCGGCCATCGCTGGCTGGGGGCGGTGGCTCCGGTGGGTGGCTCGCTCCTGATCGCCGGCTGGCTGCGAGTGGCCTGGGCCGCCTTCAAGGAGCGAGCGGCTACCTGATGCGGGACTTTCCGTCCGGCTCGAGCACCAACGTGGTAGCGGTGATCAGGTCGACCTCGCGCCACTCGAGCTTGTTGCCCTTCTCGTCCTGAGCTCGCACGTTCCACTTGGGTGCCTGGTTCTCGGTATCGAACATGATCAGCCGATCCTGGCCGGTGGCCACGGTCTGGGTCCGAAGCAGGTCCTCGCTCCACTCTTCCGTTTCGACGGGAGCCACTCGCAGGTCGCGCAGCTCGGCCCCGGTCCGATTGAGGAGCAAGAAATCCTGGTCGTCGGCAAGGGCCGAATGAGCCCCCACGATCAGTAGGAACGCTATGAATAGTGCCTTTCTCATCATGCCCGGCCCTTCGGGAGGGGGCGCGCCTTCCCTGCGGGAAGCTCCTCGGGAGCCGGGGGTCCTGGTGCGCCTTCCCGTCCAGTCAACGCCCGGACGGGATGGGACAAGGGGAGGAGGAACCATGCTCGAGTTGATACCTGACCGCAACGGGTTGGCCACCGACCAGCCGTGCACCGTGGACCTGCTGGTTCGGATTCTACCGCCGACGCCGGTGAGCCAGGGGCGAACCCTCTTGAACCTGACGCTGGTGCTCGATCGCAGTGGCTCCATGGCCGGCCCCAAGCTGGAGTTGACGCGCCAGGCAGCCGCCCTGGCGGTCAAGTCGCTCTCCGAGCAGGACCGATTCAGCGTGGTGCTGTTCGACGACCGGGTGGACACCCTGGTGCCTTCAGCTCCCCTCAAGGACAAGCCCAGGGTTCTCAAGTTGATCGAGGGGCTGAATACGGGCGGCTCTACGGCACTGTTTGCCGGCTGGCAGTCGGGCGGCGACCAGGCCCTGAAAGGACTGGAGGCCCGGAGAGTCAATCGCGTCGTGCTCCTCACCGATGGCCAGGCCAACGTGGGAGAAACCAATCCTGACGCCATTTGCCACGCTGTCCACCAGCTGGCCGAGAAGGGCGTGCAGACCACCACCATCGGCTTCGGGCGCGACTACAACGAGACGCTGCTCCGCTCGATGGCCTCGAGCGGAGATGGCAATCACTTCTTCGTGGAGCGTCCCGAGCAGTTGCCCTCCTGCTTCGAGGTCGAGCTGGGTGGACTGGTGGCCACGCTGGGCCGCCGCGTGCGACTGGTGCTCAAACCTCTGCGGTCGGGCGTGGTGGTGGAGCCGCTGGCCGAGTTGGAGAACCATCCCGACGGAGGCTACAAGCTGGCTGACCTGGTGGCCGGCTGGCCGATGGAGCAGGTCTTCCGCGTCACCGTCCCGGCCCAGACCGGCAAGAAGCCCCCTCTCGAGGTGGTGCTCACCTGGGAAGACGTGGCCGAGAATCGCGCCAGGAGCCTGGAGGTGCCACTCAAGCTCCCCGCCATGACCTTCGCTGAGCGCCAGTCGCTGCCTCTGGACCGCGACGTGGAGTTGCAGGTCGGTGTGGCCATGGCCGCCCGGGCTCGTCTGGAAGCCATGGATGTGATGCGCCAGGGCGACCGCGCCGCGGCCACGCGAATTCTGCGCAGTGCTCTGACGAGCTACAAGCTACCCGACATGCAACGCGCCGAGCTCGAGGATCTGGCCCGCACCACCGAGCGGGGCGACACCTCCTCGAGCCTCAAGAAGGGCGCCATGCAGAGCTACTCCTACAGCAGAGGGAGCGTCACCCTGTCGAGCATGGGCGGCATCATCAAGCTGATGAAGTACCTCGGGAGCGGCATCGACCTTCAGCGTGGCCCCCTCTTCAGCGAGCTGCCCTCGGAGGGAGATCGACCCTGGAGCCGGGTGGCCGGGATGCTGACCGGGCTCTACCACGGCGAGCGTCTCGGTCGGCCGGCGGGGGCGGTGCGCGGCGAGGCCTCGGTGCTGACCGCCTTGACCCTGGCCAGCATCGGTCAGGATAAGCTGAACGACCCGAGCGTGATGCTGGGCAGTATGTTCGAGCCTTACGACCTGGCGAAGGTGTTCGTGAATGCACCGGTGGATGGCCCCGGGGGAGGGTTGAAGGCCCTGCGCTCGACCTTTGACGAGACTCGAGGGCTCTTTTACGACGCTCGCTCGGCCGGCTGCGGAGCCCTGCAGAGGGCGGCTGCCTTCCTGGTGCCCCACGCGAGCTGTCCGATGGGGAAACCCATGAGCGCGCTCTGGGTAGACGTCACTTTCGGTACCGCTCTGACCCACAACGAGTCGGCTGCACTGGCGGCCAGCCTGGGCTGGGCCCGCATCCTGTGGGAGCTTCTGGCATCCCCGGCGCCGCCGAAAGGCGATTGGTACCTGGATACCTTTCTGGACACCGTGCGCGAGCTGGAGATGGACAAGGAATACGTTTGCCGCACCGGTCGGCTGGACGGCTGGAAGGGCAAGCTCTCCGAATTCGTGCGCGAGGCGGTGCAGCAAGCCCGCGCCGAGCGCCAGCCGGCCGAGCTGGCCCTGGAGTCGTGGGGGCAGGGGGCTTATCTGCTCGAGGTGATGCCCGGGCTTCTGTACCTGCTCGAATGTCTGGGGGACGATCCTGGCCGGGCCCTGGCTGCCGCTCCCCCGGGTGGCTGGATGGGAGCTCTGGTGGGGGCAGCCATGGGGGCGCTCCACGGCGCTCAGAGCGATTGGCAGCTTCAGCCCGACCAGCAGGACTCTCTGGAGGAGGCGCGCGTCCGGTTCGGCTACGCCAGCTGAGGGCGCAGCAGGCGGGTGGCGATAAGCCCGGCGAAGCCCTCCTCGCCCTGAAAGAACCAGCCCAGATGGACCTGGCACTCCTGGCACAGGGCATAGGACCAGGCGTAACCCGGGAACCAGGTATCCAGCGTGGTGGGAGTGCCGGTGCGCAGCGCTCCCGGGGCCTGGCGGTAGCATAGCACGTGGAACGAATATCCGGCCGGGTTGCGGAAGGTGTGCTCGTGGGCTCCCTCCACCTCGATGGCCTGGCGCAGGCTGGTGATGGCGTGCGAGCAGGCCCGACACCGCACGGTGGGGTCGGGCTGGGGGGCGGGCTGGGGTTTGAGGTCGGCTGTGGTAGCGGGCTCGATCACGCCGGAAGATCTTTGTCCGCGGTTGCCTGGTCTCCTTGCGCTTCCAGGTTGTTGCCTGCTTCCCACCGAACAGACCAGCCATGCGCGCGATTCTTCTCGGGTTGACCCTGACGATACTGGCCCTGGCCTCTCCACCTGCCGGGCAGCCGCCTCGCGACGCGCGCGAGGCCTTTCAGGGGGCCACTCAGGTCTTTCTGGGCCGGGTCACGGCTGTGGGCAAGGACAAGCTCGGGTTCGACTCTCAGGCCACGGTGGCCATCCAGCGTACCCTCAAGGGTGACCGCCAGGGCACGGTTCTGGTCTCGGGGGCGGGTGGACCCACCCATCCCGCCCGTGTCTTCCAGGTGGGCGAAGTGCTGCTCTTTTATCTCGGTGACGACCTGCGAGCCGACAGCTATCTGCGTCGCGTGGTGAAGGGCGAGGAGATCGAGAAGGATCTCAGAACGCTCGGTTTGTAACCATTTTGCGCTCAGGAGGGCGCTCTGGTCGCCTTTGTCGAACTGTATCAGTTCAGCCTTGCGAAGAGGAGACTGACCAGCATGAGTTCGGTCAACAACACCAACCCATTTCTCGGCGGAAACCTCTATCAGCCCCCGATCGGTGGGGCGTATGGGGGCGCCGGAGCAGGTCCCCTGGGTGGGGCGGCCGGGGCAAGCGCCCTGGGTGCGATTTCGCCCGCCGCGCTGCTCCCCCTGATCCAGCAACTGCTGGGGGCCTTGCAGCAGCTCTCTCAAGGCTGGGGCGGCTATCAAGGCCAGCCGCCAGTGGGTCAGCAGCCTCCCGGTCAGCCGGGCGGGGGTGGCCACGACTGCGGCGGCAAGAAAGGCGGCGGAGGCGGAGCGCCTGCGCCAGCGCCCTACGGCGGGCTCGGGATGCCGGCTTACGGTGGCGGATTTGGCGCACCCGCGCTGGGCGGGTTCGGAATGCCCTCGTTCGGGGGCCAGCTGGGCGGATTCGGGATGCCAGCCTTCGGGGGCGGCTTCGGGGGCCAGCGGGGCGGGTTCGGGATGCCAGCCTTCGGGGGCGGCTTCGGCGGTCAGCTGGGCGGATTCGGGATGCCGGCTTTTGGTGGCGGCTTCGGTGGCCAGCTGGGCGGGTTCGGGATGCCGGCTTTCGGGGGCTTCGGTGGCCAGCTGGGCGGGTTCGGGATGCCGGCCTTCGGGGGCGGCTTCGGAATGCCCACGATGGGCTTTCCCTCCCTGGGCGCCAACAACGCCTTCTTCGGTCCCACCCCCCAGATTGGCGGTTCGCTCTTTGCCGGCCCGGGGTTTGGCGCGGTGCCCTTCTTCGGCGGCATGACCCCGTTCGGGTTCGGTGCCACTGGCGGCTTCAGCCCCGAACAGCTCCTGTTTGGCGGAGGCACACCGTTCTTTAGCATGGGCGGCGGAGGAAACTCCTTCATCGGACCCCTCGGCCCTCAGATCCCTCAGCCCTTCTTCAACGCCCCTCCGGGC
>CAZWUN010000346.1:0-5658 GCA_964637145.1 uncultured Burkholderiales bacterium
GGTTGGGTTTGGGGGCCGAGTTAGCCGGCGGCTCATTGGCTTTTGGGGCCGAGTTAGCTGGAGGCTGGTTGGCCTGGGGGGCCGAGTTGGCCGGCGGCTCGTTGGCTTTGGGGGCCGAGTTGGCGGGAGGCTGGTTGGGTTTGGGGGCCGAGTTAGCCGGCGGCTCATTGGCTTTTGGGGCCGAGTTGGCGGGAGGCTGGTTGGCCTGGGGGGCCGAGTTGGCGGGAGGCTGGTTGGGCAGGGGAGCCGAGTTGGCGGGGGGCTGGCTGGGCCTGGGAGCCGAGTTGGCCGGCGGCTGGTTGGGCCTCGGGGCCGAGTTGGCGGGGGTCCAGCTGGTTGCTTGCGGGGCGCTGGACTCGTGGCCGTGCGAGCATCCCTGGCTCTGACCGCTGAAGGCAAAGGCGAACGAGAAGGCGGCGGCCGTGCCATTGCCGTTCGCGCTGGCGCCGGCGCAGGCCGATCCGCCTGTCGAGGGAGAGCATCCCCCCTGGTTCAAGTTCTGTAAGAGCGAGGAGAATGGATTGCCGGCGCACTCGCGTCCTCCCCCTGACTGGTCGCCCTGAATGGCCTGCAGGAGACGGGCGAGCAGCTCGAGGGCGGCCAGCGTCTTGAGGATCTGGGCCGGCGAGGGAGCCCCCTGATTGGGGGCGGCGGGGCACTGGTGCGCCGGAGCGGAGTTGCCGGCCGAAGCGGCCACGGCCAGGAAGATGGGCTGATGGTTCTGAGAGATCAGGTTCATCGGATTCCTCCAGGAAGTAGTTTTTTCCACTCTAACCAGTCCGGGCTGTGAGGCTGCTGTCCAGGCCACGCGATCTGTTGCAAGAAGATGAACGTTGTGTGAACGGCCTGTTCACAAAGCAAAAGGCCGGGCCTGGTCACTGACCAGGCCCGGCCTTCCTGCGTCGCTCAGGAGGCGATGGCCAGGGCCATCATCGGATTCACCCCCGCCCCCAGCCCGGGCACTTTCTGGGCCGGCCCGGCCTGGAAGGGGTTGGCTCCCTGCGGTCCGCCCGCCTGGTTGCCGGGGGGCTGGGCCCCGCCGATGCCCAGCGCGGCCTGCACCAGCATGTGGGTCTCGGGCTTGATCTGCTGTCCGGTCTGCGGATTGGACACGGCCTGAAGGTACTTGCGGGCCAGGTTGGAGCGCGCATCCCCGCCCTCGACTTTGCCCGCCTTCTGTCCGCAGCCCGCGCCATGCTGACCATGGTTGCCCTGGGGACCTCCCGGCTGGCCGCCGCCCAGCTGGCCCTGCATGAGCACCTGGGCGGCCTCGCTCAAGAGTTGGGAATTGATGTCCTGGGGCTGGCCCTGTCCCTGACCGGGCTCCTGGCTGGCGCCCGCCTGGGGAGCCGCGCCCTGGCAGCCGCCGCCACCCGACTCGCCGCCGCCCTTCTTGCAGCCGCCCCCGCCACCCGATTCGGCTCCACCCTTTTCACCGGGCTTCTCCATCTCGGACAGCTGCTTCTTCAGATCCTCGACGTCCTTGCGGATCCCCTTGAGCTCCTTCCCCTCGCCGGGTTTGTCGCCTTTGCGGCCGGCTCCCGGCTTCTCGCCCTCGCGAGCCTCCTTGCTCAAGCTGGCCTTGTCCTTCTCGGGGGTCGCTTTGCCCTCGCCGGGCTTGCCCGCCTGCTCGGGTTTCCCCTTGGCGGTGGGGGCCGCGCCGGCCCCGGGTTTGGCGGTCTGCTCGGGTTTGCCGGTCCGGGAGGTGGCCGGGGCTGCGTTCGCGCCGATCTTGCCTGCTGCCATGAGAGAGACTCCTTTCGTTTCGGCCGTTATGGCCGCTCTTGACGTCAGGGTATCCCGGGGCAGTTGTGGCCCTGTTGTGGTCAGGTTACCAGGTTGTGAACAAAATGGTCTCGTTTCGGTAACAACTCAAGCCCAGGGCGGAGGGGATCCGCCCGGCATGGCCGAGTCGAAGGCCGCGCCCAGCGCAGCAAACATGCGATACATCGAGACCAGCGTGACCAGCTCCACGGCTCCCTGCACGGTGTAGGCCTCGACCAGCTCGTCGAAGAGGGGCTGAGGCAGGCTCTGCTGGGCGGTGACCGTGCGCACCAGCGCGCGCAGGCGCTCGTGCTCGGGGTCGAGCGCGTCCCCCGCGCCGATGCTTCGAATCAGCTCCTGGCTCAGCCCTGCCAGACGAGCGGTCTCCTGGTGGGTGGCCCACTCCAGCTCGCTCTTCAGCTCCACGCCCGTCAGCAGGATGGTCGCCTCGCGCACCGGGTCGCTCAGGCTGGAGTGAAAGCGCACGAAGCTGCCCAGCTCGCTCAGCCTTTCGAAGAGCTGCGGATAGACCATCAGCTGGTCATAGAAGCCCAGGTTGGGCAGGTGGCGCTGCTCGAGCATCTCCTGACGCTTCTTGCGAAGCTCGGGAGTGAGGTAGCTTTCCAGGTCGCGAATGCTGGCCACGGGCTACTCCGCGTAAATGTCGGGATGCCTCAGCGCTTCCGTCCAGGGGCCCACCGGAGTGGCCGCCTCGCGGTCGCAGCGCACGTCCACCAGCAGCGGGCCGCCCTGCTCGAGGAAGCGGGCGAAAGCCGGAGCCAGCTTGGATGGATCCTCCACGGTGATCCCTGGCACCCCCAGCGAGGCGGCGAAGGCGGTCCAGTCCAGGGTGGGTAGCTCGGTCAGCGAGGCCGGACCGGGCCCGAACTTCTTGGCCCGCAGGTAAACGTTGCCCAGCGCCGAGTTGTTGCAGACCAGGTAGAGGATGTCCAGCTTGTGACGGGCGGCGGTGACCAGCTCGAGACCGTTCTGCAGCATGCAACCATCGCCCGTGATGACGGCCACCTTCGTGCCGGGCAGGGCGGTGGCCACCCCGATGCTGGCCGCGATGGCCCAGCCCATCGGTCCCAGCCCGGTGGCGCTGAAGAGGCGGTTGGGCTGATAGATGGGGAAGTAGTGCCCGGCGAAGGCGCGATGAGCGCCCGAGTCGATCAGCAGCGCGGCGTCGCGAGGCAGGGCCTTTCTCAGCTCGCCCACGATGCGGGCGGGGTGGATGGGTGTCTGATCGCTGGTGAGGTGCTCGGGATTGAGGAAGCGGGGTCGGGAGAGATAGCCCTCGGCCCAGGCCCTGCGGGCCGGAGCGGACTGTCGTAGCGCTTCGGCCCAGGGAGCGTCGGGGCTGACCAGCCTCCTCAGGGCGGTGCGCACGTCCCCCACCACCCGGTGGCTGACCGGGAAGTCGCGCCCGATGGTGGAGGCGTCCAGGTTGACCGAAGCCAGGCCCAGGCGGGGAGCCAGGCGGCGGTTCCAGTCCAGGGTGTCCCGCTGGTTGAGACTCGAGCCCAGCACCAGCAGGGCCTCCAGCTCGGGGCTGGTGAGGCACTCCTCGGCCGGAGGATGACCGGCGTAGCCGAACATCCCCAGCGAGAGGGGGTGGTCCTCGCTCAGCGCCCCTTTGGCCCGGAAGGTGGTGGCCACGGGAATTCCCAGGGCTTCGGCGGCGGAGAGCAGATCGGCGCTGGCGTCCGAGGCCAGCGTGCCTCCCCCGGCCAGAATGGCGATGTTGGTGGCTTTGCTCAGGGCCTCCAGAGCGAAGCGGTCGAAGGCCTCCTCGTCGAGCACGCGGGGTGGCCCGACCGGGACAGGATGCCAGACCGGGTGGCCCACTTCGGCCTGTTGCACGTCCCTGGGCACGGCCAGGTGCACCGGGCGGCGCTGTCCCAGCATGATGTTGTGGGCCAGGCGAAGGTAGTGGACCAGGGCGGGGGGCGAGGGCACGTGGTGCGAGAAACCGGTCATCGATTCGAACACGGGGATGTCGCTGACCCCCGCCGCTGAGGCGTCCTGGAAGGCGCCGCGTCCCTGCAGGTTGGTGGCCGTCTCGCCCGTGATGACCAGCAGGGGCACCCCGTCGGCGCTGGCCGCCCCCACGCCCCCCACGGCGTTGAAGGCGCCCGGGCCGCCGATCATGAGCACGGCCCCGTAGGTGCGGGTGGCCCGGGCGTAGCCGTCGGCCGCGTAGACGGCGCCCGCCTCGTTGGCGGCCACCACCGGGGTCACCTGGCCGCTGGTGACGGCCGGCAGGAACGGGTCGACCAGCCCGCCCACGAACATGAAAAGGTGCGGGGGGAGAGTGGAGAGGATGAATTCGGTGCCTTGCATGGGATGGGTCGGGTTCGGCCGCCCGATGCAGGATCCTTTCAGTCGCTTGGGTTAGAGTGAGCCCATGATCTCCGTGAATTTCGGCCAGGGAGCCTCGGCCGGGCGAGTCTTCAACCGCTCGACGCCCGCATTCATGCTGGATACCTTCCAGCCAGGAGGGGACGAGGGCGGCTTCATGGCGATGTCCAAAGCGCTCAGCGCACTTGCTGTGGCGGGAGCCGCCCTGGCTCCCCAGTCCTCCGAGGCCGAGGAGACCAGGACTCGCCTGGGCGACTATACCCTGCGCGTGCGCCAGGCCGATTTGGACGTCAGGCCTCGCCTCGAGGATGGAAAGCTGGGCCTCAAGCTCAAGGGCGAGTGGCTCGACAGCGAGCTCTCGCGGCAGATGACCGAAAGCGATGGCTCTACCGTCACCCAGGGCCTGCGCGGCCGCGTGCACGGCGAGTACACCACCTTCGCGACCAGCCAGGCCTCGCTGAACCTGGAAGCCTTCCGGCGCTGGGAGGGGAAGGTCTTCACCGAGCGCCCGGCCCTCTTCGAAGTTTCGGCCGGAGCCTATCGGGATCTGGCCCACAACACCACTCGCGTGGGTGTTCAGATGCGCCAGGAGATCAAGGGTGGCTCCTTCAGCGTGCTGGGCCAGCCTCTGAGCTGGGCGGCCGAGGGCCGTCAGAGCTACAGCTACCGCGTTCAGGGCCACTCGGCCGAGCCGGCCAGCCGGTTCGACTACTCGATGCTGATCGGCGTGCGGCGCGACTTCGAGACCACCCTGGTCGGCAAGAAGGCGACCATCAGCGTGATCGTCGGACCCGAGCTGCGGGGCGACTCGGACACTTCGGTGGAGCTGCGGCCGAAAGCCAAAGTGCGCGTGCGGATCTAAGACCGCGCCGCGAAGAAGAGGATCAACCCCACCATCGCCAGCGGCATGGCCACCAGGGCGATCATCACCGGCCAGCCCATCGGGTGCGCGAAGTTGATGGTTGTGCCCATCCCGGATAGCTTGGGGACCCACAGCCGGGGGTCGTCCGGGTTGTTGTAAGCAAGGCCAGAGAAGCCTTTCAGGTCGACTCCCTCGTCGCGCAGCTGCTGGAGAACCTGCTGGTTGCGCTGCAGGATGCGCACGATGGCCAGAGCGATGCTCAGAAAGCTCACCCCCAGCACCAGGCCGAACGGTTTCGCGACCAGGGGCAGGATGACGGCGATGGCAGCACTGCTCGCCGCCATCGCTACCGCAACCGCATCCAGCGACTCGGCCCCGAGATCGGCCAGCTTTCGGGATGCTTCCGGCCCGTGCCCCCACGGGCTGGGCTGACGGAGGAGAGGCTTGAGGGCCTGCATCAGTCCCACCAGGAATGCCCCGAAGAGAAGGGGCCCGAAGACTCCCAGCGGAGTGCGGTGGGCCCAGCCGTTCGGCTGCCCGTGCGCGTTCCAGTGCACCACCCAGGTCTCCGGGATCGATCCCCAGCAAGACAACAGAACCAGGCCACCGAGAAGCAGTATCCCCCAGGCGAGCATGAGGATCAGTTCCCCGCCCGATTGCCTTTTCCCGTT
>CAZWUN010000347.1:0-5622 GCA_964637145.1 uncultured Burkholderiales bacterium
AGGCCGCGCTGGTTCAGTGGGCCCAGCGGTTGCAGGCGCTCAAGGTAGGCCAGAGCGCGCTCGTCGACCCTCCGAGGGATGGTCCCATCACCTGGGTCGAGCCTTCTTTGCGGGTTGAGGTCCGCTATCAGGAGCGAACCTCTCAGGGAAAGCTGCGCGCCCCCGTTTTCGTCGGCCTGGCCGAGAATGAGGCGCTCGAGCGCCTGCGCTCGTTGGGAGCTCAGGGAACGCTGGAGGTAGAAGGCCACCAGCTGGCCCTGACCAACCTGGACAAGCCTCTCTGGCCCGACTACACCAAGCGCGACCTGATCGCCTACGTGCTCAGCGTGGGACCTTATGCCCTGCCCCACCTGCTCGACCGTCCCATCACCCTGACGCGCTACCCGGACGGCATCCAGGGCAAGTCGTTCTATCAGAAACACTGGACCCAGAGCGAGTTGCCCGAGTTCGTCGAGACGGCCGAGAACCGCGAGGACCCGCGCGAGCCCTGGCTCCTGTGCCACAACCTGGCCACCATGGTGTGGCTGGCCCAACTGGCCAACCTGGAGCTGCACGCCTGGCTCTCGCGAGCCTCGCCCCTGGGCGACCAGGACGATCCCCTGCTGTTTCCCGATCGGCTCTTGTTTGATCTCGACCCCTTCATCTATTCCGGCCAGGAGGCCGAAGGGGCCGAGCCCGAGCTGAACCTGGCGGGCTTTCGCACCGCCTGCTCGCTGGCCCGCGATTTGCGGGAGATGTTGTCGGGAGTGGGGCTCACCTGTTTCGTCAAGACCTCGGGCAAGACCGGGCTGCATCTCATGGTGCCTCTCGTCCGGCGTTACCCGTTCGAGGCGGTCCGCGCCGCCAGCCGGACCCTGGCTCAATTCCTGGCCCAGAGGCGGCCCCAGGAGGTCACCCTGGAGTGGTCTACCGCCCGGCGCACCGGCAAGGTCTTCGTGGACGCCAACCAGAACAGCTACGGCAAAAGTCTGGCCTGGATCTACTCGCCTCGCCCCGTATCCTGGGCCGGGGTCTCGGTTCCCCTGTCCTGGGAGGAGCTCGACTCGGTTTACCCCGCCGAGTTCACCCTGGCCAGCACCCCCGCGCGGGTGGCTGCTCGCGGGGATCTCTGGCGGGACATCGAGAGCGCCGCGTCCGAGCTCGCGCAGTGAAGGAGAGCCCGGGTGGGCGGCCAAAATGTCTCTCCTGTGCGGCGCATTCTGGCGATAGTAGCCCTGGCTCTCCTGATCGCAGCTCCCGAGGCCCTGGGAAGAAAGCCCTCCCTCTATCTGGAGGTCGATCGCCACGCGATCAACGCCCCGGCCTCCGCCGAGCGCAGCCTGGATGCTCTGGGAGCCTACCTGAAGAAGGCCGGCCAGAGCTCGGAGGAGCGCTCTCGAGCCGTCTATCGCTGGATCACCGAGCGCATCGCCTACGACACGGTGAGCTACTTCTCCGGCCAGTACCCCGATCAGAGCGCCGAGGCCGTGCTCAAGCGCCGCACCGGGGTCTGCGCCGGTTATGCCAACCTCTATGAGGCGCTGGCTTCGCGGTGCGGGGTGGAGACCGTGGTCGTCAGCGGGGAGGTGCGACGCGACCCGGAGGATACCACCAACCTGTCGCTCGGCCACGCCTGGAACGCTGTCAAGATTCAGGGGCGCTGGTACTTGCTGGACTCGACCTGGGGCAGCGGTTACGTCGACTACCAGTCGCGTCGCTTTACCCGCAAGTTCAATCCCTACTACTTCCTGGTGCCGCCCGATCAGCTCATCTACAGCCACATTCCCAAGGAGAAAACCTGGCAACTGCTGTCTCCTCCCAAGAGCCGGGCCCAGGTGGACTCCCTGCCTCGCGTGGGGTCGGCCTGCTTTCGCTTCGACATCAGGCCCAAAGAGTCGCGCGGCACTCTGAAGACCGACCAGGGTCTCAAGCTCAAGTTCCGAGCCGCCAGCGGCGTGAGTCTCATGGCGGGCCTGTATCGTAACGGAAAGGAGCTTCCCGATTCCCACTGCCTGGCCCAGGTGGATAAGGACGGCTGGGCGGTGGACGTGCTCTTTCCGTCCCCGGGACGCTACAAGGTGGCCATCTTCGGCAAGGACGACCCGTTCGCCGAGCGCTTCAACTACGTCATGGAATACTGGGTCGAGGCCCGGCGCGGCACCGATCAGCAGTTCCCCGAAATCTCCTCGACCTTCCTCGAGCGCCGCGCAATGCTCGAGTATCCTCGCACCCTGGCCTTGCTCCCTGGCAAGAAGGCAACCTTCTCGGTCTATGTGCCGGCGGCCAGCGACGTGCAGATCATCAATGGCGGCAAATGGCATCCTCTTTCGCGTCAGGGCCAGTGGTTCCGAGGCCATGCAGCCCTGGAGGCGGGCGAGGCCAAGGTCAGCGCTCGATTCCCTGGCAACGACCAGTACTGGACGCTGTTGCGCTACCGGGTGTCCGAATCCTGAGACGGATGAGTGCTCAGCCCAGGCGGAGTACGGACCGCTGCGCTTGGCGCTGGGCAGCTATACCGGCGGGGGCCTCGGTCAACGAGCTTAGCTCGCGTCCAGCAGCAGACCTGGAATCGCTCGGAAATCGCGTAGATTCCGAGTTAGCAGCCGGGCCCCGAGTTCAACTGCGGTGACGCCAATGATTACATCAAGTCCGCGGCGCCGTGGAGACCCGAGGGAGCGAAAGACGTCGGCAGCCTTCAATGCGAGTTCTTCCGATAGGGGGATGACTCCACCCTGCTCTGGAAAGAGACAGCGCGCCACCGCGATCTCATCGGGAAGTCTGGGTCCCCGGCAAAATTCATACCAGGCCGCGGAACTGATCTGTAATTCAGCATCGCTTTCGAGCAGCCCCAGCACGCGATCGCGTTCAGGACTCTGCCGGCAGGTAGCCCAGACTAAGTAGTCCGCATCCAGATGGAAAAGGCTCAATAGCCGTCCTCGGTAGGGGTGAGCTGGTCCTCGGGATTCTTTCCATCCATCAGCTCGACCAGGCGCTGAAATGCCTCAACGCGGCGCTTGCGCATTTCCGGAACGACCCCGACGACGATGTTTCGGTAGCCTACAATCGCCTGACGAATCGCCTGCGAGGTCGATACTTGCAGTCGAACGGCCAGTTCGCGAGCTGCTTGCTGGGCCTCGTCATCCAACATGACCGTTGTGCGGTGCGCCATTTCTTACGGATAGCATAAGATATGCTCTTATGTCAATCGGGCTCGGATGAGTATCTACGGCTGCGCGATGCCCAACAGGTTGTGGCCGGGCTCCTAGAGCTCAGTCGCGCCCGCCGAATCAGCATCGGCCACGCGATGGTGCTTCTGGCCGGGTCAGTGACGGCCCGGGTGGCAAGCATCCACCAGACAGTTGCATACCGCCTTCCAGGCCCGCTCGACGGCATTCTCGAGCCGATGCTCCTCGGCGATCTCGCGCACCAGGCCGGCATTGGCGAAGCGCTCTGGTAGCCTGAGGTCAACCGGGGGCAGGGGGATGTCCCTGACCGGCAAGACCACCTTGCGAGCCGCCTCCAGGTAGGCGCGACCGGCATCGAGCTTCTTGCGCTCGCTCTCCTTGAGACGGTCGCTCTCGAGCAGCGCTTCCAGCGAGCCGTGCTCGGCGATCAACCGCGAGGCTGTCTTCTCGCCGATTCCCGGCACGCCCGGCAGGCCGTCGGAGGGGTCGCCTCGCAGCAGGGCAAAGTCGCCGTAGGCTCGGCCTGGAATTCCGTAGCGACGGGTGATCTCGGCCTCGTCCACCTCCAGAAGCTGGCTGGTGCCCTTCGTCGGGTAGAGGACCTTGACCTGAGGATCCTCTACCAGCGCGAACAGGTCTCGATCGCCCGAGAGAATCTCAACCGGCTGGCTCGCCCTGGACAACAGCGACGCGATCACGTCCTCGGCCTCATAGCCCGGATAGCCCACCACGGCCAGACCCATGGCGCTCAGCAGCTCACGGGCGACCGCCTCTTGAGGAGTGACCGGGTCAGGCAGATCGCCCACTCGATGGGCCTTGTAGCTCGGCAGCGCCTGAGTGCGAAACTCCGGCCTCCAGTCATCGTCGGTGCACAGGCCCAACTCGATAGGGCGACGGTTCTCCAGGAGCCGGGCCAGCATGTTCAAGAACCCGTGGACGCCGTTCATGGGAATGGAATCCGGGGTGGAGTGGTAGGCTCGATACAGCAGGCTGGAAAAGTCGACCAGCAGTTGCATCCGATCAGCCCAGCTTTCCGAGCAGGTACAGAGTGCCCACGGACAGCACGGTCAGGCTGACCAGGGCCGAGCAGGTGATCAGCTTGCTTTCGGCCCGGTTGTGCTGGAGCGCCCACAGCAGCACACCTGCAAAGCCGGAAACGGCGCCGGTGATCAGCGTCAGGCCGAGAGTCTGTCCTTCCATCAGTAGCTGCCCGCCTGCTCGGCTTCCTGCATGGTGAGTTGCCTGGAGGTCTCGTCGATCAGCTCGATCTTGTAGCCGTCAGGGTCCTGGCAGAAGGCCAGCACCGTGGTACCGTGGCTCATCGGGCCGGGGGGCCGCGTGATCAGGCCTCCGGCGCTCTCGATCTGCTTGCAGGCGGCGTGGATGTCGTTCACGCCGATGGCGATATGCCCATAAGCCGTGCCCAGCTCGTACTTGTCCACGCCCCAGTTATGGGTCAGCTCGAGCACGGTCTGCTCGCTCTCCGGGCCGTAGCCAAGGAATGCCAGGGTGAACTTTCCGCCCGGATAGTCCTTGCGGCGTAAGAGCTTCATGCTCAGAGCACGGGTGTAGAAATCGATCGAGCGATCCAGGTCGCTGACTCGCAGCATGGTGTGCAATATGCGCATGATAACAGGTTCCTTTCTCAGGTAGGGAGGGCACTTCGTCCCTTCCTGCGGAGGGCCTTTGCGAACAAATGTTTGCATTGACACTGTTATATAACAGTGTTATGATTGCACCGTGAGCCGAGGAACGGAAGGCCGGTGGCGCCTGGCCGAGCTGGTTGAGTTGAGCACCCGTTGGGCCGAGCCCACGGGCCACTCGAAGCGAGTTCGCTGGGAGCCAAACGAGCGGCTGATCCGCTACTACACCACGCTCGGGCTGCTTGACCGCCCGGCCGAGCTTCGGGGACGAACGGCTTACTACGGGGTACGCCACCTGTCGCAGCTGCTGGCCATCAAGGCCATGCAGGCGAAGGGGGCTCCCCTCCAGGAGATCCAGGCCACTCTCTCCGGTCGCACTCAGAGCGAATTGGAAGAGCTGGCCGGTCTCTCGGAGAACTGGCTGAACAGCGTTCTTCCGCCTTCCGCCGAGGAAAGCCGGGAGACGAGACCACCTCCTCAGCGCTTCTGGGAACGTCGGGCCGCCCGGCTCGACGTTCCCGAGGCACCGACCGGATCTGGCACCGAGCTTCCCCTGCAGGGGCTCGAGCTGGCGCCGGGAGTGACGCTGATGCTCGACCGCAGGCACTATCCCACGCTCGACCCCCGGCAGCTGAGCCGGCTGGCGGCCCCCCTGCTGCAGGCGCTGCAGTCCTGGAATTTGGCCGTCCCATCGAAGGAGGAGAACGCATGAAAGCCACACTCGAAGTCCTCAACGAAGAGCGAGCTCTTGACGACACCAGGGCCGGGTTCGGGGCCGTCGAGACCGGGAAGGGGCGGTTGCCCCTGCGGGCCAT
>CAZWUN010000348.1:0-5611 GCA_964637145.1 uncultured Burkholderiales bacterium
CGCTCCGGTGGCAGACCCTCGCGCAGGAGGTTGAGGCGTGCGTGCTCGCTGTAAGGCAGGTTGATGTCGCTGGTGTGGTCCACGATGCGCCGATTGATCTCCTCAGGACTGCGCTCGTCGAAGCACCGGTTGCCGGCTTCCATGTGAAAGATCGGAATCTTGCGCCGCCTGGCAGAGATGCAGCTCAGGGCGCTGTTGGTGTCCCCGAGTATCAAAAGAGCCTGGGGGGCGATCTGCTCGAAGACCTCGTCGGTGCGCGCGATGACGTTGGCGATGCATTGCGCCGGCGTGTCGGCCGCCACGCGCAGCCGGTGCCGGGGAGGAGTCATCCCGAGCTCGCGGATGAAGAGCTCGGAAAGCGAGGGGGCGTGATTTTGCTCGGTATGAATCAAGTGCACGTCGAAGTGGCGCTCGAGCTCGGCAAGCACGCGGCTGAGCTTGATCAACTCCGGCCTGGTCCCTACCACGACGGCTATGCGCAAAGAAACGCCTCCTTGTCTTCCACCATCGCCAACCAGTTCGGGGGTATGTAGCCGCTCTCGTGGCAGAATCGGGTCGAATCCAGGCTGCGATCACAGCAAAAGGTCTGATCTTCCTCGATGGGAAGACCCTGACCGAGCAGCCGGTTGAAGGCCGACAGGAGCTCGAACTTGTCCACCGCCTGGCCTCCCACATGAAACAGCCCTTCCGACCGCTCCACCACCAGCCTGGTCACCAGCCGGGCCAGCTCCAGGGTGGTCAGCCCGGACCAGATTGCCCGGCGATAACCCCGGACCGCGCCCGACCGGGACCGGAACCACTCGAACAGGCCCGCTCGCCGGCCGCTCTCGAGCTCCGGGCCGACAACGCTGGTACGAAGGGTCAGCACGTTGGGCCCGGTTACCTCCCCGAGCAGCTTGGAGCGACCATAGAGGTCGTACGGATCGGGCAGGTCTTGCTCCGAGTAATTGCCGCGACGGCCGGAGAAGACGCAGTCTGTGCTCAGATGAATCAGGCGAGTTCCCCGCCGGGCGCACCAGGCCTGGAGTCGATGAGGAAACAGCGAATTCACCTCGATCGCGTTGAGGGGCTCGTAGTCGGGATGGTGTCTGGTGATTCCCAGACAGTTGACGGCGCAGTCGGGCTTGAAATCATCGAGAACCCGGGCGATGCTCTCACGGTTGCGAGCATCGCGCTCGGGATAGACCTGGCCATAGGAGCTCAAGAATTTGCAGGATGGGCTTTCTCGGCCGGCCCGGATGACGGCCGCTGTCTCATAAGAGCGCGACAGGACCTGGCTCATCTTGAAGCCGATCAGGCCGTCGCCACCCAGCACCAGCACCCTCAGCGGGACACCCATGCGACCAGCTGGCTCAGCAGGCGGTCCTTGTGGAAGTGACTGGCGTAATAATCCTGACCGGAACGCCCCAGAGTGGCCAGATCGTCGCAATGGGAGGCCAGCCAGCGAATGTTGCGGGCCAGGTCGTGAGCGTCCCCCGGGGCACTGACCAGACCGGCGCCGGACTCGCGCAGGATTCTCGCGGCTTCTCCCTCCAACACTCCGGCAATCGGCCTGCCAAGCTCGAGATAGTACTGAAGTTTGCTGGGGATGGTCTGGTGCAAAATCGGATGATTCTTCAGAGTGACCAGCAGACAGCATGCTTTGCGCAGGGCGATGGTCAGGCTGGCTTTGGGCAGCGGATCGCGCACGATGATCCGGTCCTGCAACCTCCGCCTGACAACCTCCTGCTCCAACCAGCCTCGGCGAGAGCCGGTCCCCACGAAGTAGAAGCGAACTTGCGGCAACTCGGCGGCGGCCTCCAGCACGGTTTCGAGGTCCTGAGCGGGGCCGATGTTCCCCGCATAGACGAGGCTGAATCCCTCCAACCCCAGATCGCCCTCGGGGGCCTCCGGGGACTCATCGAGGTAGGTGCCGGCGTTGGGGAAGTAGCGCACCCGGTGCTCGGGGACATCGAACCGATCCAGGTGCCGCCGATAGCCACGAGACTGGATCAAGATCAACTGACAACGGCGGTAGATGAAACCGACGAAGCGCTCGATGGCCCCCAGCATGAACCGGTTGCGCATACCGGAGGCGGCCTCCACGCTCTCGGGCCACGGATCTTGCAACCAGACCAACAGGGGCGCTCGTTTGCAGCGACTGAGGACCCAACCCGGAAAGGCCGTGGTAAAGGGTGAGGCGGCATTCACCAGGACGGCGTCGTAGCTATCGCTGCAGAGGAAGGGTCCGAGCAGGGCCTTGGAAATCGCGCAGCTGAGGTAGTTGACCCCCAGCTGCGCCCGGCTCGAACCGCGAGGCACCATGGGCACCCGCACCACGCGCACCCCCTGGTGCCACTCGATGCAGGTCCGATCTCCGCGGTAGCCAGGATAGAGCCGCCCGGTCGGGTAGTTGGGAGCGCCGGTCAGGACCGTCACCCGGTGCCCCCTCAATACCAGGGCCGCGGCCAACTCGGTCACGAGTACGGGCTCGGGATGAAACACGTAGGTGATGAGCAGCAGGTGCAATCTGCGCGCCTACCGGCAGTCCAGCGAGAGATTGTGGCGGCTCATCGCGAGCCCTTCTCGTCCGAGCGGGGGTCCACCCTTTCCGTCGCATCCCGAGCCCTGGACTTTCAGATCGTTTTCGTCCCGTTGCCCTACCATGGGAGCGATACATCCGAGAGGAGAGATTTCCGTGCAGGTGCGTTCCGTCAAAGAAACGGTGGCGGTGATGGTGGTGGTGGCCGGGTACCGACTGGAGGGCGAGGTTCACGTATCACCAGGCGGGCGTCTGACGGACGAGGTGAACCGCGAAACCGAGTTCATCCCCATGACGCGCGTAACAGTCTTCACGCTGGCCGGACAGCGAGTGGTAGCGCTGGAATTCCTGACGCTGAATAAGAGAAACATTCTCTTCATGGCGCCGCTCGAGAAGTCATGATCGCGGACCGTTTCCGGTCGATGATGTCGGACCTGGATCCGACCGTCTACGAGAGCTATATCTATATGGCGGTGCGACTCGGGTCGAGCGACATCCACTTCGAGCCGCTGGAAGGGGAGTTGCGAGTCCGCTTGCGGGTGGATGGGGCCTTGCACGAGCTAGCACGCATCCCGCACGCGGGGGCGGCAGCCAAGAAAGCCCACCCGCTGATCGTTCAGATCAAAGCAGCCTCGGGAATGCAATTGCAGTCTCGCGTGCCCGAGGACGGACGCCTGGAAGCGGTCGTGCAGGGCCACCCGCTCTCGCTGCGCGTGGCCAGCATGCCCCAGGTTTTCGGCGAGAAGGTCGTGCTGCGTCTGTTCGACGTGAGCAAGATCCAGACCATGGAGGGCCTGGGATTCCGCGAGAACCAGTTGGCCCGAGTGCTGAACGCCATCGGGCGGAAGTCGGGCATCGTGCTGGTGGCCGGGCCGACCGGGTCGGGGAAGACCACGACCCTGTATGCAATTTTGAACCACCTGAACAAGGAGAGCCGCAACCTGGTGTCCATCGAGGACCCGGTGGAGCACCACCTCACCAACGTCAACCAGATCCAGGTTTCGGCTTCCGGCGTGAGCTTCGAGACGGCGATGCGCGCGCTGCTGCGCCACGATCCGGACATCATCATGGTGGGCGAGATCCGCGACCGGGTGACGGCGGAGATGGCCTTTCACGCGGCCCTGACCGGGCACCTGGTGCTGACCACCGTGCACGCCCAGGACACGGTGGGAGCGCTGATGCGGCTGGTGGACCTGCAGGTGCCCCAGGTGATCATGGCTCACGCCATCAACGGGGTGGTGGCTCAGAGACTGATGGGACGCCTGTGCGACTGCGCCATCCCGGGGGTGCACCCGCCGCTCGAACGGGTGAACACCTACGAGCCGAACGGGTGCGACCAGTGCATGGGCACGGGCTACGTGGGGCAGCAGGGGGTCCAGGAGGTGCTCGTGCCCACGGACCGGCTGCGCAAGGTGCTGAGCTTCCGGTTCAGCGACGAGGAGTTCCGCATGCTGGCCCTCAAGGAGGGGATGGAGACGCTGAAAGAGGACGCGATCTACAAGTCGATCGCCGGGCAGATCCATTACCGGGACGCGCTGGGGGTTACGGATGAGCCGCTGAACCGCATTCTTGGGGACATCAACCGGATGCTGGACCGGTTGGCCGGGTAGAGGCGACAGCGGCGTCGGGCTCTGCTAAGAATGTTGCTCCGGGAGGCTCCACCCGCCCACCGGTGTTGCCTGTGGCCTCCCGGTGGCCGGGATAAACGAAGTCCCAGGGTGGCGAGTGAGCATGGGGGCCGATTCTGGGACGCCCTGCCAGGCCCATCGGGCGTGTCCGCCAGCTCAGTCGCTCGCTGGCCTGTGCTGGCCGGAGCCGCCCAGCATCTCTGGCCAGGCAGCCAGAGTTCCGAATCCAGGCATGAGAGACCCTTCAGCTGGCGAGTCGAGAAGCATCAGTTCGATCTTGTTGTTCGACAAAGCGTTACACCCGAGCAACCTCGAGCGACTCGTCCCAGGCTAAGGTGCATGCGTGAACGTAGCCTACCCCATACTGCCCCTCCGCCCGACCGCGACGCGCGCCCTGGCCAGTCCAGCCCCGTCCCCGTCTCCAACCTCGGCCTCGGCGTCGGGGGAAGGCCTGCGTTGGGGACAGCAGGGCGACCATAGCGAGCGTTACCTGGACCGGGTGGCTCAGCGCGCGCTGCAGCAGCTGCAAACCATGGCGGCCACCACCGCCGGTCTGGTGGTGGGCACCTCGCTGGGCTCGCTCTGGGCCGTCCCGCTGGGGGTGCAGAGCGTCAACTTGATGCTGATGGCCGCTGGCACCCTGGGCTCGGGCCTGGCCGGGGCGGCGGCCGGCTACGCCCTGTCGTCCCACCTGAACGCCCCGGACTTTCCCCTGGCCATGGGCGGCGCGCTACGAGGCCTGCCACGCATCGCCTATCCCACCCTGAGCGGAGCAACCTCGCTCGAGCAGGCCAAGATCCTGAGCGTACTCGACAGCCTGCCACTGGGCGAGGTGACCAGCCTGTCCACCCTCCGGGTTGAGCCGAAGCTGGATACCGCAGGGCTCTCCCTCCCCCTTCTGAGCCACAACCACATCCTGCTCGACCGGGGCCACGTCAAAGGCCCTGAGCACTTCAGCGACCTGGTGACCCACGAGGTCGGTCACACCTGGGACTTCACTGGCGGGGTCGGCCCCCTGGGCTCGCTCAGCGGCCGCGGCGTCTTTGGCAGCCCGCCCCACCTGAGCTCCTACGCCGCTTCCGATCGCTACGAGGACTTCGCCGAGAGCCACCAGCTCTTTCATCGCGACCCCGCTCAGCTGGGGTCGCTGACCCCGGAGAAGCTGGAGGCCATGCGCGAGCTGCACCGACCCGGCCTGACCGACCTCTTGCTGGACCGCCCGGCCGTGCGCGAGGTGGGCCGCGACCTGGGAGCCACCCTGGGTGAGGTGCCCTACCTGCGCCACGGGCTGGAGCTTGCCGGGGCCCTGGTGGGTCCCATGCAGCTCATTCGCGGCGCCAGGCTGCTCCAGCAGGACGAGCCCGGCGCCCGGCTGGCCGGCCAGTTGCAGCTGGCCAGCGGGGTGCTACTGATGACGCCGGGTGGCGCTCTGCCGGCCCTGGCGGTCACTACCCTGGGCTGG
>CAZWUN010000349.1:0-1691 GCA_964637145.1 uncultured Burkholderiales bacterium
CTCACCCGGGCCCGGGCCGCCGCGCTGGCGGCCTCGCTCGGCCCTCGCCTCAAAGAGTTGCGCACGAACCTGGATGCTGCGGCGGAAGGCGTGCGCCAACTGGCTCCTCCGCGCAGCGCCCGGAAGTATTCCGAGATTCTCTGCCAGGGGTTCGAGCATACCAACCGGGCTCTGCAATCGGGCGACGAACTGCTCAGCGAGTTAGGCAAAGGTGATCAGGCCAGCCTTACCAATGTGGCTGGCCTCCTGGGCGAGCTGGTCCGCTCGCTGGAGCAGACCGGCAAGTGCGCCCGCGAGGCCGAGCTCGAGCGCCAGCGCCTGATCGACGAGTTCCAGCTCGAGACCGGGCCCGACGGGATGGTGCTGGAGTAGCCCTCGTTCAGTGTTCTCTCGGTCGGGTCGGCCCGTGAGGTTCGTTCATTTTCTGGCAAGAATTTGGCAATCGCCCGTTTACCAACCGGAAGCACCCGGTTCACATGGGCGCCGTAGGCTTGGAGTATGAAGAAGCTCACTTTTGGAGAACAGCTCCTTGCCTTGCGCAAAGAACGCGGCCTGACTCAGGCCGAGCTATCCAAACTGGCTGCAATCCGCCAGCAGAAGATCTCGGACTACGAGAATCAGCGCGCCTGGCCCGACCGGGAGGAATGCCTGCGGCTGTCCGCCGCCCTCTCGGTCGACCCCAGGCGACTTTTGACCAGGGCGCGCCCGAGCATGAGCCACTCGAGCGCGGTTTTTGGGCTCTATGACAGGCGGGTCCATTTTTCGCCTCCCTGCAAGAAGAGCGGCGTCGAACGGCTCGCAAGCGCGATGGCGCAACATCGAGAGCTGGTTGAGCCGCTCTGGGACAAGCTGGATCACTCCCGACGCTCCTGGCTGGAGGTCGTATCCACCGACTCGCTGGATGAATGGCTCCTGCTCTTGCATCGCCTGAGCGCGGGGCTGGAGCCCTCGATCTGCGCTCCGTTGAAGCTCGGTCTCCGCCAGCATCCCATCGTGGACTACGATACCGGAGAGGCGGTGGGCGACCTGGCGGTCCCTGTGCTGGTCGGGAGAGTGTCAGGCGTGAGCCAGGCCATCGTTCCCCAGCTCTGCTTTCAGGTCGGGACGGTACGCTACCCGATGGACTTTGCCCTGGTCGTCGTCTCCCGTCGCCGGCGCTGGGTGATCGACGGCGAGGTGGACGGAGGAGGTCACAAGCCTGCCAACGAGCGCTACCGAGCCCGCCAGCTCGGCCTCCCCGCCCTGCGATTCCGCGACGAGGTATTCAGGTCGGACTTCAATGCGCATTTCGAGTTCCGGCTGAGCAGGCTTCTCAACCTCTAGCGCACGGCGGGCGGACAGATTTACCGTTCTCCCTGCGTTACCGTTCCCACCGCCCGGTATACCGGCTGCTCAGCGCGGTAACGCTCCCAGATCGGTAAGCGCGGTCCGCGGTTTACCGTTCTCCCTGCGTTACCGTTCCCACCGGCCGGTATACCGGCTGCTCAGCGCGGTAACGCTCCCAGCCGGGTAACGCTCTCAGCCCGGTAGGCGTGGTCCGCGGCTTACCGTTCTCCCTGCGTTACCGTTCCTACCGGCCGGTATACCGGCTGCCCAGCGCGGTAACGCTCTCAGCCCGGTAAGCGCGGTCCGCGGCTTACCGTTCTCCCTGCGTTACCGTTCCCACCGGCCGGTATACCGGCTGCTCAGCG
>CAZWUN010000349.1:1791-5605 GCA_964637145.1 uncultured Burkholderiales bacterium
CGGTAACGCTCCCCGCCCGGTAAGGCGAGAGCGCGGTGCAGGATGAACCGGGCCCGACCCCAGAATGCTCCGCAATGGAATCCGCTACCCGCAACTCCTGGAAGACGGTCCCCATGCCCGAGACCCGCCAGCCTCTGGCGTGGCGCCGCGAGTTCTCGCCCAACGAACTGGCCACGGTGGCCTGTGGCCTCATCCCCCAGGAGATGGAGGACAAGTGGTTCATCTTCCTCGAGGATGATGTGCTCTGGTTCCACCGCAGCTGGACCGGACTTTGCTGCTACCAGGTCCGGCTCGAAGGCGGGCGGGTCAGCGAGGCCTGGTTCAATCCCGAGGTCGACCACACCGCAAAGGAGCACGCCGACCTGCTCGGCTTTCTGGTGGAGCGATTGCTGCTCGACCGTCCCATCCCGTTTCCGCGCTCCCTGACCGGGGGAGATCAGTCCGGAGCCGTCCTGCACAGCCTGGTGGGCTATGCCTCGTCGGCCGCCCCGCGCGAGCCGCTCGACCCCGAGAAGGCCGGCATCGAACTGAGCCGGGGCAAGCTGGAGGCGTCGGGCTGCGAGTTCCTGGCCTACGGCTGCAAAGCCAACGGCGACATGAAGGGTGGCCCCTCGGCCCCCATCCTGCTGGCCGCCGGGCCCGAGGTGCAAGAAAGCCTGCGCGAGCGCCTGGCCAAGACCTCGCGCGCGCTGGGAGAGGTGGTGCTGACTCCTCCCTTCAGGATGCGCTCGGACGGCGTGCTGGGCATCTTTCACGTGGTGGCTTTCACCAAAGACCTCCAGGGCGGCTGGGTCAGCGATCCGGACCCTCTGGCCGCGGGCGTGCGCAAGACCTTGCAGCTGTGTAACGAGCTGCGAGCCCATTCGCTGGCCTTCGCTGCTTTGAGCGTCACCAAGCCCAACGTCGGGGCCGAGAAGGCGGCCCAGTTCATGGTGGGCGCGGCCCGCGAATACCAGCGCAGTCATCCCGAGTGGCCCCTGCGGATCGTGTTCTGCCTGCCCGACCACAACGTCTACCAGGCCTTCCTGCGCCGCCTGCGCGGCTGACTTTCAGCCCCCTTTGAGGCGGCTGTGCTTGCATGGGAGCAATGATCGCCCCCACCTCGAGCAGCGGGCTGACCCCTCCCTGGGTCCGCGATGCCGATCGCCAAGAATACCTCCCCTGCGAGGGGCCGGTCGACCTGTGTCGCCTCAGCGGGCAGAGCCAGCCCCCCGAATCCGGCCCCAAACCCTGGCAGCGGAACGCGCTGCTGGGATTGGTGGGGCTGGGTGCCTGCCTGTACGTGGGCGGAGTGGCTGCCGAGGCCGTGTTCCCCATCAAGCCCGAGCCGGCCCAGGTGACCCTGGCCGAGCGCCAGGACTACAGCGCAGACTGTCAGGCCCAGATGGGCCAGAAGCTTTCGACCAACAGCGAGCAGATCGAGCGCCTGGCGCGCCTGGCCGAGAAGCTCGGGCCGTTTCAGAGCCAGCCTACCGAATTCACCCTGGTGGACAACCAGAAGATCAACGCCTACTCCTGCGGTCTGGGCAAGATCATGATCGAAGAGCGCCTGGCCAGCTTGCTGACGGACGATGAGCTGCTCTACGTGATGGCCCACGAGCAGGGCCACAGCGAATTGCAGCACCCCGAGGAGACCATCTCTTACCTCGAGCAGGGCAAGTGGCGCTTGAACGTGCCGATTCTCAACATCGATCCGCGGGCAGGCTACTACGCCTTTGCGCGCGGACACGAGTTGCAGGCCGACTGCTACGCCGCCCGCGTGGCCGCCGCCCTGGGCATCCCCCCCGAGGTGGGAGCCAGGGCCCTGCACAAGACCGGCCGGGCCGCCGGCAGCCTGGGGGGCGGCAACACCCACCCGGGTCACAGCGCGCGCGAGGACAACCTCAAGACCTGTTCTTGACGGGTAGGAAACCATGAAAGACGTCGAACGGGCCGCCCCGTGACCGATCTCCTGGCAGCCCGCTCCCAGATGGCCATGTCGCTGGCCTTCCACATCGTTTTCGCGGTGGTGGGCATGGCCATGCCGCTGTTGATGCTCATGGCCGAAGGGCTCTGGCTGCGCACCGGCGACCGCATCTACCGCACCCTGGCCGAGCGCTGGGCCAAGGGAGCGGCCATCATGTTCGCGGTGGGCGCCGTTTCGGGCACGGCGCTGTCGTTCGAGCTGGGACTCTTATGGCCGAAGTTCATGGAGCACGCCGGTCCCATCATCGGCATGCCGTTCTCTCTCGAGGGACTGGCCTTCTTCCTGGAAGCCATTTTCCTGGGCCTCTACTTTTACGGTTGGGATCGGATCTCACGCACGGCTCACTTTTTCTGCGGACTGGCCGTGCTGGTGAGCGGCACCGCCTCGGGCATCCTGGTGGTCTGCGCCAACGCCTGGATGAACCACCCCACCGGATTCGAGCTGGTCAACGGACTGCCCACCAACATCGACCCGCTGGCCGCCATGATGAACCCGGGATCGTTCTCGCAGGCGCTGCACATGACCATCGCGGCCTTCCAGTCGGTGGGCTTCGCGGTGGCCGGAATCCACGCCGCCATGCTCCTCAAAGAGCCCAACAATCGCTTTCATCGGGTGGCCCTGAACATCGCCCTGCTGGTTGGCGGCGTGTCGGCCCTGATCCAGCCCTTCAGCGGCGACATCTCGGCCCGCCTCGCCGCCCGCCGCCAGCCCATCAAGCTGGCCGCCATGGAGTCCCACTTCGTCACCGAGAAGGGCGCTCCGCTCATCATCGGGGGCTGGCCCGATACCGAAACGGGCACGGTGAGCTACGCCATCGAGATCCCCTATGGCTTGAGCCTGCTCGCTTTCCACGATCCCTACGCCGAGGTGAAGGGGCTCAACGACTTCCCGCGCGACGAGTGGCCCCCGGTGCCCATTGTGCACGTCGCCTTCCAGGTGATGGTGGGCCTGGGCACCGCCATGGCCGCTCTGGCCGTTTTCTGCGCCTATCGGGTGTGGCGCAAGAAGCAGCTGCCCTTGCGGCTCATCGTCTTGTCCGGGCCGATGGGGCTGATCGCGCTGGAGGCCGGCTGGGTGGTAACCGAGGTCGGCCGCCAGCCCTGGATCGTCTACGGCTGGATGCGCACCGCCGAGGCGGTCACCCCGGTGCCTTACCTGATCGTGCCTTTCACGACCTTCAGCCTGGTCTACCTGGGCCTGGCCCTGACCACCCTCTCTCTGCTCCGCGCCCATGTCCTGCGAAGCCCGCGCGAGGATGAGCTGGCGTGATCGACGAGCCCACCATCCTGGCCGCGGTGCTCATGATCGCGCTGGTGATCTACGCCCTCACCGGGGGAGCCGACTTCGGCGGCGGGGTGTGGGAGCTCTTCAGCTTCGGTCCGCGCAAGCAAGGCCAGCGCGAGGTCATCGCGGGCGCCCTGGCCCCCATCTGGGAGGCCAACAACGTCTGGCTGGTGCTGGTGGTGGTCATGCTCTTCGTGGCTTTCCCGAAAGCCTTCGCGGTGCTGTCCATCGCGCTCCACATCCCCCTGACGCTGGCCCTGCTGGGCATCGTCTTCCGGGGCAGCTCGTTCACTTTCCGCCATTACGATCCCGCGGGTGAAGCCGACCGGCGCACCCGCCGCTGGGGTCTGCAGTTCGCCGTGGCCAGCGTGGTGACGCCCATCATGCTGGGCGTGTGCGTGGGGACCGTGGTCTGCGGGCGCGCCGTCACCGAGCAGGGAGAGCCGGGAAGCTTTCTCCACTCCTGGCTGCACCCGTTTCCCGCCTGCATGGGCCTGTTCACCCTGGCCCTGTTCGCCTACTTGGCGGCCACCTACCTGACCCTGGAGACCGAGGACCGCGCGC
>CAZWUN010000350.1:0-2197 GCA_964637145.1 uncultured Burkholderiales bacterium
CCAAGCACCTCCTGTAGCCCCCCGCACGTTGCCGGCACTGTAATGCGGCGACCCTGAAAAATAGCTGAAAAAGGTGCCCCAGCCCGGTCGCGGCAACGGATCTGGTGAGGACTCCTCCCGCTCCGGGACGCGAGGCAACCTCTCCCGGTTGCGAACATACCTTCGTTTTTTGTACCGGCGGTATAAAAAACGAAGGTATGTTCGTAGTTCCCTGAGCACCAGACTCCTGAGTGTCAGCCCGGGAACCGCTTTCATGCGGCATCGCTGCCTTCGACCCGCGGGAGAGGGAGCCGAGCGGAGTTCTAGAACCCCGTCGGAATGCAGGGGGAGAGAGCACTACAAAGCGGCGCCGTCACCGGGACGATCACCACCAGCGACGGAGCGAGGATCTCCTTCCTGGATGTGGGCGAAGGTCGACCTGTGGTGCTGATCCCGGGGTGGGGCTGCACCCGCAACTTCTTCAGCAAGAATATCGCCCTCGCGACGTCGTTCCGAGTCATTGCGCTCGACTTGCGCGGACACGGGGATTCCGAAAAGGTCCTCTGGGGACATCGCATCGCCCGCTATGCCAAAGATTTGAAGGAGTTGCTCGAGTCTCTGCGCCTGGAGGGCGTCACAGCGCTCGGCTGGTCCATGGGGGCCGCGATCATCTGGAGCTATCTCGATCTCTTTCCGAATGAGCACCTTGCCGGGATCGTGACCGTGGACCAATCACCACGACAGTACAACAACGAAGAGTGGCGCTGGGGCACGCCTGGCTGCGACGACGCCGAAGCCCTCGCGCGCCTCACCATCCGCCTCGGCTACGACCCGGCTGCTGAGGCCAGGAAGCTGGTGCCGCAGTGCTTCGGGGACACCTACCAGCCGACCGCCGCTGAGATGGAATCGCTGGCCAGCGAGATCGACAAATGCCCTGCGGCGGTGCGGGCCGCGATCATGTCCGACCACACGAACCTTGATTGGCGCGATCTCCTTCCGCGAATCTAGTTGCCGGCATTGGTGTGCGTCGGCCGGCAGTCGAAGATGTTTCCCTGGCAGGGCAGCGCGTATGTGGGACAGCAGATTCCGGGCGCCCAGACCGCTTTCTTCGAGTACAGCGGACATCTGTCGTTTTACGAAGAGCCAGAGAAGTTCAATCAGACAGTCAGCAGCTTTGTCCAGAGTCTCGGCTGACCCTGAGAGTCGCGCCGCGAGAGGTTTTGCCCTGAGCCGTTTCAGCCCGGTTTCAGGGGCTTCGGGCATACTCGCGGCATGAAGAACGCCGAGCTCTACGGTTGGAGTTGAGAATGCGCAGCATCGAAGGGAGAAGCGACAACCGATTCAAAGTGCTTCTGGCCGCCGCCGTGATGAGCACCTGCGCAGCCTTTTCGGTGGCCGGCGAGATCGGCTGCACCCAACACGAGCTGATCGACACCGTGCTGACGACACCTCCGCCGGACACGAGCGAGCCCTGGGTGCGCACGACCGAAGAGGGCGCGCTGACCATCGCTCACCGCGGGGACAGCGCAAAGTATCCGGAGAATACGATGGCGGCGTTTCGCGCCGCCATCGCGGCCGGGGCGGAGCTCGTCGAGAACGACGTCTACGTTTCCACCGACGGCGTCCCGGTCGTGATGCACGATGAGTCCGTCGAGCGCACGACCGACGGCACCGGCCTGATCACCGCGATGACCTCCTCTGAGATCGCGAGGCTCGATGCTGGAAGCTGGTTTTCACCGTCCTTCGCCGGCGAGCGCGTGCCGACTCTGGCCGAGCAACTCGACGAGGTCAAAGCGCATCCAGGGACGGTGCTCTTGCTGGAGGTCAAGAAAGCAGACCGCGCCCAGTTGGAGATCATCATCGGCCAGGTCGAAGAGCGCGGAATGCTCGACCAGGTGCTTTTACAGAGCAATAACACGCAAGTGCTGGTCGACTCCCACTCGCTCCAGCCCGACCTCGACATCGCCCTGCTCGCACCGGCCACCGACGACGCGGTGGCGATTGCGAAAAAGTATCACCTGTCATCCTTCAACCCGGATTGGACCAGCCTCTCGAGCCACCAGCACGTCATCGGCGAACTCAACGCTGCCGGTGTTGGCGTCATGTCCTGGACGGTCGACAACCCGAAGGAGTGGATCGCAATGGACGCCGCCGGCGTCGATGGCGTCATCACCAATAAGGTCGCCGAGCACGTCGCCCACCGGGCCGCGACGCATCG
>CAZWUN010000350.1:2297-5601 GCA_964637145.1 uncultured Burkholderiales bacterium
AGCGGGTCCCTGACCGGGAATCAAAGAAACCCCCATCGCGGCCACGTTTTCTCTCACTCGCAAATCGAGGCTGAGGCACTTGATGTCGGGAACAGCACCCCGTGCCAGGGACAGCGTCGCCAGGTGAATGGAATCCAAGCTCTGGACCGGCTCTTTGGGCCAGCTCTCGCTCGCGCGAGACAAAACCGCCGAATCGATTGGCCAGAGATCCCAATCCTGGGCCAGACGCTCCAGGTCCCCCCGGCGGCGATCAGCCGAGAGCGGTCCGATTGTGCCCGCCGTCACGAGGCGCACCAGCATCCTACGGCACTCGAGCATGGTCAGCTCCGAGGCCAGGACCCGGCTCGCCTGACGAAGTTCCCTGGCCACCCCGTCCGGATCCGGCTCATTGAGCAACCACCGGAGCACGGCGCTGCTCTCCGCATAGAGCAAGGTCACCGCTCGTCCCGATCTTCCTCCAGGAGCCGCGCGGCGGTCCCTGCCGGAACGGCGAAGTCGGCCTCCGGATAGGCGCTCGAATTGTTGCCCCTGCCCAGTTGAATTCGCCCCTCACGAGCGAGCTTCAGAAGCTGCGGGTAAGGAAAGTCCGGGGAATTCTCGGGGGGAGGAGACAGTTGCGCGATCACTTCCCCTCGGTCCGTTACGCTCAGGGTCTCACCCGCACGAACCAGGCGAAGGTAATGACTCAGCCGATTCTTCAGCTCTCGTATACCGACCGTGGTCACCCTGCGATTGTAGCGCGTCGAGGCTACAATCGCAAGACATTACTTGCGATCGAGAAAACCCCGGGGTGCTTGGAAGTGCCGCCGCTTACAGGAACGAGCGCTGGCCGCAAACAGGCCAACGGGCGCACCCTGGCCACCTGGTGGCAAGGTCAGGGAATCAGAGGAGCGGGTCCATTGTCGTACATCTGGTACTCGATCATCCCGTTGTTGCCGTAGACCTTGATGCAGAGGCTGCCCTGGCCGCTGCTGAAGGGAACCGTCTGCCCGGCCCGGGGAGAGCCATCGAAAAGGACCTTCTCGGAGCCGGGTCCGGAGCCGTCCAGGTTGTAGCCCACCACCAGTCGCTCCACCCCGGACTGCACGCGCACGACCTGGAAGTAGCCGGCCGTGTTGATGGGAGCCTGCGTCATTCCACCGTAGGGAGAGGCGCCCGCCCTTTGAATCGGGGGAGGCGGCAGGTTGGGATTCTGAGCCAGGGTGGTCGTGCCGAGCAATCCCAGCAGAGACAAGATAATGAGCGCGGTTCTGGTCAGCATCCTACCTCTTTCGAAGCTGGCGGAACGACTCCTGGGCAAGTCTGGAGCGCGGTTCGTTCTACCCCTGCTCGATCAGCTCGCGCGCTTTGAGGCCCGCGATGGCGCCAAAGCCCGAGGCGACGCTGGCCTGGTAATAGGGGACGTCGGTCATGTCGCCGGCCGCCAGAATGCCCGGGACGCTGGTGCTCACGAAATCGTGGGTCACGACGTGGCCATGCTCATTGAGTTGCACGGCGCTGCCCTTGAGAAAATCGGTGTTGGGAAGATGACCAACCGCCAGGAACAGCCCGTCGGTCGCAAGCTGGGAGCGGTCGACGCCGCCCTCGCCGGCGGCCAGTTTCCGGGCCGGGTTGCCCTGCGGGTGATGGGCGACCTCGACCGAATCCACCCCGCCGTCCGTCTTGCCGTGCACGGACAGCACCTCGCTGTTGAGAGCGAGCTTGACCTTGCCTTCGTCCACCAGCTTTCCGAGGCGCTCTTGCAGCACTTTCTCGGCACTGAGCTCACCCCGCCTGTGGACCAGCGTCACGCTGGAGGCCACCTTGGCCAGCACCATGGCGTCCCCCACGGCCGTGTCGCCGCCCCCAACGACCACCACGTCCTTGCCCTTGTAGAAGGGCCCATCGCAGGTGGCGCAGGTGCTCACTCCCCGGCCGAAAAGCTCTTCCTCGCCCGGAATCCCGAGGCGCCGGGCCCGGGCCCCCGTGGCCAGGATCAGGACCTGGCACTCGATCACCGCGCCGCCCTCGAGGTGCACTCGGAAAGGTGGCTTGTCGCCCTCGATGCGCACGATCTGCCCGTCCTCAAACCTGGCCCCAGCTTCCTCGGCCTGCTTGTGCTGGGCCTCGACCACCTCGAACCCGGTCGAGCGCTTGAAGCCGGGGAAGTTCTCCACGTCGGCGCTCTGGGCCAACTGGCTGCCGTAGGGTGAGCCGATCACCAGGGTATCGAGCTGGGCTCGGGCGGTGTAGAGGGCGGCGGTGAGCCCCGCGTTGCCGGCTCCGGCGATCAGGACGGCAACCTGACGAGCGTCCCGCGCGTAAGGGCCGACTTGAGCTGGCTGACCGGGAGAGAGCTGCACCTGGTCGCCCGCGCTGTCCGACACGGCGTCGTTGGCTGCAGCCACGGGGCGCTGGGGCGCGAAGGTCAGACGGGTGCCTGGAATGGAGGTGATCATGAACAGAGCTTAGCCGAGCGCTCTGAAAGAAGTCTCATCGCGAGGACCTCCCCTGAGCTGGACGAATCTCCCCCCGAGTGAGCACCCAGGCCGCCAGGCGGATCATCGCCAAACAGCAACTTCTGGATGCGCGTCTGGAGCTGCACCAGGACGCTGAGCTCCTGGAGCTGCTTCAGACCCGGCTGAGCCAGTACCTTCCCGGCGACGTGGCCAGTCTGGGTCGGTTGGTGGAAGTATTCGCGGCCCATCCCCTGTACGCTGTGCGCTGGCGTGAGCTCGGGAGAATCGGGGGAGCCCTGCTAGAACGGGACGTGCGCGGCGAGGCTCGGGCCGACGAGGTGGATTCCTACCTGGCCGGTTGCGCCGACCTCTTGGTCCCGGTCGAGCCGAAGGATGTGCCGGCCTACCGCGATGCCACGCCGGTGCGCATTCCGGCCAGAAAGGTGGACGCCTGGCTCTATCGCTCACCCCAGCCCCGCGAAGGCGACCTGGTCGAGTTGCTCCCGATGGGCGTGAAGCTGGTGGTGAACCTGCGCGAGGAAATGCTGCAAGCAGGCGACTCGAAAGAGTCCGATTTGTGCCTGAGACTGGGGCTGGATTATCACTGCATCCCGGTGACCGACCAGCAGACGCCAGCCTTCGAGCAGGTGCTGGAGTTCCTCCAGGTGGTCGAGGCGCGCGGGCCGGCTCTGGTTCACTGCTGGGCAGGGCGAGGACGGACGGGGTTGTTCGTGGCCTGTTACCGCCTCTGGCGGGGGATCGAACTGGAGGATGCGATCCGGCTCAGCGACGAGGAAGCGATCAGTCGGGGGATGCGGGACACGCAGCGCGACTGGGTGCGCGCCAACGCCCATCGAGTGCCCAGG
>CAZWUN010000351.1:0-5595 GCA_964637145.1 uncultured Burkholderiales bacterium
CCTCGCCGGTCAGATAGCTGTCGGTCCCCTGAAAACGACGGAACTCGGACAAACTTCTCACTCCAGACTCCCCGCCCAGTCGTCGCTCATATGTTGAGCGTTACGTGCTGAGGTCTAATTTCTGGACGTGGCCCCGCCTTCCCCTGCAGCAAAAAAGCCCGCCATCGGGGCGGGCTTCGCGACCAGGAGCGGGCAGCTCAGGCCTCTTCGTTCTCCTCGCCGAAGTCCTCGGCGTCGGGAGCAGCTTCCAGAGCCTCGGCCGAGTCGGCCGGGATGTCGGCGGCCAGAGCCGCTTCCTCGGCGGCAGCGGTGGCGGCCGCTTCGGCGGCGGCCATTTCTTCGGCCGCCTTCTTGCTCAGCGGCTTGACGTAGCCTTCGCGATACTCCTTGGGAATGAACTTACCGGCTTTCTCCGCATCTTCGCGCAACCAGCGAGCCCCGCCGACGCGCACCCAGGCGCGGCCCTCGAGCGGAGTTCCCGACCCGCGGCTCTTGGCGGGCTTGGGCTTCTTGGCGGATCCCTTGGACATGACTCGACCTCCTGCACTGGACTGTGAATGTCGCACTTTAACACATCAGACCGCAGGGAGTCAAATCCCTCGAGCGTATGGTATGATAGGAGAAACCTTCCCGGGAGAGAGAGCCTTTGTGGTCTGCCAGTGAGCTGATCTCTTATTTCCAACCCGTCGATCACCCTCTGCAAACGATTCGCGATAATGCCGGCACCGTGGATGCCCCGCAGTTCTCGCTGCACAGCTTCACACCGGGTGACGACCGGATCTTGCTCAACTTCGAGGTCTGGCAGCTTCCCGGCGAGCGAAAGCAGAACAAGAAATTCGCCCTGGGCGCAGCCGTGGCCACCGGCGCCATGCTGGCCGGAGCCCTGATCTCGCGTCGTCCCGACATGGCCGTCCGGGCCATCAGCGCGGGAGGCGCGGCCGGGGCCCTGGTGCTCGACCTGTGCAATTCGATGAGCGAGCGAATCAATCGCTGGATGAATCCGCGCCAATCGCGCTGGCTGGCCTGGTCCATCGGCTCGCAGGATGCGGTGTTCACCTTCGGCGACCAGCAGATCCACCTGAGCATCCCGGCCGTCCTGCGGGTCGCCGTGCGCAGCATCCACGAGGGCGAGAGCGCCCGAGGCTCGATCTTCTCGGTGCAGCTCGACCTGGAGGACGGCCGACTTCTGCCCCTCTACCCCTTCTCCAGCTCCGAAGCGGCCCTGGGCATGGCCCGCCAGGTGGCCCGGGCCCTCAAGATCCCGATGGTGATGCAGCCCGTGGCGCTGTTCGACCAGCCTGGCCATTCCGGGCTGCAGTTCGGGCCCATGCTGGTCGAGCCGGGGTTAAATTAGAACAACACGCCTTTGCTCTTGCCGTCGGTGTCCATCAGCCCGAAATGGTAGTTGAACAAGGAGCTGGTGTTGACCGCATTGGTGTCGTCATACATTCCGTAGATGAAGACATTCTTCTTGTTGGTGGTAGCCCAGTTCTGCACCAGGGTCAGATAGGCCTTAGCGTTGTCAATCCCGGTCTTGGGCTGAGGCGGCGCCGGGCTTGGCGCGCCGTAGGTGGTGGGCCAGCCGGTCTCGGTCACCACGATGGGTAGCCCCGGGTATTTGGCGGCCACCTTGCCGTAGATGATCTTGAACGAGTTGAAGGAATCGGCCGCAGTGGCCGGCTTGCCCCCGATGACCGGCTGCAGGTTCATCTGGGCCCAGGGGACGCCGTCCCAGCCCGGATAGATGTTCACCGCGATGAAGTCGACTTTGGCAGCTAGCTGGGCGGCGCCCGCGTCGGTGAGCCAGAAGGTGGTGGTCTGGGCGCTGGAGGCGGGTAGCTTGGGGAAGTCGGTGCGGGCCTTGTCCAGATAGCTGAGGATCAGAGCCAGGTCCTGCGGGTCCTCGTTGCCCACGATCAGCGCCGAAATGTTGCCCCGTGCCACCGCCGGCTTGACATAGTTGGCGTAGTTGTCGGCCGTCCAGTCGTTGTGCCCGGGAAAGAGGAACAGTCCCAGGTAGACCTTCAGCCCCAGCTGGTTGGTGAGTTTTGACACGCTGACACTCCACAGCTGTTCCAGGGCCGGCCCGTAGCGAGCCAGAAAACCGGTCCCAACTGCGACGTGCCCCCCCAGACCGTCACCGGCAAGAGAGTGAGCCTGGCCAGGCAGGGCCACCCCTGGCCCCGGATCGCCCGCGCCACTCCAGCGAGTCACCTGCGACCCCTCGCAGACCAGGACCGTGTCGGCCACCGCAGCCAGGGCTCGACCCGAGTCCGGACCCGGTCCCCCGAAACGGCGCAGCCATTCGGGCTGCCCGGCCAGGTCATAGCGAACCAGCAGGCCGTCCGTGTCGCCGGCGGAGACCAGGCCCTGGACGGTTCCGGTGAAGTCACCGGTCAGGTAGAGTGCGCCTCGCTCTCCCAGAGCCAGATCGTGGGCTCTGGTGGTCTGCCCTGCCGCCCCCAGCGTGCGGGCCCAGCGCAGTTTTCCGTCCGGATCATAGCTGGCCAGGAAGGCGTCGCTCAAACCGGCTGCCACCAGCTCGGTGGTGGGGTCGAAGGCGACCCTGCCCTCGAAGGTGCCGCCCAGATAGAGGTTGCCCTCCTCGTCCATCAGCAAAGTGGCCAGTTGCTCGTGGCCGGCGCTCCCCAGACCCAGCGACCAGACCAGGCTCCCCTGGCCGTCGTAGCGGGCCAGAAAGACGTCCTGTCCGCCCTGGCTGGTAGCCAGCTCGTTCTGGTGGGTGAAGTGGCCGGCCACGAACAGGTTGCCAGCGGCATCAGCGACCACCGCCTGTCCCGAGTCCTCACCCGGGCCGCCCAGACGGAAGACCAGGGCCTCGGCAGGGGGCGGGGGCGCCAGGTCGGTCGCAGGAGCGGTCACCACCGCCGCCGGCGTGAAACCTTCTTGACCGCAGCTCGCCAGAAGGCAGGCCAGCAGCACCAGGATAACGGCTCTCATCAAGTGTTTCCCTCCAGGATGGCCGCCACTTCGGGGCCCAGGTCTCCTTCGCCGGCCATGTCCTCAAGACTTTCCGGTCGCTCCCCCGGCGGCCGCAGAGCGTCGAGCAGGATGGCTACCAGCATGTCGCTCATCACGTTGACCCCCGATCGGCAACGGGCGATGATCCAGTCCACCGTCATGATCAGAGGGAGGGCCGTCAGCACCACCGACTCCGGCAGTCCGGCCGCCCCCAGCACCAGGGGAAGCACGATCAGCCCCGCCTCGGGAATGCCGGCGATGCCGATCCCCGCCATCAGAGCCGCCAGCACCACCCCGAACTGCTGACCCAGGCCCAGGTCGTAGCCCACCGCCTGGGCCAGGAACAGGGCAGCCATGGCCTCGTAGAGAGTGATGCCGTCGTTGTTGAGATTGGTACCCACGCAGGCCGCCAGCCGGGCCGACTGCTGCGATACCCCCATGCGCTCGGTGAGCACCCGCAGGGTCACCGGCACGGTGGCCAGGCTGGAATTGGTCGAAAGGCCCGTGACGATGGCGTCGGCTCCCTTTCCCACATACTCGCGAGGGCTCTTCTTGCCAACCACCCAGGCCATCAGCGGGTAGTAGATCAGCGAGTGGATGGCCAGGCCGAGCAGCATGACCGCCAGGAAGACCCACAACTTCTGGAAGACACCCAGCCCCGAGCGGGCCACCACCGAGGCCACCACCCCGAAGACGGCGATGGGGACGGCCTGGATCACCCACTCCAGCATCTGGATCAAGATCTGTAGCACGGCCGCAATCATCTGCTCCAGCACGTGCACTCCGCCCCCCGGCTGGCGCTCCTTGAGGCTGCGAAGAGCGGCCCCGGCCAGGATGGCGCAAAGCACGATGGTGATCACGTTGTTGTCCAGGAACGGCGATACCAGGCTCGTGGGCACGTAGCCGGACAGGTTCTCGAGCGGGCTCAGGGTGACGTTCTCGTGCTGGGGCAAGCTCTTGAGCTGGGTCTGGCTGGCCACTCCCTGCGTCAGTTCCTTGAGATGTCCGCGCCAGGCAAGACCAGGCTGGAGCATGTTCATCAGGGTCAGGCCGATCACCATGGCCACGCTGACGTTGACCAGGCAGATGCCGATCATCCGCATGCCCTGCTTGCCGCTGATGCGAGTGCGCGCGAAGGCGTCCAGGATGGCGAACAGGATGAGCGGGGTAGCCAGAGCCTTCAGCAGGCGGATGACCAGGGTTCCCAGTTTCTCCAGGTCTTCCAGCTTCCCCAGGTGGATCGGGCCGATCGAGAGGGGTTGGGTGCCCACGGCGGCGCCCAGCGCGGCTCCGCCGATCACTCCGATCAGGACCCGCACGTAAAGCGGAATGGGCCGGCGCGGCGCCGGCCCAATTTGGGCAACGGTGTCGTTCATGCGGGACTAAGCGGTGGGAGAGCGCTCCATCCAGTTCGAGATGCAGCGCAGCGCGCCCCAGTAGGCACTCAAGGCTCCCAGCTCCATGGGGATCACCTCGAAGCCCTTGGATTGCCAGGTCGTGATGGCATAGTTGTCCAGCTTCTCCACCCCGTAGACGGGGAGGAACACGCGCCGAACTTCCTGGCCATCCTTTTCGAAGCGCTCCATCAGGCAGTTGTTGTAAGAGATGTAGGGTAACCCGCCGCCGGGCTCGAGGTGGGGCATTCGGGTGACCGACAGGTTCTTCTCCTCGGCGATGCGCTTGTAGGCCTCGAAGTCCTCCTGGTTGTCGCGGTTGCGAAGGCCGGGACCGAAGTAATCCTCCAGCCTGACCGGCTTGCCGGCCACCTCGGAGAGCTTGGCCTCGGCCTGCTTCTTCTCGTCCGCGGTCATCGAGTCGAGCAGTTGCCGGGCCAGGCCCGGATCGCCGAGCAGCACCTCATTGTCGGAGATGGGCGTGAAGCCCATGTCCATGTGGTCGCAGGCCGGCTCCTCGCGGTGGTCGGGAGTGCTCGGGTCGTCGGCTCCGAGCACGGTGACCGGCTTGCCGAACTCGCGCTCGAACATGCGGGCGGCCAGGTACTCGTACATCTCGCCTTCGGTGGCCTGGCCCTCCTTCAGGTCGGGCTTGCGATAGCTGGGATTCTCCACGATCCGCACCGGCATGCGGTGCAGGTCACCCGTTTCGACCGGCTCCAACTTGTAAGGAAGAGGGCCGGGGACCACGATCTTCCCGGTTGCATACTCAAAATAGTGAGTCCCGGCGTGGCGCAGGTCCTGATCGTTGAAGGCCTGCTGCAGGCGCTCGGCCGTGGCCGCGATAGAGTAGTGACCCACGAAGCTGTCGCTGCGATTGGAGGTGGTATCGCCCCCATCGGTCACCAGACGCTTGGCGATGTCCAGGTTCACACCCGGAACCGAATGCGAGAGGAAGCCAGGCACCTCCCGGTCGTTTCCATGCCAGTCGTGCAGGGGCTTCTGAGCCAGCAGAGCCGTGCGGTCCGGGCTGCCGGGGAACTCCAGGCCCACCATCATGTCGCGGGCCCACACCGTCAGGTCGCCCACCCCCGGCTGAATCATCTGAATGCGCTCGGGATTGGGGCAGCCGCTCTCTTCGATGGCCCGCTGCACATCGGCTCTGTCGCGATTGGAGTCCACGATGATGGTGAACTTGGTATCCGGCTCCATTTTCGTG
>CAZWUN010000352.1:0-5570 GCA_964637145.1 uncultured Burkholderiales bacterium
CGGTGACATCGAAGTTCTTGCCTTTGACAGTGATCTGCACTCGCAAGCCTCCTTTAGGCGGGGGTGTGATGGGGAGACAGATCTCCCGATGGAGGTGTATCCGCGATCCATTTTCGGGGCCGCTTTCCTCGACCCTGCCTGACCGGTCAGCAAACCAGTTCTGGATGAGAGCAAAAAAGTGTGGAACTCTCAAGTTCTTTTTGATAGCATGAGGCTACCGAAAAGTTCCCACTGATGCTCGAGTCCACTTGCCCAGAACTCTTCAGCTCGATCCCCGCCCTGCGCCTGGAGCTGAGTCCCCAGCTGGCCGCGTTTGGCGCTGACCTTGCACGCCGCTTCGAGGCGCTGGCCGAGAGGTTGGCCCACGAGTGCCAGGCCCCCGTTCCCGCTCCCGAAGCCGTCGAGGCCACCTGGCTGAAGCCGAACACCTATCGGATTCTGGTCGGAGGGGCTCTGCGAGCGGTCGGAACGGCCTACCCCGGTCGCCTGCTGGCCGTGGGTGACCTGCGCGGCCTGAAGGGCATTGCCGACCTGGACCCCATTCGAGCCCTGCCGGCGGCCTGGATCGACCGCCGCCAGCGACCCTCGGCTGAGCGTCGGGGCGCCCTCCTGTCCGAGCCGGCCGACCTGGTGCTGCGCCACGTCGAGCGAACCCTGCGCCAGGTGCTCAACGAGCGTGTCCATATGAGCCGGGTTTTCCATCAGGTCGCCCGCCTGGCCAACCGCAACCCCAACCTGGTGCAGCGGGCCACCCGTCGGGTGGGCCGCGAAGTGCTGCTGGTCTCTCTGGCAAGCCTGGAAAGCGAGGCGATCGTCTGCCGTGACCTGGCTCCCCTGCTCGATCGGGTCGCCAGCGCCGCCCCTCTGCGCTGCACCGCCCTCGAATGCATCGAGTGGCTGCGCAGCCGCTTGCGCAGTCAGATCTCCAGCGAGTATGCCCAGCAGGGCGTGCTCGAGTGCGTGACCCTCGAGCCGGAGCTTCAGCAGTGGCTCTGGTGTCGCGCCTGGCAGGGTCGTCTCAGTCTCCTGGATTCGCCCGTGCGGAGGATTCTGGCCTGCCTGCGCGAGCAGGGGCGCCCTGTGACTCTGCTGGTGCTGCCCTACCTGAGGCCCATCCTGAGCGCTCTCCTGCGGCCCTACCTGGATGGCTTGCGGGTGCTCAAGACGGATGAGCTCGAACCTGGCACCCGGCTCTCGGTACTGGCCAGCGTGCCGCTGGGGGCCCGGCGCTGGCAGCTTCCCTGGCAGCTGTGGCGGCAAGGAAAGTTGCGGCGCAAAGTTCTGCGCGAGCAGCTCGATGACTACGCTCGCCTGTCGCGAGCCGGGACGGGAACGGGGCCGGTCGTCGGACCCGAGGCGCCCGAGCCCGAGGTAGCCGTTCCCCTGCGACTGTCGGGCTCCCAGACGGCGGCGGTCTTTTTGCTCGAGTGCCCCACATGGCTGCTGCGCGAAGTCCTCACGCGCCTGCCTGCCCGGGAAGTGCACCGTCTGGCTCAGGAGATGAGCCGGATGGGGCGCCAGAGCCTGCTGTATCGAGATCAGGTTCTGGAGAGCTTTCCCGGGCTCAACGCCGATCACTCCGACCCGGTGGCCATCACGGCCCACCTGCGCCGCCTGCTGACGGGAAGCGTGACCGGGCCGGTGCGCGAGCTGGCCATCTGCCTGCTGGCGCTGGGCACCGGCTATGGACCGGTGGCCCGCAAGGTTTACGCCCGCCTGCCAGCCGAAACGGCCGAGCTGGTTCGAGCCGAGGTGGCTGAGCTGCGAGGCCAGCAGAATCTATCTTTTCTGCCCAGCCTCAACCGTTTCGCCGCCTTCTATCGCGGCGAGCGAGCCCACCTGGGAGTGCTTTCCGGCCCGGTCGTCAAGGAGTGGCTGCAAGCCGCGGTTTTGCGCGACCCCGCCGGCATGGCGCGAGCTTTGCTGACGACCTGGTTGACGCCTACGCTGGATGCTTACCGCCACTGGGCGGCTGCCGACCCGGTGCGCACCGCCCGCTGGCTTTTGCGCTGGTGGCAACAAAGCCCCACCGGCGCGCAGGAGCCGATCTGCCAGGCTCGCGCAGCCCTGCAGTGCCTGGACGCCGAGGTGGCCCACATGCTGAGCGCTTACCTGAGCCAGGAAACATGGGAAGACCTGACCCGCGGGCCGGCCGACGAAGACTGGGTGTCCAGTGCGTCCCTCTGGCTCGCTTCGGGCACACGGGCCTTCAGCCAGGCCAGGAACTGATCAGCGCCCCCAGGCCTTCTTCACCTTGACCACGTAGCGCTGCGTTTCCGCGAAGGGGGGCACGCCGCCCGAGCGCTCCACATTGCCAGGACCGGCGTTGTAAGCGGCGATGGCCAGGGTCCAGTCGCCGAAGCGGTCCTTCATCTGGCGCAGGTATTTGGCCCCAGCTTCGATGTTCTGCTCGGGGTCGAAACGATCACGGCAACCCAGGTGGTAGGCGGTGCCGGGCATCAGCTGCATCAATCCCCCGGCTCCCGCGTTGGAGACAGCGTAGGGCTTGAAGGCTGACTCCACCTCGATGACGGCGCGAATCAACATCGGGTCGAGGTCATACTTGCGCGCTTTGGCCAGGATGATGGGGGTGATGTCCACGGTCTCAACCGCTTTGCGGGAGACTTCCTTATAGCCCACCACTTTGTTCTGGGCCGGCGCGGCGGCGCCGCGGCTGGCCAGCGAGCGGCGCTGATGGCTGTAGACGGGCACTTTGACCTTACGGCTCACCTGAACCTTGACCAGGATGGGCGGCAGGTCCGACTGGACCACTTCTTCTTTGACCGGAGCAACTTTGGTGCGGATCAAGCCCAGATTCTCGAGCTCTTCGGTGGAGAGCCGGAACAGGCCGGCCGGCTCCTCGGCGGGCACCAGGCTGCCCGAGATCCCCTCGCCAGGCACTTCGGGCGACTGGGCGGCGGCGCCGGTCCATAACAAGCAGCTCAGCGTGAGAGCTGCGAAAGTACGGTTGATCTTCATCGCAAGGACCTCCCTCCCGTCCCAGGGGACGGAACACATATTCTATCCGGGGCTCTGCGAGCTGTCAAACCGAAGCGGGCCAGCCCCGTCAGGACGGGCTTTCGGGGACCTGCCTGAAGGATGGGACCCGACGCAGGGCCCTCCAGCGCCGCAAGACCCCCCAGCGGGCCAGCATCAAGAGGACCAGGGCCAGCAGGTAAGCGGCCGGCAGGAACAGGTCGGCTTTGCTGATCCAGGCCACGTGCACGACCGCGAGCAGCGCGGCCAGGTAGGTGAGCCGGTGCAGCCGCTTCCAGTTCTTTCCCAGCTTGCGCATCCAGGCCCGGGTGGAGGTGACCGCCAGCGGCACCAGGATCAGGAAGACCGCCAGTCCCACCAGGGCATAGGGACGGTCGGGCAGCACCTGATCGAGCCAGCGCCACTTGAAGTTGTAATCCACCAGGAAGATCATCAGGTGCAGACAGGCGTAGAAGAAGGCATAGAGCCCGAAACGGCGACGCTGGGCGGCGAAACGACGCCAGCGCAGCCAGGTCTGGGCCGGCGTGCAGGCCAGCCCCAGGAACAGGAAGAAAAGCGCGGCGTGGCCAGTGCGGGCGGTGATGTCGTAGACCGGATCGGTAAGATTGCCCAGCGCCCAGTTTCCCACCAGCAAGGCCAGCGGAACCAGGCAGAGCAGATCGATCGGCCTCAGAACCAACGCTTGAGGTCCATCCCCGAATAAAGGCCGGCCACCTGCTCGGCGTAGCCGTTGTAGGGCAGAGTTGGGCGACGCCGGAACTCGCCCACGCGCCGCTCGCTCTTCTGAGCCCAGCGAGGGGTGGAGACGTCCGGATTCACGTTGGCGTAAAAGCCGTAGTTCCTGGAGCTGGTCCTGGTCCAGAAGGTGGTGGGCAGACTCTCCACCAGGTCGATGCGCACGATGGCTTTGAGGCCCTTGTAGCCGTACTTCCAGGGCACCACCAGGCGCAGAGGGGCTCCGTTCTGGGCAGCCAGAGGCTTACCATAGAGCCCCGTCGCGATCAAGGTCAGGTCGTGCATCGCTTCGTCGATGCGCAAACCCTCGGTATAAGGCCAGGGCAGCTTCCCGAGCAGCCCGCGTTGGCCGGGCATCTCTTTGGGCCGCTGCAAAGCCCGGAAACGGACGAAGCGGGCGCTGCCCATGGGCTCGACCTGCTCGAGCAGGCGACGCAGGGGGAAACCTTCCCAGGGGATGACCATGGACCAGGCCTCCACGCACCGGTGGCGGTAGACGCGCTCTTCGGTGGGCAGCGCCAGCAGCTCGTCCAGGGCGAAGGTGCGAGGCTTGTGGCACAGGCCGCCCACCCGAACGATCCAGGGGGAAAGCTGCAGTTTGCCGACCTTCTTGTAGACCTTCTCCTTGTCCTGACCGAACTCGTAGTAGTTGTTGTAGCGCAGGATGCGGCGCAGCGGCGTGGCACGACTGCCCAGCTCGTCGACATAAGGACCGACCAGCTTCTGGCTGCGCTGGTGGGCGTGACTGGCCGCTGCTCCCAATCCCAGCACCATGGCCGTGGAGGCCAGCAAGAGCTCGCGGCGGGTGAGATAGAGCCCCTCGGGAGTGATGGCGCTGGAGGGGGGCTTCATCTCTGGATCATACTTCGGGCGTGGCGAGCGTCCTGCCTGTTCACCGCTCCTGTCGTCGCCTGAGACTGGCCGCCCTGCCCCCGCGGCGCACCTTGATCAGCTCGGCCAGAATCGCCACCGCGATCTCTTCCGGGGTCTCGGCCCCGATGTCCAGCCCGATGGGCGCGTGAATGCGCGCGAGCAGCTCCTCGGGAACTCCTTCCCGGGCCAGGTCGGCGAACACGGCGCCGGTGCGCCGGCGGCTCCCGATCATCCCCAGATAGGCCCAGGGACGGTGCAGCACGGCACGCAGACACTCCTCATCGTGCTTGTGGCCCCGGGTGACGAGAACGATGTGGGTGCGCGGGGTGACCTCGAGCCCCTGGAAGACCTCGGCGAAGGGGCGGCAGAGCACCCGGGCGGCCTCGGGGAACCAGCGCGGGTCGGCAAAGACCTCGCGGTCGTCCACCACGGTCACCTCGTAACCGCACAGAGCGGCCATGCGGGTGAGAGGGCGGGCGATGTGGCCCGCTCCGGCGATGACCAGTTCGGCCGGGGCCTCCAGCAACTCGACGAAGACGTCCACCCCGCCCACCGACTCGACCCGATGGCCCTGGCCAGGCAGCCGCGAGAGCAGCTCGGCGTCCAGCTCCGGGGCTCCCAGCGTGCCGTGCAGCTCGCCGCTCGAGAGATAGAGCAGGCGCTCGCCGGCCCTGGGGTCGGTCGGGCGCGGGGCCTTCCAGGCCGGGGGACCGCTCGGGCCGAGGCGGGTGACCACGGCCACCGTCCTTCCCTGCTCCAGGCCCCGGGTCAGTCGGCGGACCAGGTGGGAGAGGTGCTCGTGCTCGGGACGCCACAGATCGACCAGCACGTCCAGCCTTCCTCCACACACCTTGCCGTCCTCGGTGTCCAGAGCCTCGGTGAGATCGACATGCACCTCGCGGGTGCGGCCGTCCGAGAGCACCTCCTGAGCTTCCTGCCAGACCTCGGCCTCGCCGCAGCCACCC
>CAZWUN010000353.1:0-5505 GCA_964637145.1 uncultured Burkholderiales bacterium
GCTCGCAGGTGTAGCCCGGTCCGGTCAAAAGGTGGGCCACCTCGGCGGCGCGTCCCGCCCGCATGACCCGCAGGCCGCAAAGCGAGTCCCGGTAGGCCACCCCGGTCAGCCAGCGGGCCTGCCAGGAGAGCAGCCGGTTGCCCCACACCTTGTGCAGCGGGTAGCGGGAGAAGTCGCGGAAGGCGATCAACATGTCCAGTTGCTGGCTGGCCAGGCTCTCGCACAACGGAGGGATCTCCTCCAGCGGGTGCTGGCCGTCGCCGTCACACAGCACCAGGGGAGCATCGGGATCGATCTCCCCGGCCTGCACCAGACCGTGCACCGCCCACAGGCCCTGGGCCAGGGCCCGCGACTTGCCCAGATTGACCGGCTGCAAGATCAGGTGGCACCTGGGCTGGTTGGCGGCCCATTCGACCAGCAGCCGGGGCGTCTGGTCGCTGGAGCCGTCGTCCACGACCACCAGGCGCGACGCCACCGAAGCCACCTTCTCGAGCACCCCGGGCAGGTGCTCCTGCTCGTTGTGCACCGGGATCAGCAGGATGGCCATGGCGTCAGCGGGTACAGCGCTGGCTGCACGGACTGGGATCGATGAAGATGTTGCCCAGTGGGTCGAGAGTGTTGGTCGTGAAGTTCATGTTGAAGGCGCTCAGGTTGACGCCACCGGTTGTTGAGCCGATACCGAAGAGCTTGTCCTGGGTGGCGCAGTAATCGAAGACGAAGTTGCCGCTCAGCGGCTGCTCGAGCAACGTTACCAGGGCGCCGTTCTGGAACGAAATGATCGTCAGGATCTCGAGAGAGCTGCGGAAGAGCGTGCTGGGGAGCAGCAGGCCCGAGGGGTTGCTGGTGAAGCCGATGGGGAAGGTCGAGTTGATCAGCACCAGCGGATTGCCGGCCGGTTGCAGCAGGCCGCCCGGCAGCACGTTGAAGGCAAAGAACTGTCCGTTTTGCTGGGCGGCAAAGACGTTGTTGTCCGAGCAGGCCACGTCGGAGAGGTTCGTAAAATTGAGCGGAGCCGCGTTGCAGCGGAAGATGACGTCGTCGACGTCATCGGTGGCAACGAAGTTGGGCGTGAGGTTGCTCAGGTCGTAGAGGGGCTTGTCGAGGTTGTCGACCGGGACCTGGCAGATGCTGTTGAACGTGTTGTCCTTGAAGTGCACGAAGGTCTGGTCGCCCACCATCAGGCCCGAGAGGCTCCCCCCGAACGTATTGGTCGTGTTCAACTGGATGATGGACTCGACATTCATGGCCTGGGTCTGGCTGTTGAACAACACGCTGGTGAACCGTTTGTTGGAAGTGTCCCAGCAGTAGAAGCGATTGCCGCTCGGGTGGACGAAGATGCTGTTGACCGAGGTGAGGTTGGCGTTGGCCAGGAGGCCCCCGGCCTGGTACAGGCCTGTGGTCGGATCGAGCAGGCAGTGCTGGATGCCGGTCTGGTTCAGGGCCACGAAAATGTCGCGGTTGTTTCGGCTCAGATCATGAGTGCGCGGCAGGCCGGGCAGAGAGAGATTGCCGACCAGAGCCAGGTTGTTGCCGTTGAGGGCGAAGCTGGCCAGGCTCTGGCTCTGCTGCTGGGCCACCGTGATGAGCGTCGGCCCGACGAACAGCTGGCAGTTCCCGGTCACGCCCTGGGTGCTGGCCGAGATGGTGCCGCTGCCGCCAGTGAATTGGGTGAACAGGAACCCCGTGGAGTTGACGTTGCCCAGGACATTGTTGTCCAGCATCCAGGTCAGCTGGTTGTTCTTGACCTTGCTGCCATCGGTGAGCGTCAGAATCGCGTCAAGCTGTCGGCCCGTATTGAACGGGGCATAGACCGAGCCTGGAACGACTTCGATGCTGACCACGTTGCCGACCGGGGAGGAGGTCACGGTCAGGTCGGCGCTCGCGCTGAGGCTGCCCAGGGTGGCGGTGATCCTGGTCTGCCCGGCCGTCAGACCGGTCACGTTTCCGGTCCCGTCCGCCGAGGCGATGGCAGGCTCAGCCACCGTAAAGACGACTCCATCGACGGTGGTGAAGCTGGTGCCATCCGGCAGGAAGACGGTGACCACGAAGAGCTGGCTGGCTCCCACGGCGATCGTGGCGGACTGGGGGGTGAGCTCGATACGCTCCGGGTCGATCACCGAGATGAACGGAGGGTCGATGATGGTGACGGTGCCGCCAGCCGGAACGACCACATCCACCGAGCCCGTGCCGACCAGGACGCCGTTCGAGAAATAGCGAAACTCGAAGCGAACCACCCGGGTGGAGACATTCTCGAGCAGCTTCTCCGGCACTTTGGGAAAGCTGAAGCCCCGGGCAGAGACTTCCTCTCTGGCGGCTTCGCCGGTCTCGACCGGGAACGCCTGGACGCCGTTGGCGTCGAATCCGGTGACCTCGATTGTGTCGACGAAACTGGGCACTCTGGGGTCGAGCTCGAAGCGCAGCAAGACGTTTCCGAACTGCTCACCGACCGGCCCGAGGGGGGACCCGGTCAGCGGACCGCTCCCGTCCGAGCAGGCAGCTAAAAACAGCCCCAGCAACAGGAGCAGTACGAGTTTGTGGTGGCGCATCGAGCATCCCCCCTGGTAGATATTGCTGGGTCGCGGTTCGCAATTTGTACCATAGATTCCTGGTCGGGGGAAACCAGGGCCCGCAGCGAGTAACCAGAGCCGATGGCCAAACTCTCCTGGCTGATCCTGGCACTTCTCGCCGTCACCTGGCTGGCGGCGCGCACGCTCTCGTGCTGGCCGCTGGTCTTCCCTCAGCCGGGCCAGGTGCGCTTGCTGGAGATGGACAGCTACTTCCACGTCCGCCACGCCCGCTCGCTGGTGAAGAATTTCCCGCGCGTGCAGCGCTGGGACCCTTCCACCCACTATCCTCACGGCCAGCGAGGCGAGAACCAGGGGGGCTACGACCTGCTGCTGGCCAGCCTGGCCCTGGCGGCCGGGCTGGGTCATCCCGACCAGCCCACGCTGCTGGCGACGGCCGCCTGGGTTCCAGTCGTGCTGGGCACCCTGGCTTTCCTGATGCTCGGTCTGCTGGGCAGAAAGCTGGCCGGCCCCCGGGTGGGGCTGCTGGCGCCCTGGTTGCTCCTGCTCTATCCTGCCCCGCTGGCAACCTACGCCGTGCTTGGGTTTGCCGACCACCATGCCTTCGAGGTGTGCCTCGCCCTGGCCACATGCCTGGCCATGGTCTGGGCGTTGCAAACGCGTCGGTCCCTCTGGCTCGCCCTGCCTGTCATCATCCTGCTCTACAGCTGGGCTGGCTCGGCGCTCTATCTGCTGGTGCTGGCACTGTGTCTCAGCGCCGCCGCCCTGGCCGGCGCCCGGGAGGTCGATCGCCTGGCTCTGGCCACGGCCGCCTGGATCGCGACGCTGTGGCTCCTGCCCACGCTGCTCTGGCCCGATCTCAGCCTGGGCGAGCGCTACCATCGCGCTGCCCTGCTGGCCCTGGTCGGCTTCGGGCTGGGGGTGCCGGCCCTGGCCCGGGGGCTGGCCTGGCGCCGACGGCCAGCGGGCCGGCTGCTGCTGGCGAGTCTGGTCGCGGTCTGTCTGGGCCTTCTGGCCCTGGAGCCGGTGCGGGGAATGTTGGCCGCGCTGCTCGAGCCCCGTCCCACCACCATCCTGGAGCACCGCCAGGTAACGCTCATGCTCTACTGGGGCTACTTCGCTCTGGCCGGCTTGCTGGCTCCGCTGGGTCTGCTGGCCGCCTGGCGCAGCCGCCAACCCGGCCAGGTCGCTGCAGCTCTCTTCGCCGCCTTACTGGTGGGGCTCTGGGTGCGCACGCGCGACTTCTCCTACTTTCCCCCTCCGTTCATTGCGCTGCTGGCCACCCTGGCCCTGGCACCTCTGCTCCAGCGTCGCTGGGCCCTGCCGGCCGCTACTGCTCTGCTCAGCCTCCCCGCGCTGCTCGGCTGGACCACTCCCGCCTGGCCTCAGACCGCCCTGTTGCGCCACGCTCTCATGGTCACGCCAGGTTGGATCCAGGCGGCCGAATGGATCGAAAGCAACACGCCCGAGCCGACCCTCGACCTGGACAGTCCGCTGCGCCCCTGGCAGGGCGATCTCCACTATCCTGCCGGCACCTACGGGGTCTACACCCCCTGGGATCGAGGCCACCTGGTGGCCTTCCTGGCCCGCCGGCCGGTGGTGCTCAGCGCCACCGAGTCGCGACAGGGGGCGGCCTGGCTGGCCACCGACCAGGAGGAGCAGGCCCTGGAGGCGCTCGAGGCCGGCTGTCAGCCCGGAGAGCGAGTGGAATACGTGGTGCTGGGGTGCGAGGTGATCGCCGACAGCTTCCTCACCCACATGCAGGTTGCCGGCATCGGCCCCGAGCGGATCCTCGAGCCGGCCGAGGAGCTGACCCTGGGCAACCAGCACTTCGATCTTCCGGTCTACGGAGAGCTCTATCGTCGCTCCATCGCCGCCCGGCTCTTCGAGGACGCCGGCCTGAAGCACTTTCGGCTGGTCTACGAAACCCCCGCCCTGAGTTTCGTCACCTATCTGGCGCGCTACAACGAGCAACTGGACAAGATGGACGTGCTGCGGCGCGGTCTGCCCCTGGAGGGCGGCCGGGCAGAACGACTCGCTCAGTTGAGCGGCGCGCCCGGCGTCTTCCCGATGGGTGAAGGCTATCTTTACCGGGGGCAGCTGCTCTCGGAGGTCAAGGTCTTCCAGGTCGTTGCCGGGGCCCGGGTGCACGGTCGGGAAGCGTCTCTGGTCTTGCATTGCCAGTCCAGTGGGCGTACCTTCACTTATCGCCAGCAGGGGCCCGAACTGATCCTGCCCTATCCGACCACCTCGGCCGTGGGGGAGGTGCGAGCCCAGGGGCCCTACCTGATCGACGGGCGCCCTCTCCACGTGACCGAGGACCAGGTGCAGCGCGGCCTGGAGCTGCAGCCGCCGTGAGGGAATGGCTCGCTCGCCCGGTGGACGCTGCCAGCCTGGGGCTATTCCGCATCCTGTTCGGTCTGTGCATGCTCTCCAGCAACCTCGACTATCTCCGCAATGGCGGCCTGCATGGCGAGATGATCGCCCCCCGCTTCCACTTTCGCTATCCCGGGTTCGAGTGGGTGACAGACCCCGAGCCCGCGCTGCTGATGGGCGCCATCCTGGTCTTCAGCCTGCTGCTCGCCCTGGGCTTTCTCACGCGCCTGGCCGCGCTGGGCTTCCTGGTGACCTATTCCTGGTGGTTTTTGTCCGACGCCGCTTACTACAACAACCACTACTACCTGATCTGCCTGCTGGGCGGCCTGTTCGCCATCACCAACTCCGGGCGCTGGGGCTCGCTCGACAGCCGGATATGGCCCCGGCCTGCGGCTATCCCGGCCTGGCAAATCTATCTGTTTCGTTTCCAGCTGATCGTGGTCTACTTCTACGGGGGTCTTGCCAAGCTCAACTCCGACTGGCTGCGCGGCATTCCGGTGAAGTACTGGCTGGCCGAGCGGGCCGCCTCCCGGGGGCTGGACTTCCTGGCCTGGCCGGCGAGCGCCGCTCTGGTCACCTGCGGGGGAATCCTTGCACGCGCTTC
>CAZWUN010000354.1:0-5500 GCA_964637145.1 uncultured Burkholderiales bacterium
AGAACATCCTGCTCAAGCTGATCCAGGCGGCCGACTACGACGTGAAGCGTGCCCAGCAAGGCATCATCTACATCGACGAGATCGACAAGATCGCCCGCAAGTCAGAGAACCCGTCCATCACCCGCGACGTCTCGGGCGAAGGCGTCCAGCAAGCCCTGCTCAAAATTCTGGAGGGCACCGAGGCCAATGTCCCGCCTCAGGGGGGCCGCAAGCACCCCCATCAGGAGTTCATCCAGATCGATACCACCAACATCCTGTTCATCTGTGGGGGGGCTTTCGAGGGACTCGAAAAGATCATCGAGACCCGCATTCGCAACCAGAACATGGGCTTCCGCGCCAACATCGAGAGCAAACGCAACCGGAACGTGGGCGAGCTTCTCGTGCAGGTGCTGCCGGAAGACCTGCTCAAGTTCGGGCTGATCCCCGAGTTCGTGGGGCGTCTGCCCATCGTCGTGACGCTGAATGCGCTGGACGAGGACGCGCTGGTGAAGATCCTCACCGAGCCGCGCAACGCTCTGGTCAAGCAGTATCAAAAGATCTTCAGCATGGACGGCGTCGATCTGGTGTTTACCAAGGAAGCCGTCGGCTCCATTGCACGCGAGGCCCAGACCCGCAAGACGGGTGCCCGCGCCCTGCGCAGCATCGTGGAAGAGGTGATGCTCGACGTGATGTACGAGATCCCTTCTCTCTCCAATGCCCGCAAGTGCGTGATCACCCAGGAGGTCATCGAGAAGCGCGAAGAGCCCACCTTGATGTTCGTCGAGGACATGAAGGAAGCTTCCTGATCCCAATTCTCCGGCCTCAAAAACCGGACGTCCAAGAGGGCGATTGGAAGACCTGAACCTCTACGTTACCCTTGGCGGAACGCTTGCTGGCCTGATCGTCGGCTGGTTCTTGAGCCGCATGGGCGGCCGTTCGGCCGATCCTGAAGCGCTCAAAGAGCAACTGTTCAAGGTTCGCAGCGAGCTCGAGGAGCAACTGCGCCGCAGTGAAGGCCTGCCGGGCATGCTGGTGGGGCTCTCCTCGATCCAGGACGCCGACAAGCTCTATGACAATGTGGCCAAAATGGCCCGCGAGTACCTCTCGGCCGACTATGCAGGTCTCTTGCTCAAGCGCGACAACGAGTATGTCATCGCCGGAGCTGACGGCCTCTCTGCCGAGAGCCGCGAGAACCTTCGCCTGCCATCCAAATCCGGGCTGGTGACGTATCTGCTCGAGACCGGTCGACCCGTTCGCATCGGCAAAGGTGATCGCCAGCTGGCGGTGTTCCGCAAGCACGAGCCCATCAACGAGGTGATGGTGGCCCCCCTGCGCAATGCCTCGGATGTGTTCGGGGTGGTCTTCGTGGCCCGCCAGTCGGCCGGCCCGTTCTGGACCGGCTCGGATGTCAACCTGCTGGCCTTCATGGCCATCCCCTTCTCGCTGGCAGCCCACAGCGGAGGGACCTTCGTCGAATCCCAGAGGACCTCACTGGAGGCCCTCACCTTCATCGCCGCCCAGATCGAGGAGCGCGACCCCTACTTCCGCGGCAAGTCGTCCCGGGTCACCGAGCTGTGCCTGAAGGTGGGGCAGGAGCTGCGCATGTCCGAGCGCGATCTGGAGTCGTTACGGTTGGCCGCCCTGTTGCACGACATCGGCACCCTGTCGGTGCCGGCCGAGATCATCTACAAAGACGGCAAGCTGACCGAGGAAGAGATGGCGCTGGTGCAGGAGCATCCCAAGAAAGCCCTGGACCTCCTGCAGCCGCTCGGGTTTCTCGAGCGCAGCCTGCCCATGATCCTCTACCATCACGAGCGCTACGACGGCGCCGGCTATCCCTACGCCCTGAAGGGCTCCTCCATCCCGGTGGGAGCCCAGTTGATCGGCATGTGCGAGGTGTTCGACGCCCTGACCCGCCGTCGCCCCCATCGCGAGGCCTTCTCGACCGAGAAGGCGGTCGAGGTGATGAACGACATGAGCGGCAAGCACTTTGATCCCAAGCTGCTGCGGATGTTTCTCAACGTCATCGAGCGCCAGGGCAAGACTCCTCTCAAACTCCCCGCCCGCCAGGCCGATCCGACCCGCACTTGATGCGTCTACCTACGTTCCTGACTTATGTCTCCTCGCTGGGCAAGGGCGGGATGGGCGAGGTCGTGCGGGCCGTCGACCAGCGCAGCGGCCAGGAGGTGGCCGTCAAGTTCCTGTTCGCGGGCTCGGATCAAGAAACGATCGAGCGCCAGCGCCAGGAAGCCCGAGCCCTGGCAGCCCTCTCGCACCCCAACGTGGTCAGCCTGATCGATTCGCTCGACCACGAGGGCCAGCACGTGCTGGTGATGGAGCTGCTCGAGGGGGGGAACCTCTACGACCTGATGGCCCGCAATCCGGAGCTTCCTGAGCTCTTGCGCACCTTTGCCCAGATCTGCGACGGCCTGGAGTACATCCACGACCGGGGACTCGTGCACCGCGACCTCAAGCCGGGCAACATCCTCTTCCACAGCGACGGCACCCCCAAGATCGCCGACCTGGGGCTGGTACGCCAGGTGGGTGCCCGCTCGGGCCTCACCCAGACGGGCGTGATGATGGGGACGGCTGCTTACGTCTCCCCCGAGCAGATCCTCAGCACCCGGGAAACCGGACCTCCCGGCGACCTCTATTCGCTGGGCGTGACCCTGTTCGAAGCCCTGACCGGGAAGTGGCCCTTCGTGCGCGATACCGACTTTGCGCTCTTGCAGGCCCACCTGCGCGATCCGGCTCCGTCGCTGCGCGAGCTGCGCCCTGACCTGCCCCCCTCGCTGGACGCGCTGATGCGCCGCCTGCTGGAGAAAGAGCCTGATCTGCGCCCCCGGTCGGCCGGTCAGGTGCGCCAGATCTTGCTGGCCGCGCTGGGCAGCGAGTCTGGGCCGGAGCTGGTGGCCGAGCCCGAGTTCGAGCCCCGGCAAGCGCTGGCCGCGCGTGACCCGGGTGCGGTGCTGCTGGCTTTGAGCCACGACATCCGCGACCCCATGAACGGGATCACCGGCAACGCTCGCCTGCTCAAGGACGCCAATCTGCGCCCCTCCGAGCGGCAGTACGTGGAGGCGCTGGAGGCCTCCACCCGCGAGGTGCGCAGCCTTCTGCAGGGGCTGATCGACTACACCCGGCTCGAGTTCGGCCGGCTGCGCCTGGACCCCGTCCCGACCGACCTGCGCGGACTGGTGCAGGGCGTGCTCAGCGAGTTGCAGCCGCAGGCCCGCCAGCGAGGGCTGGAGCTGAGCGGCCTGGTGGATACGGCCGTGCCCGATACCCTGAGCTGCGACCCGCTGCGCCTGCGCCAGGTTCTCTTTCAGACGCTCTCGCGCGCCCTGGAGTCGACCCGCCAGGGACAGGTCAAGCTGGAGGTGCTGAAAGACTCGGCCACGGCCCAGGCTGTCGGCCTGCGCGTGGTGGTGAGCGCGGCGCACCGCACGGAGACCACCAGCGGACGGGGCCTGCTCGAGCTGGCGCTGACCCAGGGTTTGATCGAGAAGATGGGCGGACAGTTCTGGGAGGACGAGTCCAGCATCACCTTCACCCTGAACCTGCCCGCCTCGGGCCCGGCCCCCGCGCCCGCCAAGCCGCAGGTTCCGGCCCGCCCCATGCAGATTCTGCTGGTGGACGACAGCCTGATCAACCAGACCCTGGTCTCGGGACTCTTGCAGCCTCACGGCCACGAGGTGACCGTGGCCGGGAACGGGCAGATGGCCGTGGACATGTGCGCCCTGCGCGACTTCGACGCCATCTTGATGGATCTCGAGATGCCCGTCATGAACGGCCTGGAAGCCACCCGCGTGCTGCGCTCACAGGGCAACACGACGCCTATCGTGGCCCTCACCGGGCACGAGCGCGAGGATTGGACTCGACGCTGCCTGGAAGCGGGCATGGACAAGTTCCTCTCCAAGCCGGTGGAGGAGGCCGACCTCCTCTCCACTCTGGCGGCAACCCTGGCCGGCCCCAGCTCATCCACCATGGAGCCGCCGGTCAACCCCGAGCGCCGGGAGGACGCCCGCCAGGCCTTCGAGCAGGGCTGGACCGACCGGCTGGCCCGGCTCGACCAGGCCTTCCGCGCTCGCGACGCCGGGGCCCTGGTCGAGGTGGCCTGGGAGATCGGGGCCTGGCTGACCGAGCTGTCGGCCACGCCGGCTGCTCGGGCCGTGGCCCAGATCGTGATCCTGGCCGAGGAAGGTCGCCTGGACGCGGCCCTGCATGCTCGCGCCGGGCTGCTCGAGGAAGTGGGACGGCTCAAGCGCAGCTGGGAGCAGACCAGCGCAGTGGTGGTGCCGGTCGAGCTACGCTCATGAGAAAAAGGCCCGGAGTTTCTAGCTCCGGGCCTTGTCGATCGCCTAGGGGTTAGGCGGGTTCTCGGGCGGCGGGGGCGGCGGAGGGGGCGGCGGGGCCGCCGGGACCTCGATGGCCACCGTGCGCAGCTCGGAGCGGTTGCCCACGTTGTCGATCAGCTTGAGGCCTGCGTAGATCGTGCGCGCTTCCTGGCTGGGCTCGAGCTTGATCGAGGTGGACTCGATGCTGCCCGTGGCCTGCGGGGCGTCCGTGGCCACCAGGATGGCGTCCTCGAAGCCCACCTGCTCGTCGCCCGGGTTGGCATCGACGATAGGCTTGTCGGAGTAGCGCACCTCGTAACTGGAGACCTGACCGCACCAGCCGTCGTCGCCGGTGGCCGTCCAGGTCAGCGTGACCTGGCCCGGACTGGACTCGACGGGCCGGAAGTCGTTGGGAGCAGCCGGGGCGGCGCTGTCGGTCTCGAGCGAGCGCTCGAGGTTGACGCGCCCGCGAGAGACGCTCATGTTGTTCAGGTTGGATACCCGATCCGAGCTTCCGATCAGGCGCTGCTTGACCTGGTCGTTGGTGAGATCGGGGTGCTCGGCGAAGATCAGGCCCGCCATGCCGGCCACGTGGGGAGTGGCCATGGAGGTGCCGCTCTTGTTGCCGTAGCCGTTGTTGGGAACGGTGGAGTAGATGCCTACGCCGGGAGCGGCCACGTCCACGGTCGTGCGACCGTAGTTGGAGAAGCTCGCGATCTGGTCGTTCTTGTCGGTGGCGGCCACGGCCACGATGTTGGGGATGTCGTAGTTGGCCGGGTAGGTGGGACGCGAATCGTTGTTTTTGCCGTCGTTTCCGGCCGCGAAGATGTGCAGGGCCGGGGAGGTGCGCAGGGCGTCCTTGATGGCGTCGTTGGCCGCTCCGCCGCCCCACGAGTTGGAAGTCACGCGGGCTCCCATCCGGGTGGCGTAAGTGATGCCGCGGATGATGGCGTCGGCGCTGGTGCGCCCGCCGTCGGAGAAGATCTTGACGGGCATCAGGGTGGCCTGCCAGTTCACCCCCACCACGCCCTGGCTGTTGTTACCCTCGGCGGCGATGGTGCCGGCGCAGTGAGTGCCGTGGCTGTGGCCGTCCATGGGGTTGCCGTTGTCGGCGTAGGCATTGTAGCCGTGAACGTCGTCGATGACGCCGTTGCCGTCGTTGTCGATGCCGTCGCCGGGGATCTCGC
>CAZWUN010000355.1:0-5494 GCA_964637145.1 uncultured Burkholderiales bacterium
AGAAGGTCACCCCCCAGAAGCTGACCGTGGACGCCGGCCAGGAGAGCGCCGACTTCTTCCTCATCGACCTGCAGGCTCGCGAGACCCCTCTCAAGCTCGAGCGTCCCTTCTTGAGCGACATGTTCGCCAGCTATCTCCAGGACATCGAAGGCCAGGTCAAGCTGCGAGCCACCATCGAGCTGTCGCGCGAAGGGGTGGAGGAGGGAGACCTGCGCCCTTCGCTCTCCCCCGAGATGACCGAGCGGGTGGCCCACGTGCCCAACCTGGCCGCCATCGAGGAGCTGATGGTCTACCAGGGAGGGGATCAGCAGGACAACCAGCGCAGCATCTCCTTTCAGCGCAAGCTGATCGTGCGCACCCGCGCCAGTCCGCTGGGTGCGGTGATGCTGGCCCTGCTGGGCCTGGGCGGGTTGGCGGTGGCTCTGCTGCTGGCCTGGGCGGCCTTCGGGCTCCGGTCAGCCTATCGCCTGGAGGGACCGGGAGAGGACGAGGAGCTGAGCCTGCCCTACCTGGCCGGCAGCTACCTGATCGTCAGCCCCAACGGTCTGGAGCTGGCCCGCCTGCGCCAGCGCTTCGGGAGCCTGTCGGTGGTGCCCGAGTCCGAGGTGGAGGTCAACGGCAGCCCCGAGGCCACCTCGGTGCGCTGGGAGGGCCCCGAGGCGCGGCTGGAGATCCGCCCCGAGGGCAAGGAGGCCCTCTACTACACGCTGGTGCGGGCTCAGAAGGGTGGCGCTGGCGGTGGGGGAGAGCGGGACGAAGTCTCGATCTGATAGGACGGGGAAAATTCCCTTGTCCGTGCCTGCTAGGCTCAAGTCATGGCAAGCGAACTGAAACTCAATCCGATTGACACCAACCTCCTTGACCGTCTGCTCGCCCTGCCGGCCTTTCAGGCTCAGGAAGAATCCCTGCGGGGCGTGGACCTGCCCGATCGGGATCGTCTGCCCGTGCTGGTCCTCCCCCCGGAGCTGCTCCCTTTTTCCGAGGAACTGGCCTTCTGGGTCCACCTGCGGGCATTTCAGGATCTCCTGGTCCTGATGGTCAGCTACTTCGAGCTCAGGCACGGGCCAGGCGGGTGGGCCATTCCCTATGCCAGCAAGCCCCGCGACGAATTCGAGGCTTTGCAGCAGCAACTCGAGTTTGACGAAGGCTGGGAGAACTCGTTCCCGGCATGCCTGGTCGTCATCAAGCCCTCCGAGGGCTGGCGGGCCGCCCTGGGAAGCGTGGTCAAGACCGGTGTGCTCGGAATCAGCGTGACGGATGCAAAGTCGGTCTACCCGATGCGCCTGCAACCCGGGCAGATCGAAGACCTGGCCCACTTTCTCGGGAGCAGCGCTTGATCGCGCGGTGTCATGGTGTGGGTCCGCTCGCCCAGCGATCTCAGCGGCGACAGGAGCGGCGCGCCAGAATCTCCTTGAGCCAGGTGCGCAGAGTGCCGCCCGTCCCGGCCCATTGATCGAGCATCGCCAGGGTCGAGCTCTCCGCCCCGACCGCAGCCGCTCGGGCCAGCGCCTCTTCAACCGCCTGCGCGAATTCCAGATAAGTCGTCTCGTAGGCCCAGCCGAGCAGGTAACCGCGCACCGTGAGGACGGCAAGCTCGTGGGCCTGCTCGGGAGGCAGCTTGGCGACGGCCCGCTGCATCGTGCTCGGATTGCACGGGCCCACCCGCGCGCACTCCAGGGCCACGTCGAAGAGCTTGAGATCGACCGCCGCGGCGAACCATTGCCCTTCATTCCCGGCTGACAAGGCCAAAAGATCGCGCAGGATCTGCTCTGGTTTGCGTTTGGGGTAGCGGCGGCAGATGGCCTTGAAGGTGAGCTTGTAGTTGGTCGCTCGCGGCAGCGTCAGGCCATACGAGCGGTAGGCCTCCTCCTCTCGGCCCAGGTCGAGCAGCAGCTGCTCGCACTCCAGGCCGACGGTGGTCGAGGGATCGTTCAAGCACAGGTTCCGGGCCATCGCCAGAGCCTCCTCGGTCCGGCCCTGGGCCTTCAGGGCCTCCACGCCATAGCGGCGCAGATGCCACAGAGGCGGTTGATGCTGCTCCAGAGACAAAAGCTCGAGGATCTCATCGTGTCGCCCGGCTGCCAGTAGGCTCGAAAAAGCCGCCGAGGTGCCGCGGAAGTAGTTGAAGCCCGGCGATGTGAAGGCCGTCCGCACGCCTCCCGTCAACCGGTCGGCCCACTGCCCGGCCAGCTCGGGTGAGCCGCACAGCTGGCCCCAGTGGTGGCCCAGGCTGTCCAGGTAGCCGAAGCCATCGTCTTGCAGGGCCTGGAAGAGGCGCTCGACGCGCTCGCCGTGAGCGGCTCCTCCGGCGCCCTCGGCGATCACCTCGCAGAGCGTCTCGACGGCCTTGTACACGGCGTTGCCCAGCGCGCCGGAGGAGCTGTCCACGTGCTCGATGGCCGGCACCAGGCGTTCGAGCAGCAAGACCGCACCTTCAGCCGCGATTTCCGGATCCTTGACGGCCTTGATCTCCTTGAGGGCTTCGGCCAGGCGCTTGCTGGCCAGCGCCGAGGCGCGCCACTGGTAGGCACCTGCCCGGAACCTGGCGGTGAATTGCCACTTGTGCGCCGAGCGCTTGCGGGTCTTCTTGGGAGCCACCTCGACCTGGCTGACATGCTTTTCGAAGAAGGCGAAGGGCTCGTCGAGACAGGCCGGGTTCCCCAGCGGCACGACCTCGATGCCGAGCCGTCGCAAAGTACTCTGCAGCGCCAGCCGGTGCGCGGGGCGCAGCGCGACCTCTGCGGGGCGAGCAGGCTCGAAGCGCTCGTTGTGCATGGCCTGCACCAGGAGCTCGAGGAGCAGGGTCGGCTCGGGCACCGTGGTCGGCTCGGAGCCGACCGCCCGCAACAAGCCCGTGTGCGCTTCCGCCCAGAGGCCGGCGTTCTGCGGCCCCTCGCCGCGGATCTTCAAGCTTGATGGGCGACAGTCTCCCACCCACACTTCGGAAAGCTGGGGAAGCTTCAGGAGGCGCGCCTCGAGGGTCGGGTCGAGCAGCATGGCGCCCGTTTCGGGCCCGCGATACGAAATCTTTTCGAACGGCGAGAAAACGCGGACCGGCTCACTTGATCGCGAAAGTCGCCCGCACCTCGTGCAACCAGAATCATAGCTGCGCTATCTGCGAGAGCTCCTGCGCTGCGAGCTATCGCAGACTTGAGCGACGACACCTTTGTTGCCTCCGTACGCCTGCAGAGACAAGCTGAAGGCCCGCATAGCGCACCTGGCGAACACCAGTAACGATGAATGACCTTCGTCGAATCGTTCCCGCCTCCACTACCTGGAGGTCGAACTTGGGTACGATCCTCACCGGAAGCAGGTGAATTGCATCTTCCCCCGGGTCAACCCTGACTGGCTCCGTGGCTGACTGGCAACCCACGTTCTCCGATCTACGCCTGCTGCTGCGTCACTCCTCGCGGGTCGAGTTCTCAGCCGGTGACCTCTTGTGCAGCGAAGGCGCCCCGGGAGACTGCGTCTACCTGATTCGTCGCGGCCAGATAGCCGTGAGCAAGACGACCCGAGGCAAGCGGCACCGGCTGGCAGTTCGGTCTCGGGGAGACGTGGTCGGCGAGTTGGCGCTGCTTGATCGCACTCGTCGCAGCGCCACCATGGCGGCTCTGGGTCAGGTGCTGGCCTACCGGCTCGATCGGTTCGAGTTCGAGCACGTCCTCGAGGGCTCGCCCCGACTGGCACTGGAACTCCTGGAGACCCTGGCGGGCCGCTTCCGCGATCTGCAGGAAGAGCTGGTGGAGGGCCTCACTCGCAAGATGGAGGAGCTCGAACAGCACAATCTTCAGCTCGAGCAACGGGTGACGAAGCGCACCCGGGAGCTGCAGGAAGCCAACGAGCGGCTGGCCGACATGGCCGTGCGCGACTACCTCACTGGTTGCTACAATCGTCGTTACTTCCAGGGGGCGCTCGACGAGCTACACCAGCGGGCCCTGGCTGAGGGCGTCGGATACGCGGTATTTCTCTTCGATGTGGACCATTTCAAGCACTACAACGACCGCAACGGGCACCAGCTCGGGGACGCTCTGCTTCAGGGGCTGGCCAGCCTTGCCCAGAGCCAGATTCGCTCTGATGACCTGGTGCTGGCACGCTACGGCGGGGAAGAGTTCGTGGTTCTCTTGCCCGGGGCCGGGCGCGAGGCCGCGCGGCGAGTGGCGGACCGCTTGCGCGTCGCCATCGCCGCCCAGACCTTTCCTGAGTCCCAGAGCCAACCGCTTGGCAAGATCAGCATCAGCGGAGGAGTGGGGGTCTACCCCGGGGATGGCGAGCAGGCTACGCAGGTCCTCAAAACGGCTGATGAGCGCCTTTACCGCGCCAAGTCGGGCGGTCGGGACCAGGTCCTGGCAGACTGAAGGACGTCCGCTGGCCAGGTCCAGGTAAGTCTCAGGGGGAAAGCTGCTCCAGAGCCCAGTTCTGGAAGTTCGGACTTCCGGCCCGGCTGACCAGTTCAGCCAGCGGAATCCGGGTCATGAGACGGCGAACCAGAGCGCCATACTCTCGGTAGCTCCCCGAGGCCATCGCCTCGGGCGCGCTCTGGAAGGCGGCATCGGGGTGCTGTCCGGAGGCCACCACGGCGAAACCCTCATAGAACCAGCGCGGGCCCATGGCATCCTCATCTCCTTCCAGGACGGCCACGTGCAGCCGGTGGGCGATCTCGTGAGCGAAGAGCTTCTCGTAGCCATTGAGCTCGCCAGCCAGCGCGGGCACCATCCTCTCATACTCCTCCGGGCTGACGAACAGGAGGATGCGCTTCTCCAACGCGCCCACGATGGTGGCTGCGGGAAGCTCATAGCTCTCGGGCAACCGGTGCAGCTCGCGAATTCGCCTGATCAGGGCCGGCCCACTCTGGTAGATCTCGCAGCTGTCATACAGGACCGGGCGCAGGAGATGTTCCCAGCCGTGCTCCTGGGCGAAGCGATCGATCCGGCCCTGAGCTCGGCCGATCACGACCCGCGTCTCCTCGACCGAACCCTGGTAGCCATCGGGGAACGATATCGACAGGGGAGACGACCAGGCGCTCACGGTGAGGGCCAGAACCAGCACGACAAGACGCATCGACCGGGCTTCCAGGCGCCCGGTCCATACCCTCCCGGGCCTCCGCGGACATCGAAAGTGGGATTCGTGTCCCTCAGGCAATCGATTCCCCCGCCTGGTTGATGTCCCATTCGGGGTCCGAAAATCCCCCGCCTTTCAGGCGGAGGCTTCAGCGCAGTGAGCGCCCCATGGTAAAGTGTCCCGGTGGTAGAAGACCGTTTTCGCTGTCCATCTGCACTTGGTCTGGGTCACGAAGTATCGCCAGCTCGCCTTGACCGGGGAGGTCGCGATCCGGACTCGGGACCTGCTGCGCGAGGTGTGTGGTCGGTTGGATGTGAAGATCATGAAAGGCCACGTGTCCAATGATCACGTGCATCTCTTCGTGTCGGTCCCTTGAATCGACTGGAGCCGGGGAGGCGATTCGAACGCCCGACCTGCTCATTACGAGTGTCTTTTC
>CAZWUN010000356.1:0-5493 GCA_964637145.1 uncultured Burkholderiales bacterium
AGTACGACCCTTCCGAAGTGCCCGTGCTCATCGGAGGCTTCGCCTTCGGGCCGCTGGCGGGGCTGGCCATCCTGGTGGTCAAGAACCTGCTCTTCATGCTCTTCCGCTTCGAGCCCACCCAACTGGTGGGCATCCCCTTGAACACCCTGGCCGGGGCCGCCTTGGTGCTGACCAGTGCCAGCTTCTACCAGCTCAAGAAAACTCGTTCGCGAGCGCTGGTGGCCCTGGTGCTGGGGGGGGTGAGCATGACCTGCGTCATGATCCCGGCCAACCTGTACGTGTTACCCTGGTTCACTCGCTGGATGACCGGCGAGGCCATGAGCACGGCCGGGATGCTGCCGTTCATCCTGACGGTGATCACCCCGTTCAACCTGCTGAAAGCCGGCCTGACCTCCACCCTGACCTTCCTGGTCTACAAGCGCGTCTCGGTCTTCCTCAAGGAAGAGAAACGCCAGGAAGAAAGACGCCCGGGGCTGGGAGCCTCCCGGGCGCGGATACCAGGGTAATTCGTCGCGATTGAGCTCAGCGCAAGCTGGGGAGCTCGTTGGGCCCCCACTCGCGCACACCCACCGACCCGCGTCCACGCGAGCGGGGGCGCCTGAGGTGCACTTCGAGCTCGTGCACCTTGGTGGCGAAGAACAAGACCACCACCGAGCAGGCCAGTCCGAGGCACGATGAGGTCAACAACCGGATCTGCCAGTTCGGGTCGGCGTCATTGGTGTAGAGGAAGTACCCCACAGCCACGCCGGATACGGCGGCAGCGATGGTCAACAGGCGGCGAAACATTCCAAGCAGAAGGAGCAACACGCAGGTCCATCCCCCAGTCTCGTCAAGGTTTTTTGCAACGAGGACTGTTATGGACTCAGTCTAGCGCCAGGAGGGCCCGATGTCTGTGAACCGGCTCACACCGGGGCCGGGTCACGCCCCTTCTTGATGTCGTCTTGCTGCATCTGGGCTCGAGCGGCCGACTCCTTGCCGGCCGCCTCCGCCTCCACGGCCCGATCCTGCTGGGAGGGCGTGGCAGGCGCCAGAGCGGCTTTGCGAATCTTGGCCATCTTGTCGGCCGTCTTCTTGGCATCGCCCGTCTCGCCCAGGTCCACCTCGACCTTGCCGCCGGTCACGAACGTCTTGCCGTTGGAGGCGGTGTAGGTCTCGAAGACCGGACCGCCTCGAGCGTGCTCGCCCGCCGCATTGAGGTGCTCCTGCTCGTGGGCGCGCACCTCATTGTCGCGCTCCTCGAGCACTTTGAGGGGATTGGTGCCCGAGCCGCCATTGGTGGAAATGCAACCACAGCCCTTGGCGCAGACGTGCCGGGCCATCTCTTCGTCCTGAGCGCTGGCTTTGGGCATGCCGCTCGGGTCCAGCCCGTTGGCCTGACCGTTGGCGTTGCCGTTCGCCTCGCCAGGAGCGTTCGGGTTGGCGGGGTTGGCAGCCTTGTCACCGGCGTTGGCGTTGCCGTTCTTGTCAGCCGGGGCGCCAAAGTTGGGAATGTTGCCGGTCGGCCGCTCGTTCTCGGCCTGACTCACCGTGACCCTGTCTTCGATGGGGGAGTGCGGGCGGGGGCCCGGGCCATCGTCGACCTCGACGCTCGCCTGACGCCTGAGCCCGAGGGGCGCTCCAGGATTGAAGCCGATAGGGTCCATGCCAGCCATGAGAAGAACCTTCCGTCCCTTTTTTCTTATTTAGATTCTACGTCAAGCATGTTGCCGGCGTATGAACCTTTCCGACCAGTTTTGCGCAGGTTCGCGCAGCCCCCGGGCAGAACCGATCCCCATGGTGTCCCGCGTCCTGGTCTTGCTGGCTCTCCTGGTGGGTATCGCGCAGGCCGGCGACTTCGATCCGCCCACCCCTCGCATCACGTTGCTCAAGCCGGCTCGTCAGCTCGAGCTTTCCCCCGGCAGCCAGGCTCGCGTGGAGATGATGGGCTCGAACCTGGAGCTGTTTCGCTATGGGCAGGTCATGCGCGAGAGGCAGAACCAGCGCGCCTTCAAGGTGCGCCTGGAGGACCCATCCTCGGCCGGCGCCATGCGCTCGCTCACGGTGGAGGTGGGCCCCGATGCCGCTCCCGGGGTCTACGAGCTGCGCCTGTTCACCCCCCTGACCTCGGTCGCTCTCCCCCTGGAGCTGACCGTGGTGGTGCCCTGATGGAGCTCTGGCTGCTCGGCGTGCTGGCCGCGGCCTGGGCGGTCGAGGCCCCCATGCTCTGGTGGCTGGGTTGGCCCCGGCCGGCCCTGATGGCCCTCGCTCTGACCACCACCAAAGCCGTGCTCCTGGTCTTCGTGCTCCCCCTGGTCACGGCCTCGGACGACAGCGTGCTGGGCACCGCCGGCTGGATCTTGCTGCTCTCGCTGGCGGTCGACGGAGCCGGCCTCAGCTTGCTTCGCCGCTCCGGGCGCGAGGTGATGAAGGCCTGTCTGGCCATCGATCTGGCCTATGCGCTGGTGCTGGTGGTCATGGCCGGCGGCCTGATGCTGGGGGTGGGTGGCTGACCATGCTGGGCCGACTGAACCCCTTTGCCGGCGGGCAGGACCCGCCCGACCGCCAGAATGAGGCCCAGGCCCTGCGCCTGGAGCTCGACGATGCCCTGCGCCAGCTGGAAGCCGCCCGCCGCGAGCTGGAGACGTTGCGCTTCACGGCCAGCCGCACCCGGCAAGAGCAGGCCGAGGAGCGGCTCGAGCAGCTCTTCGGTGAGCTGGCCACCCCGGTGGCTCAGTTCAGCGTGCAACGCTCCCTCAGCCGGCAGGAGGTGGAGCTCAAGCCGCGCGATCTCCTGGCCGTGACCGCCCGCCTGGTGCAGGCCCTGGAGTCGGCCGGCCTCAAGCTGGAGGGCGAGCCGGGCGACGAGCTCGAGTACAGCCCCGACCATCACCAGCCGCTCAGCCTGGAGGAGTCCCTCAAGCCGGGCCAGCCGGTGCGCCTTCGCTTTCCGGGCGTTTCCTATCGAGGCCGCTGGCTGAAGAAGGCCATGGTGGAGAAGCGCTCGTGAGCGGCCGGCTGGCGCTCGACTTTGGCACCTCCAACACGGTGCTGGCCCGCTGGGACGACGCCTCGCGCAGCGCTTCCACGGTGCTGGTGCCCGACTATGGAGGCCCGCTCGGCCCCGATCTGCCCCCCGTGGTGCCCTCGCTGATCCATTACGAACCCGAGCAGCGGCGCTGGCTGGGCCGCCAGGTGCTGCAGCAGAACCTCTACAGCTCGCCCCGCACCTTCCGCTGGATGAAACGCTACATCGCCAACCGCTCCCCCCTCAAGCTCAAGCTGGAGGAACGCGAGGTCTCGCCGGCCGAGGCCGGACGCGACTTCCTCAGCACCCTGTTGGCCATGGCCGTGGCCGAGCTGGGCTCGCCCGAGGAGGAAGTCGCCTTCACCCTCCCGGTGGAGTGTTTCGAGCACTATGAGGAGTGGCTCGGCAGCGTGGCCGAAGCCGCTGGCATCCATCGCTTCCGCTTCATCGACGAGCCCTCGGCCGCGGCCCTGGGCTATGGCTCTCACATCCAGGCGGGGGACGTCTACCTCATCTTCGACCTGGGTGGCGGCACACTGGACGTTTCCACTGTGAAGGTGGAAGACCAGGATCAGGGTGGCTGGCGCCGCTGCCGGGTGCTGGGCAAAGCGGGCGCCGACCTGGGTGGAGCCACCTTCGACCAGTGGCTCTTCGAGGAAGTCTTGCGCCAGAACCAGCTCAAGGACTACGACGAGGAAGTCCGGCGGCTAAGCCGGGCTCTCCTGGTCGAGTGCGAGCGGGCCAAGGAGCGGCTCTCCTTCCACCCCGAGGCCGAGATCTCGCTGATGAATCCCGACACCGGGGGGCTGGTCTCGGCCCGCTTCACTCAGGCCGACTTCGAGCGACTGCTGGATGAGAAGGAAGCCTTCCGCATCATCGACCAGACCCTGCGCCGGGCTCTTCGTGGAGCCCACGAGCGCGGCTTTGACGAGGAGAGCATCAAGAGCGTTCTGCTGGTGGGGGGCAGCACCTTGATTCCGGCCGTGCAGCGCACTCTTCACCGCATCTTTGGACGCGAGAAGGTGCTGCTCGATCGTCCCATCGACGCCGTGGCCCGGGGCGCGGCCGCCTTTGTCTCAGGCACCGACTTCTACGACCACATCCAGCACGACTATGGCATCCGCCACGTCAACGCCTCGGGCAGCTACGACTATCGCGTCATTGTGCCCCGGGGCACGGCCTACCCGACCTCCGAGCCGGTGGCGCGCCTGGTCATCAAGGGCTTCTATGACGGCCAGACCCACCTGGGCCTGGCACTCTTCGAGCTGGGCGAGTCGCGCAAGCGCACCTCGACGGCGGGAGGGCCCATCGAACTCGTCTTCGATGGCACCGGTGCGGCCCGGTTGCGGCCCGTCTCGGCCGACGACGAGGAGCGCCGCTCGATGTTCTGGATGAACGAGAACCAGCCGACCTTCCTGGAGGCCAGCCCGCCCGCCAAGAAGGGTGAGCCACGCTTCGAGGCGCTCTTTTCGGTGGATGGCAACAAACGCTTGCTCCTGACCGCCCGCGACCTGGTGACCGGGAAGCTGGTGTACCGCGATTATCCGGTCGTCAAGCTGAGCTGAGCGAAATGCGACTCGAACAATTTCTTCACAAACAGGATCAAAAAGTTAACACGATTTGCAGAACGGCAACATCATGGCGACCAAATCGGGCCCTCCGGGCTGGTATTCTGATACCAGAAGAGAGCGAAAGGACGCCCATGCATGAACGAGCAGCTTCTGGCACGCGGTCTTGAGAGCGGACACCTGCAGAGTTTTCCCAACCTGGTGTTGGAGCGCCTGGCCAACCTGATCGGCCAGTTGGAAGCTTAGTCTCCGTTGAGGAAAGAGCCCGGCTGAGGCCGGGCTTTTTCATTTCTGCGAGGATCGGATCATGGCCATCAGGTACTTGCCCAGCAGCCGTATCTGCTCGGCCGATGGATCGGTGAAGCGCAGGCTGCTGACCCAGACGTCGCCGCTCTGGTGCTCGCAGCGCAGGCAGGAAGAGGACAGCATGAGCGAGTTGAGGTTGAAGGCCGGGCCGAGGCTGACTCGATAGGTCTGGCCCTGCTTGAGGCGCGAGTCGGTTTGCAAGAGCACGCCGCCCACCCCCACATTAAGAGCACGGGCGCCCCCCACGAACTCTTCGCCGGGGATGGCCACCGAGGCGGGCAGGTCGCCCGGAACCCGAATGGCGCTCCGTTTCTGAGCCAGCATGCGCTCTTCGAAGCCGAGCTCGCGCAGCACCGCCTTCACCCAGGAGCCGCGCAGGTTGGCGGGGGTATCCTCGTAGCGCACTCCCACCGTGGTGTGGGGGGAGTTGCTGCCCTTGCGAGTCCAGATTACCCGGCAGCGCACCCGGTGATTCTTGACCCCGGCCACCTTGTGGGGATACTCGACGTGCACCTCGGCCTTCTTGTCGATCGCATAGCGAGTGCGAAAGCGCAGGCCGTCCACGCCCATTTCGACCACCACCGCGTCATGGGGCTTGCGACCCGGTTGCAGCAG
>CAZWUN010000357.1:0-5476 GCA_964637145.1 uncultured Burkholderiales bacterium
CGATGGCCGCGCTCGAGCGCCTTCTGCAGGCCCTGGTAGCTGCCGGTCAGGTAGTGGGAATGCTCCACCCGGGCGATTCGGTCGGCCAGGGGGATCTCCGCCGACAGTCCCATGGCGGCCGCCGAAACCACGGTTGCGCGCACCATCTCGGAAAGCTCCTCTTTGGAGGGCCTCTTTTCGGAGCGGGACAGCTCCTCGAGCAGGGAGGGCAGGGTCAGCGCCGCATCAGGTCCGCTCTCGCGCAGCACCGCCTGGACGGTCTGCAGGATCAGCTCCTTCGAATAACCCAGCTGTCGGCCCAGGCGCTCGGCTTCTCCCAGTGCCGAAACGGTCTCCACGATGGCTTCCGGGGTCAGTCGGGTCACAAGATCGCCGTCAGGACAGTTCTGGAAGGCCAGTGACAGGTCCAGGGGCTGGTCGGTGAGCAGTGCCTCGGGCACCTGGCCCGTGGTCCGACGGTCCCCCACCAGTCGGGCCGCCCCCAGCCAGACCAGCTTCTGGCTCTCGAACTCCTGGCGGCGCTCGGGGGTTACCTTGCCGTCTTTCTCCCGCCAGTCCAGCGTATGGTCGATCTGGACCAGGCCCCCGACCGAGCCGGTGAAAGCCAGGCTCTGCTCCAGCCGGCTCACCAGGTCCTGGCAGCTTTCCCCACTTTGATACGCATTCCGAGCGTGGGAGAAGAACTGGTTGCCCAGGTCGTTGGGGTCGTGGCGCTCGGCCCAGCGGTCGGCCAGATCGGCCAGTCGCGCCGCCGTCTCGTCCCCACCCAGGAAAAGACAGGCCGAGAAGGCGTCCCCGAGCGCTTGCTCCCCGTATTTCTCGAGCCGTTTCTCCAGCTGGTGAAAGGTAGCGGCCAGGCGGTCGACGGTCTGCCGCGGGGTTTCGCCCTCTCGATGCTGGCGGCTCAGGTTGTGGCCGATCGTGGCCAGGTGCTCGGTGGGCACGTCGGCAGCCAGAAGCTCGTCCACCACTTCAGGAAGGCTCTTGAAACCCGGTTGCCATTCCTTGAGCGGGTGGGAGATGTGGCCGACCAGGTGGCGCTGCTCGGTCACTTTCAAGCCCTTGCGGGCCAGCTTCTCGATCTGATCGAGCTGGCGCTCGATGGCCTTGAAGGCGTCCTCGCCCGGGTCGCGGTAGTGCTCGGCCGCGTGGCGAAAGACTTCCGGGTCGGCCTTGTAGCTCGAGAAGGCCGTCTTCTCGGCTTCCTGCAACTTCTCGATGCGGGGCCCGAGTTGCTTGCTGGCCTGCAGGGCCGCTTCCAGGGGCTGATCGGGGCCCAGCAGGCTGGCCATGAAGAGGGTGAGTCGAGCGCTCTTCTGCCAGTTCTGGGGCGGCCCCCACTGGCGAGGCTCGCCTTTCTCGTTGTGGGTGTACTCCCGGTCGATGGCCTGGCGCACCTGCTCGCGGTGCCGGGCGGGGACCTTGGCCAGCAACTTCTGCAGAAGACAGGCCAGGTAGGGGTCGCCGTAGTCGTGCAGCATGCTCAGGAACTCGGCCTTCTGCTCGGGCTGGTCGGCCAGCACGCAGTTGGTGACAGCCAGGGCGAATTGGGCCCGGCTGGAGTCCCCCCAGCCCCGGCTGTTGGGTTGCCGACCACGGCAATGACCGAGCCGATCGAGCATGGCCAGGAAGTCATCGGTCAACTCGGAGAGGGGTTGCTTGCGGTAGCGCACATCCACTTCGACATCCCCGCCGATGTAGCGCACGCCACTCTCGCCGCTGGACATCTCCACCAGGAAACGAGCTGAATCCACGGCGTCGCTGGGGTTCAGAACCTCGGTCAGACGGGTGGCCAGCTCGATGCGCTCCTGGAGCGAAGTCAGTCCGGGACGGCGGACTTCCTCGAGCTTCTTGAGCTGATCCGGGGTGAAGGTCGGCTTTGGTTTTGCTTCTGGTTCGGGGGATGAATCCTCGCGCGCGCCAGCAGCGGCCAGGGGCCGATTGGCCCCGGGAATGCCCACCTGTTGCTGGAAAGCAAAGATCTTCACCCGTTCAGGCTACTCGGGAACCCGAAAAAAGCTCTGAACGTCACAGGTCCGGCTCCGGGCCCCAGGCGCCGGAACCAGGTGGCCGGGGGCCTTCTCCCGGGCCGGGCCGATGGGGCCCCTCGGGCGGACCGGGCCGACGCATCTTTCCTTTGTGGGGCGGGGAGAGCTCGCGCAACTTCTGCTGCTGGGCCGGTGTCAGCACAGCTTTGGTGGCCAGCCGCATCTCGAGTTTCTCCATCTCCAGGGCGGCGTGGGTGGACTCGGCTTGAGAGGCCAGCTTGCGCGCTTGCTCGGGGTCGGGCTTGTCCTGACGCATCAAGACCTCCAGGTCGAACTTCTGAAGTTGCAGCCTGCCCTTGAGCTCGATCATCTTGCGGACGTGACGGATGGCGATCTGGTTGAGCTGCTCACGCTGCTCCTGAGACAACCCCAGGGGCGCGGCCAGGCGATCGACGTCCATCATCGAGATCTCTGGCGGAGCAGGCTCCGGGCCACTCTCGGGGCCTTCCTGAGCCCAACCGGCCACCGTCAGGCTGGCCAGTATCGTTGCTGTGAGGATCCATCGTTTCAGCATGAGCGCCTCCTCCCGCCAGAGTTGTTCTTTGAATCAGACCGCCAGGGTGGTTCAGTGTTACATCACTCTTCCTGTCTCGGCCGAGCGGGCTCTCCCTCGTCCTCCGACTGCTGTTGACGCCGCCCGTCCCCCTGCCCGTCCGGGGTCGCCCCCAGGATGGCTTCCACCACGGGGACAGCCGCGGACGCCGTCAGGTCTGCCTCGCGAGCGGTCGCGGGCAGCCCAGGGTTGACCCCCAATCCCGAGGCCATGACCTGTCCGGCCAGGTAGGTGCCCCCGGTCGAGATGGCGGGCGAGGGGACTTGTGAATCCACGGGGGCGGGCTCCGCCTCTTGCTCGGCTCTGGCCTCGGCGGCCCACATGGCCGCGAACTGACGGATCGGGCTCTGACCGGCCCGAATCCGGTAGTCCGTGCCCGTCCCTGCGGCCAGATCCACGGTCTGCCGGCCGACATGGAGTCCGGGTTGACGAACGGGGGCCTCTTCCGCGAGGTCGTCCTCGCGAAGATAGGCAGGGGTCTCTTCTGGCTCGGCGGGCTCGGGCTCGGGGGAAGCTGGCTCTTTGCCAGCCACCGATACCGTGAACTGCGTGGTTCCGACCAGGCGGCCGTTGGAGTAGGCCTGAACCTCCACCGTGTGGAGGCCAGCGGGCAGATCGGGCACGGACAGGTCGATGGTCACCGCTCCGGCCGGGAAGACCTGCCACATCGAGACAGCGGTGCCCAGGACGTTCACCTGGACCTCGGTGGTGGACAATGGCAGGGCCTGATCGCGCGGGGACTCGTCGCGCTGCAGGGTGAAGGTCAGCGTTCCCCCTTCGGAGAGGTTGCCGGTCGAGCTGACCAGCGCGTCGTCCAGACTGCGGGCACTGGGGTCGGGATGGGTCGCTGCCCACATCGTCTTCCAGTCGGGGAGGGGCTCCGGCTCCGGCTCGGAGGGGATGTAGACGTCTTCATAGCTGGTGTGAAGACCGGACCAGTCCTGCTCGGTCTCGACATAGTACCCGTCGGGCGCGATCTCCGTGTGGCCGGCGTGGACCGCGGACCAGCTCGTGTCCGTGGGGACATAGGCCGCATACTGAGGCATGGAGACGGGGGAAATTCTGCCGATGGCCACCTGGCGAGTTTCGGGGCCAACTGGAGGTTCCCTCGTAGGTAAGCTGTCCAGGCAACGAGAACGTGCCCGCATGGAAAAGAGAAACTTGCGGGATTTCTTCACCCACGAGCAGCAGGACGCCATTCTGAGCGCCATCCGGAAGGCCGAGAACCGCACCTCCGGCGAGATCCGCGTGCGCCTCGACACGCGTGCGGGGGAGAATCCCAAAGCGACCGCGCGCAAAGTCTTCGACTCGCTGGGCATGCGCAAGACCGCTCTGCGCAATGGCGTGCTCTTCTATCTGAGCGTGGAGGATCGCAAGTTCGTCATTCTCGGCGACGACGGCATCTACCACAAGGTGCCCGCCGACTTCTGGGACGGGGTTACCGGTCTGGTGCTCGACCACTTCCGCCAGGGGCAGTACGCCGACGGACTGGTGGCGGGCATCGAGAAGGCCGGGGAAAAACTTGCCCTTTACTTCCCCCGACAGGCAGACGACGTGAATGAGCTGGCCAACGACATCTCCCTGGACGTTGAGCCCTCGGCTGTCTCCGAACCTGACCGGTAAGTGACGCCTTTTCGCAAATTGACATGCATATGCGTGCATGTTAGTTTTGAGGAGTGAGAACGACTGTCGAATTGACTCAGGAGCAGCGTGCCAGGCTGCTCGAGCTGGCTGCCCGACGAGGGGAGAAGGGATTTTCCAAGCTGGTTCAAGAGGCCATCGATGCCTATCTGGAGGTATACGGGGCTCAGAGCGAGCGGACTCGGGCAGCTCAATCCGTGCTTGGCACGTTCGACAGCGCCGCGACTTCGAGCCTGGAAGAGGCCTTCCGCAAGAGTCGGGCCACGCTGTCCTCCCAGAAACCGCCGTCCTGACGACCTGCAATTCCCCCCTCAGGCCGCGACGTCGATGAGCTGGCCCCTTTTCAGCACGCAACGCTCAACACACATCAGACGCTGACCGGCGCCCGCAAGCGGTGCCATTCCTGCAGGCTGCGCACCTCAAGCGGCCCGCGCGCGTAGCGCTCGAAGGCCTCCACCACGGCCTGGGCCCCCTCCACCGTGGTTACCAGGGGCACCTCGCAGGTGACCGCGGCCATGCGGATGTCCGCCGCGTCTCGTTTTCGCTCGGCTCCACTGGGTGTGTTGAGAACCAGCGAGATCTCCCCTCGCTCCATGCGGGCGATGGCGTGGTCTTGCTCGCCTAGCTTGCCGGTCAGTTCCACTTCCAGGCCCGAGCCGCGCAGCACGGCGGCCGTGCCATCGGTGGCCAGCAGGCTGAAGCCCAGCTTGACCAGGCGGCGGGCCAGCGGCACGGCGGCCCGTTTGTCCTCATCTCGCACCGAGATGAAAGCGCGCCCGCCCAGGCGGATGCGGTGGCCGCTGGCCAGCAGGGCCTTGAGGTAGGCGCCCCCCGGTTCGGGGTCGATGCCCATCACCTCGCCGGTGGACTTCATCTCCGGGCCCAGCAGCGGGTCCATTCCCTCCAGCCGCTTCCAGGGCAGCACCACCTCCTTGAAGGCGGAGTAGGGGAGCTTGAGGTCCCATTCGGGCAGCTCGGAAAGCCTCTTTCCGAGCATGAGATCCACCGCCATGGCCACAAAGTCGAGGCCATAGGCCTTGCACAGGAAGGGCACCGTGCGCGAGGCGCGCGGGTTGACTTCGAGCAGGTAGAGCTGGCTTCCGCGCACCCCGTACTGGGCGTTCATGAGGCCGACAATGTTCAGTCGCCGGGCCAGCGGGCGCAGATCCTCCTCGATCTGCGCCAGCTGCAGGGCGGTGAGGTTGCGCGAGGGCACCGAGCAGGCCGAGTCGCC
>CAZWUN010000358.1:0-5475 GCA_964637145.1 uncultured Burkholderiales bacterium
ACCACCGCTCTGGCCGACATCCAGATCAGCGATTTCCAGGTCCGCCAGGGCAACGTCCCCGGGCTGCGAGAGGTCAATGTCCGCATCACCCTGACCAACCCCGGATCGGTCACCCAGAAGGGTCCCATCGAGATCATCCTGCTCGGTCGCCGGCGCGGCGGCGAGTGGTCCGAGCTGCAGAGCTGGACCCTGAGCAGTCTCCCCTCGGGCTTCAGGGCGGTGCGGGATTACTTCAGCCGCATTGAGCCCGACTACGAGCTCAAAGCCCAGGTCTTGGCGCCCAACGGCCTGTCGGACGAGCGCGTCTGGCCCTAAAAAGAGCCGGTTGCGCTGCGCACTGCCTGCATGAAGGCGTGCAGCTTCACCGGGTCGAGCCGTCCGTCGGTGCGCACGCCGGTGCAGAGATCGACTCCGAAGGGGCGCACCTGGCGGATGGCCTCGGTCACGTTCTCGGGTTTCAGCCCCCCGGCCAGGTAGACGGGGCGGCCGGCCGTTTCCACGATACGCCGGCTCACGTCCCAGTCGTGCACCCTGCCGGTGCCGCCCAGCTCCTTGACCGGGCCGCGAAACGAGCCCGAGTCGAGCAGCAGCGCATCCACGTGCGGGGCGGCCTCGACCGCCTCGGCGAGAGCCTCCTGATCGGCCACGTGGACCACCTGCACCAGCTTGACCAGGGGCAGCGCGCGCCTGAGAGCGGCGTAGGTCTGGCCCGGCACCCGGTCGACCAGCTGCACGGTGTTGGCGCCCGAGCGGCGCACGTGCTCCACCACCGCCTCGGGCTCGGTTTCGGAGGTGAGCAGGAAGGTGGCCACGCCCGGCGGCACGGTGGCTGCGATCTCGGCGATCAGCTCGTCGGGGATGGGTCCGGGGCCGCTGGGCATGCGTCCCACCAGGCCCAGCGCGTTGGCCCCGGCGGCCACGGCCGTGCGGGCTTCCTCGATGCTGGCCATGCAGCAGATCTTAACGCGGATCAATCGCCCATCACCGTGACGATCAGGTTGCGTCGGCGCGGCTTGATGTCGCACTCGAGGTGGATGATCTGTTGCCAGGGCCCCAGCACGAGCTGACCATTGCGCACGGGGACGCTGAGCGAGGGCCCGAGCAGGGTGGCCTGCAGGTGGGAATGCCCGTTGCCATCAGCCCAGGCCTGCTCGTGGCCGTAGTCGCGGCTGGGAGGGAGCAGGCGGTCGAGCTGCTCGGGTAGGTCACGGGCAAGACCCGGCTCGAACTCGATGGCTCCCACCGCCCCGGTACTGCCCACGTTGAACACGTTGGCCAGACCCGTCTTGACCCCCGACTCGCGCACGGCCCGGGCCAGCTGGCCGGTGAGGTCTTGCATGTGGCCGTGGCCGGTGGTCTGCAGCTCGAGCTCGCACTGATAGGTTGGCATGTGGCGGCAGTTTGCGCCTCCCTGTCCTGCTCCTGCAGGTTTGGCAATGCTCCGGTAACATTCTGGTCCACCCCTTGCGGATAAAATCCGGGCCATGAGAATTCAGGATGCTGCCCCCCGCGCGCGGGGCGAAATGCTCGTTCAGCTCAAGCCAGGAGTATCTCTCGAGGAGATGCCCTTCGAGGTGATCGACCGGCTCGAAGTGGCCGGCAAGCAAGTTCTGCATGTGAAGACCTCGCAGGACGAAGTCTCCCTCAGCCAGGATCCGCGGGTGGCCCGGGCGGCTCCCAACCACCTCTACGAGCGGGCATCTTTGCGGCCGGACGACCTGGACGAGCGGCTGTGGGGCCTGTCGAACTCGGGCAATCCCGGGGCCGACATCAGCGCCCCTGAAGCCTGGCGCATCACCACCGGCAAGCGTGAGAACGGCCCCATCGTGGCCGTGCTCGATACCGGCATCGACTATGCCCACGACGACCTGAAGGCCAACCTCTGGACCAACGTGGGCGAGATCCCCGGCAACGGCATCGACGACGACGGCAACGGCGTGATCGACGACGTGCACGGCTTTGATGCCACCCAGAACCGGGGTGGGGGAGAGGCCGGGGGAGCCCACGGCACCCACTGCGCCGGCACCATCGCGGCCGTGGGCAACAACTCGCTGGGCGTGACCGGAGTGAACTGGGAGGGCCGGCTGATGTCGGTCAAGATCTTCCCCGACGACGGCGACACCTGCTCGGCTGCCACCATCCTGCGGGCCATCGACTATGCCGACAAGAACGGCGCCCGGGTGACCTCCAACTCGTGGACCGGCGGCGGCTACAACACCTTCATCAAGGAAGCCTTCGAGAACGCCTCGGCCCTGCACGTCTTCGCGGCCGGAAACGACCGCTCCAACAACGACCAGGTGCCCTCCTACCCGAGCAATCTCGACCTCCCCAACAGCGTGGTGGTGGCGGCCTCCGACCGCAACGATCAGATCGCCTTCTTCTCAAATTATGGCAAGAAGACGGTGGATCTGGCCGCGCCCGGGCATGAGATCCTCTCCACGGTGCCCGATCAGGGCTATGCGACCTTCAGCGGCACTTCCATGGCCTGCCCCCACGTGGCCGGTGTGGCCGCCCTGGTGGCCAGCGCCTACCCCGAGGCGACCAACCAGCAGATCAAGGACCGGTTGCTCTACGGGGTGGATCCCGTGCCGGCCTTCGCCCAGAACACCTCCAGCGGTGGACGCTTGAACGCCGCCAACGCGGTCAAGAACGACGCCCTGCCGCCGGCCCCTCCCACCGACTTCCGGGTGGGCCCGCGTCCGGCCGAGGTGCTGGTGGCCTGGACCCCTACTGGTGACGATGGCTGGTGCGGCCAACCGGCGGCCTACGAGCTACGCGTCTCGCCCCGCCCCTTCGGCGAGGAGGGCGCGCTGGACGAGGCCAACCTGGTGGAAGCCGGTCGCAGCGGGGAGGCCGGCAAGCAGCAGCGCTCGCTGGCCCACCTGATGCCCTCCAGCCAGCCGCGCCAGGTGCACGTCGGCTTGCAGCTGATCGACAAGGTGGGCAACCGCTCGAAGATGGCCGAGAGCAGCGTGACCTTGCCGGCCTCGCGAGTCTTCTTCGAGAACGACGGCTGGGAGGCGACCGGCTCCTGGACCAGCCAGGATCTGCCCGGCCGACCCGGGGTACGGAGCGCGACCGGCGAGGCCACGCTGACCTCGCGGCCCATCGACCTGGCCGCCTCGGGGGACACCACGCTCTACTTCGAGACTCGCCACCAGCTCGAGCCCCACTACGAGGGCGTCACGGTGGAGATGGCCCTGGCCGGCAGCGACCGCTGGCGCGAGGTGGGGCGCCTGGAGGGCGACTCGCACGGCTGGCAGATCCACCGCTTCCCGGTGCATGACTTCGACGGCCAGACGGTGCAGCTGCGCTTGCGCTCGAGCGGCGCGTTCGAGCTGGCCGGGGCCGCGGTGACCGGCCTGGATCCCGGCAACCAGCTGCCCTGAAGCCATGCAGGTGACCCGCTCGGAGTTGCTCGACCTGGCCTTGCGCTATCGCGAGCAGACCCGCGCGCGCCCCGAAGGGCGCCCCCTGGCCGAGCTCGGGGTGAGCGACCCCTATGAAGACCGGCGGGATACCCATCGTGCCAACGAGGAGTTCCTGGCTGGCTTCCAGGCTGTGCCGGGCTCGCCGGCCGAGGTGCGGGCCACCCTGACCCGCCGGGCCACCCGCGAAAACACGCGCGCCGTGCTCGGCGCCGGGATGGGCGTGCTGGTGGGGGGCGGGGCCATGCTGGGCTCGCTGGCGCTGGGCTTTCTGCGCTCCTGGCCGCTGGGGCTGGCGGTCGGTCTGGGTGGGGCCGGGGTGCTGGCGGCAGGCATCCTGATCCACAACAGGGCCGGAGCGCGCGAGGACCAGCAACGCATTTTGATGGCCCGGCTCGACCGCTGGGAACGCTCGGCTCGAGAGTTCAAGCTGGCCTGTCCGCCCCGGGCCGAATCAGGCCGCGAGCTGCAAGATCGCGGGGAGCATCTGGTGGTGGGGGGCGTGCGGCTGGGCAAGCGTCCCGGGGAATAGGCTCAAGAACGATTGCGAGTGCGCAGGAAGGTTCCCCCCACGGTGAGGCCGCCGGAATTCAAGCGGACCCCGCTTCCGGCCGTCGGCTCGGGAAATCCCGCCAAGGCCCGCAACTCGCTCTCCAGGGCCTGCTCGGGCGCGCGCTCCGAGGCCAGCACGCGGGTCAGGCTGGCCAGCGACTTCTCCACGTCACCCTCGTGGGCGGGGATGAGTCGGGCAAAGAACTCCCCGTGCTCGGGCGCCGTCTGGGCCAGCCTCCAGAGCCCGTGCTCCAGGGTTCGATAAGCAGGCCAGAGCTCCGTCAGGCTGTCCATCCAGGGGGGCGGATCGTCTCTCCAGGCCCGAATCTGCTTGCGCACCGGGTCGGGGTCGGCCCCCAGAGCCCGGTTGAATTCGGACGCGCTCAGCTCCTCCCCGGCCTGATGCAGCTCTTGCAGGAACGCCAGATCCACCCGGGCCTCGTCTTGCTGGGCGACCGGGACCGTGCTTCGGCGGGCCGTCTGGCAGTCGAGCGGGGAGAGCGGGAGAGGTCGTCCCTCGTGACGGGCCCAGGCAGCCACCTGCGAGGCGGTATCCAGCATGCGCTGGACCTCCACCGGAGGTTGGGGAACTCCCAGCACCTCGGCCAGGTCGTCCTGCAATCGTTCCCCCTTGTGAAGGGTGGCCGCGAACCTGGTCTCGGGGTGCAGCTTCAAAGCGCCCGGTCGATTCTCGATAGCCACCTCGCCGGAGGACAGCAGCGTGGCCAGCTGGGTCTGCATGGCCGGGGAGAGCAGGTGGATCTCGTCCAGGTGCACCAGCCCGGGACGGCTCAGGGCCTCGCCCAGAAGGTCGTCTTGCCAGGCGAACTGACCCCTGGTCCCCAGAGCAAAGCGCCCCCACTCGAGGTCACTCGCGCAACCGACCTGAACGTAGGCGCCGCCCTGCTGGCGGCCAACCTCTCGGACCAGGGCGTTCTTGCCCGAGCCGGCGGTGCCCGTCACCACGACCGGTCGACCCGCCTCGAGATGGCCGCTGAGGATGGGGAGGATCTCCGGGTGCGCCAGGTGTGAGGGCGACTGCAGCACCACCCCGGTGGGCCGCCCCCTGGGAGGCTCTTCCATCAGGAGGCTGGTGGCCACCGATGGGCTGGCAGGCGAGGCCTTCGCCGCGGGGGGCTCGGGCTGCCGAAAAGTCGCCCCCGAGGCTTTCGCTCCCGGCTCTGAAGACGCGACCATCTCATCGAGAGGATCGTGGACGGGGCCGGCGGACGCGATCGGCTGCCGGACGCTCAGCTGCTGGGGAGGTGGGGTCGAGTTGATGGGAGGGAAGCGGGTCTCCATCTGCCTTGAAGAGATTCTGTTGCAGTGGTCCGCAGACCTGCGGCCCTGGAGGGGATGAGAAACTGAGCTGGTTTTTCCCCTGGTCCGCGCCAGGCTTCCCGCCTACAATGGTCTTGAGGTGAATGACGTGAAGAGATTCAGCGACGACAGGAGCGGACGACAACTCTGGGGATGGCTGCTGGTCCCGACTCTG
>CAZWUN010000359.1:0-5421 GCA_964637145.1 uncultured Burkholderiales bacterium
CGGCCCGGGCTTCCATCTCCAGGGCAAGACCGGCAAGTTCAACGTCAACCTGCGTTTTCGGCGCGAGGCGGGCGTGGCCCACGTGCAGGGGAACATCGGGCTGCAGCAGGTTAACTACACCATCGATTTCAACCAGAACCCCATTCCGGTGCAGGGCGACACCGGCCGGTTCCGCACCAACTCGCGCATCCAGCTGACCGACAACGGGATGTCCTTCGAGGGGGAGTCGGGTCGCTTCACTTCTCGCCTGACCGGCACCTTCGAGGCAGGGCGCTTTCGTTTTCAGGGCGGCAAGCAGGGCGAGCGCACCGAGCTCGAGATCGTGGCTTCCCCGGAAGGCGCCGAGTTCAGCGGGTTCTTCATGGAGTCGAGCGGCAACCTGAGCGTCAAGAGCGAGCCCAACAAGATCAAAGCCACCGGGTTTGTGCGCGAGAAGAACTGTGACTACACCATCGAGCTGAACTCGGAAGGGGTTTCTCTTTCGGGGGGCGGGGCCCCCGGGGACATCAAGGCCACCATCGCCCTGACCCCGGACGGTTACTGGGTGAAGGGCCGTCTCAATCCAGGCAACCACTTCAACTACCACTTGAAACGCAATTCCTAGGGCTCCTCTTCGCCCTCTTCCTCCTGCAGGCTGCGATCGATGTAAGTCTGGATGAGGCGGGCATCGTCCTCGTCGAGTTCCAGGAAGCGGAAGCCTACCTCAATCCGATCGCGCCAAACGTCCTCACGCCAGAGCACTTCCGCGTCCAGTGGCTCGAGAGGCCACTCCGAGCCAAGATGAAGCCACAGGATTAGCTGGCAGCCGGGGCTCAACCAGGGTACCGGGGTGGTACGAATGCGCAGGCCCTCGGGGCTCAGCTCGGTGGCGGTCATGTAAAACCAGTCGTCCTCGAAGCGCACCGAGACCGGCACCACCGAACGCAGCCGGAAGCGCAGGCGCCGGTTGGGCCCCTCGAACCCCTCGATGGTCTCGCGCAGGCGCGCCTGATCGACCGCGGACATGTCCAGGAATCGCAGGCCGGCCACCCAGGCTTCTCCCAGCAGCCCCTTCTGCCAGGCCACCTGGCAACGGGTGCGCAGCTCGCCTTCCTGGCCCAGGCTGGCCATCGAGACGATGAGCTCGAAGTCCTGACCGGCGGGAAGCTCGCGGTCGAGATTGATGCGCATTCCCCCCTCGGAGAGGTCGAGCAGATACAGGGCCACCGGAACCTCGCTCTGGCCGGCCACGGCGAAACGGGCCGTCACGCTGTGGTTCAGGTCGCAGCCGACTCGCGGGGAGGAGCGGCGGTCTTTATGAGACCACTCCATCGGTCTCAGGCCCCCCGGGGCTCGAATTCATAGATCTCGGCCATCTCGTCCAGACCCGAGAAGTTGACTTCCAGGTCCCGCGCCAGCCCGTTGGCCACGTCGTAGACCCAGCCGTGCACCTGGGGCAGCTTGTCGCGTTGCCAGGACTCCTGGACGATGGAGGTCTTGCACACGTTATAGACCTGCTCGATCACGTTCAGCTCGACCAGGCGGCGCTCGCGCAGACCGGGGTCGGCGATGGCCTCGAGCTCATTCTGGTGCAGCCGGTAGACGTCCTTGATGTGTCGCAGCCAGTTGTCGATCATGCCATGGTGCTTGGCCGACATGGCCGCCCGCACGCCGCCGCAGCCGTAGTGGCCGCACACGATGACGTGTTGGACGCGCAGGTGGTTGACGGCGTACTCCAGCACGCTCAGAGCGTTCATATCGGTGTGCACGAACAGGTTGGCGATGTTGCGATGCACGAAGACCTCGCCGGGCACGGTGTCGGTGATCTCATTGGCCGGCACCCGGCTGTCGGCGCAGCCGATCCAGAGCAAGAAGGGTTGCTGGCCATGGGCCAGACGACCAAAGAACTCGGGGTCTGCATCCATGACGCGCTCGACCCACTTCTTGTTTCCCTCAAGCAGGCGCTGGTAGGAGGTATCTCGCTCGGTCATCAGGCGCCTGCTTCCACCCTCGGGAGGATTCACCTTCGCCAATAAGAACTGCGCCCGATGAGTCTCGAGCTGGTCGACCTGGTGGACGGGCAGAACCGGGTAGTGGGCCAGGCTGACCGGCGCACCGTGCGCTCGCAGAACCTGCTCCACCGCGGAGTGGGAATCCTCGTGCAGAACGCACGGGGGGCCGTCTACGTGCACCAGCGCACCTCTACCAAGGATGTCTTTCCCGGCCTGTTCGACATGTTCGTGGGGGGCGTGGTGGAGAGCGGCGAGGGCTACCTCGAGGCGGCCCGCCGCGAGGTGGCCGAAGAGCTGGGGGTGGTCGGCCCCGAGCCCGAGTGGCTCTTCGAGCATCTCTACGAGGGGCCTCTGAACCGCAGCTTCATCCACGTCTACCGGGTTCGCTGGGATGGTCCCATCCGTCATCAAGAGAGCGAGATCTGCTGGGGCGACTGGCTCGAGCACGAGCGCCTGGAGGAGTGGGCCCGGCAGGTGCCGGTGGTGCCCGACGGGCTGGAGGTCTTCCACCACTACCTGGAGTGGCTGCGCCAGGCGTGAATCTCTGGCTGCGCATGCTCTGGGTGCTGGGCCTGGGCCTCTTTCGGCCCCGCATTCGGCCCCTGGAGGACTCCACGCTGGCGTTGCGCGTCTGGCCTCCCGATCTGGACCTGATGGGCCACGTCAACAACGGCCGTTATCTCACCTTCATGGATCTCGGCCGCCTCGACCTGATGATGCGCTCCGGGCTCTGGCGGATCGCCCTGCGTCGGCGCTGGGCTCCGGTGATCGTCTCGGCCCAGGTGCGTTTTCGGCGCGCTTTGAAGCTGTGGGATCGATTTGCTTTGCACACGCGCGTGTTGGGCTGGGATGAGCGCTGGGTGTACATCGAGCACCGTCTCGAATCACGCGGTCGAACCGCCGCCCTGGCGCTGGTGAAGGCGGGATTCGTGGCCCGAGAGGGGCTGGTGCCGGTACAAGATCTGGCCGCGGCTATGGGGGTGAACGAGACTCCCGAGCTACCCGCGGCAGTGCGGGCCTGGCGGGGGGCGGAAGCGATTCTGGCGGAGGGTGAAGTCTCCTCATGAAGTCTTGTGACCTCTTGATTCGAAACGGGCGGATCATGCCCATGGTCGAGCCCGGCCTGGTGCTCGAGGGCGCCTCGGTCGCGGTCGTAGGCCAGCGCATCGCGGCCGTAGGTCCGGAGGCCGAGCGGTACGGCTCCCACAATGTGATCGACGCCACCGGCCGGGCGGTGCTGCCCGGCCTGGTGAACGCCCATTGCCACGCCCCTATGACCCTCTTTCGCGGGCTGGCCAACGACCGCGCTTTGATGGACTGGCTGCAGAACTACATCTTCCCGGCCGAGGCCGCCGAGGTGAACCAGGAGTTCGTGCGCTGGGGCAGCCGGCTGGCCTGCCTGGAGATGATCCAGGCCGGCATCACCACGGTGGCCGACATGTACTACTTTGAGAGCACGGTGGCCGAGGAGTTCGCGGCCGCCGGCCTGCGGGGGGTGTTGGGGCAGGCTCTGGTGGACTTTCCTGTGCCCGACGCGCGGAGCTTTGAGGAGGGCGTGGCCAATGTGCGCGCCTTCGCCCGCCACTGGAAAGGGCACCAGCTGATCACCCCCGCGGTTGCCCCCCACGCTCCCTACACCGTCTGTGAGGCTCATCTTCGCGAGAGCCGCCGGCTGGCCGACGAACTCGAGTTGCCCCTGATGACCCACCTGGCCGAGACCCGCACCGAGACCGAGCAGATGGCTCGCGAGCACCAGGGGCTTTCTCCCACCGCTTACCTCGAGAGCATCGGATTTTTCGGCCCTCGCACCCTGGCCGCCCACGTGGTCTGGGCCGACGAGGCCGACATCGCGCGCCTGGCCCGGGCCGGGGTGGGGGTGGCCCACTGCCCCCACTCCAACATGAAGCTGGCTTCCGGCGTGGCTCCCGTGCTAGCTCTGTTGAAGGCTGGCGTGGCCGTGGGCCTGGGCACCGACGGACCCGCCTCCAACAACGACCTGGATCCCTGGCAGGAGTTGCAGACGGCCATCTTCCTGCAGAAGGTGACCGCGCTCGACCCCACCGCCCTGCCCGCGGGTCAGGCCCTGCAAGTGGCCACCAGCCTGGGGGCTCGGGCCGTCTCGTTGGGCTCCGAGGTGGGCACGCTGGAGGTGGGCAAGCGGGCCGACCTGATCATCGTCTCCCTGGACGGGGTGCACCAGATGCCGGTCTACGACGTGGCCTCCACCCTGGCGTATACCACCCGGGCCAGCGACGTGCGCACGGTGGTGGTCGACGGGCGAGTGGTGATGGAGGAGCGCCAGGTGCTGAGCGTCAATCTCGAGGGCCTGCTCGACCGGGTGGCCGAGTACGCTGAGCGCATCAAGAAGCGGGTGTTGCACTGAGGGCGGAGAATTCATCCCTCATGAGACGATTGATCCTGTGCTTGATGCTGCTCACCACGGTGGGCCAGGCACAACTCAGCCCGGAGCAACGCGAGGAGAGCTCGGACGAGATCCGCGACCAGATTCGGCGTGAGTATGGCGAGCCCGCGGCCCCTGATCCCCATTCTTTCGTGTCCACCATCTTCTACCGCATCGTCGAGGTGACCGAGCGCCAGGACATCCAGTATCGGGTCTCGGTGGTGCAGGAGGATGACACCGTCAACGCCTACGCCCTCCCGGACGGGCAGGTGGTGTTTCTGACCGGACTGCTCAACAGATTGCCTGCCGGAGACGAGGATGCGGTGGCCTTCGTGGCCGCCCACGAGATCGCCCACCTCGAGCGCGACCACCTCGGGCGCCTGGCCCGCAATGCCGGCATGACAAGCCTGCTGCTGGGTTTGCTGACTCAGGGCAGCCAGGAGTGGCTTCAATTGTTGGCCAATGTCACCAACAACGTGCTGGTGTCGGGCTATTCCCGGGGCATGGAGGCCGAGGCCGACCGGCGGGGCATGGAGTTGATGGCCCGGGCCGGTTACGACCCGCGGGGCGCGCTGACCACTCTGGAGTTGTTCCAGGATATCGCCTCCCGGAGCCCGGGTCTGAACATCTTCCCCACCCATCCCCATCCCGCCGACCGCTATAAGGACGCTCTGGCCTACCTCAAGTCTCAGGGGCTGGCCGTGAACGGCTCTTCTCCCCGCCAGTCCCAGCCAAGGGACGGGGCTCTGGCTCGCCGGGTGCGCGACTACGCCCGTCAGGCAGCCCCCTCCGGCGTGGGCGACCCGCAGGCGGCCCGGGCCGCCCTGCAGCGGGTGCTAGAACTCTGGAACGAGCCCGGGTCGCCCGCCTTCCGGGAGGCGGTGCGCGCCTGGCAGGCAGGACGGGACAGCCTCTCTTTTCCGCCCGAGCAGTGGGTGGAGGTGCTCCAGTTCGACCTCCAGCTGGAAGGTTGAGCTAGGAGCCCGGCCGCAAACCCCATTGTGGTGTCGGAGGGAACCTCCGCCACCA
>CAZWUN010000360.1:0-5411 GCA_964637145.1 uncultured Burkholderiales bacterium
CCACCGACGGACGCGAGCTGTCGGCTGCGGCCATGATGGAGCGCTTCTTGTTCCCGGGCCGGCTGCAGCACACCCCGGTGGGCAAGCTCTCGGGGGGAGAGCGAAGGCGCCTGGAGCTTCTCTGCGTGCTCATGGGCAACCCCAACCTGCTCTTTCTGGACGAGCCCACCAACGATCTCGACATCCCCACCCTGGAGCGGCTCGAGGAGTATCTCGACGACTTTCCGGGCTGCCTGGTGGTGGTCAGCCACGACCGCTACTTCCTCGACCGCACGGTGGAGACCACCTTCGTCTTCGAGGCAGGGGGGGTGTTGCGCGAGATCGCCGGCAACTACTCGGCCTACCTCGAGCAGAGAGAGCCGGCCGGCCCGATAACTCCCCGACCTGAAAAGGCGGCCTCCTTCTCGGTGGCTCCCAGGGCCCGCAAGCTGGGCTTCAAGGAGCAGCGCGAGCTGCAAGATCTGGAAGTCAGCATCCCCCGAGACGAGGCCCGTCAGGCCGAGCTGGAGAAGCTGCTGGCCGAGGACTCGAGCGACTTCGAGGCCACCCACCAGCGCTTCCAAGAGCTCGAGGTGTTGAAGAAGCGTCTGGAGCATGACCTGGAGCGCTGGGTCGAGCTGAGCGAGCTTGCCTGAGCAGGCTCCAGAGCGGCCCGCAGCTCCAGCGCCATAAACCGTTCGATACAGGCCGCTGCCCCCTGCGGACATTCCCCGAAGGACTCCTGGCGCTGTCCCCGAATGGGGCGCAAAATTCCTCGCCGGGGGGGGCATGCGGAGACTGATTCCTCGCTTTCAGCTGTTCTTGGTGGTCGGCCTGCTCTGGCTGGGGGGCTGCGGTGGCTCTTCCACTCTCGAAGGCGGCACCCCGGCTCCACCCATCGGCCCCGTGCAAACTGGCGTGGTGACCATGCGCGTCGACCTGCCCGCGCCAGAGGCGCCGCAGGAGAGCGTTCAGGCCTCCTCCGCGAGCGAGCCCAGACTGGTCGTGGTCCAGGTTCAGGCTCCCTCGCCCACCGACCCCACCCAGACCGTCATCGTGGCCCAGGGGCAAGTCCAGGCGCAGCCCGAGGAGCGCTCCGTGCGGATGCGCATCCCCGATGTGCCACCCGGCAACTACAACGTGGTCGCCGGGCTCTTCGACCTGCAGGGCAACCTGCTGCCCAACGTGACCTTCCAGCCCATCTCTCTGGAGCCCACCGAGAACCTCGAGCTGGTGCTCGACCTCAACAACCCCAACGTCCCGGTCCCGCCTAGCGGCAACATCACCATCATCATCGACTGAACAAATCGGGGAGGGTATATCATGAGTGGTCGCTGGCTGCTTCTCATCATCGCCGCGATGGCTTTCTTGTCGAACGCTTGCAGCTCGAGTGGAGGTGGCGGCGCGACCGACAAGGGCGCTCCCATCCCCGCTGGGATTCAGCCCCAGCCAACCGGGGGCACCGGACGAGCTGCCATCACCTTTGACCTGCAGGGGCGTCAGGCCAGGATCTCCGACACCGCGGTCAATATCCTGATCAACATCCTCCACCCGGTCACCCAGGTCCCGCTGGCCCAGCCGGTCACCGTGCCGGTCGATCGCTCCGGACCCACTCAGACCGTGACCATCACCCTGCCCGTAGGCGACGTCCTGCTCCTGGTGGAAACTCTGGATGCCAACGGAAACGTGCTCGACGTCGGCACCGGCGTGGTGAACGTCAGCGAGAACTCTACTGCCTCCATCAGCATCACCCTGCGGCCCTTCGACCAGACCGTGGTGGGGGTTCCCTCCGAGCTGGTCTTCGTGAGCCAGCCCGCTACCGCCGGCCAGAACCAGAGCCTGGGCACCGTGCAGGTGGCCGTTCAGGACGGTAATGGCCGGCTGATCGCCAGCGCCACCGACTCCATCACCGTAGCCATTGCCAGCAACCCGTCGGGCGGCATTCTGAACGGCACGGTGACTGCGAACGCCGTGAACGGCGTGGCCACCTTCAGCAACCTCAGCATCAACAATCCCGGCGTGGGCTATACCCTGCTCGCCGCGGCTACCGGGCGCAACTCCTCCGTGAGCGCAAGTTTCGACATCGCGGCCGTGCCAGCTGCGCTGGCCGTCGCCGTTCCGCCCACCAACACCCCCCAGCTTGCCCCCATCACGCCCGGAGTCCAGATCTCCATCCTGGACCAGAACGGCGTGGTCGTGCCTGGCGCCACCAATTCGGTCACGGTCTCCCTGGCCAGCGGCACGGGGACCCTGTCCGGCACGCTCACGGTAAATGCCGTGAATGGCGTGGCCACCTTCTCCGACCTTTCCATCGATCAGGTGGGCACGGGCTTCTCGCTCCTGTTCACCTCGCCGGGTCTTGTACAGGTGACCAGTGCGACCTTCGATACCACCAACGCTCCGGGTGTGCCCACCCAGATCGCCTTCCTGGTCCAACCGTCCAACACCGATGTCAACCAGACCATCACCCCCGCCGTCCAGGTCGTGGTCCAGGACTTCTTCGGGGCGACCGTGGCCAACGCCACCAACGACGTGACCCTGTCGCTCAGCACCAACCCGGCCGGGGCCAACCTGAACGGCACTCTGACCGTGGCAGCGGTGAACGGCGTGGCCGTTTTCAACAACCTCAGCCTGGACAACGCCGGCACCGGTTTCGTGCTGGGAGCCGTCTCCACCGGGTTGACCGGGGCCACTTCCAACGCCTTCAACATCAATGCCGTGGTGGGACCACCCGTGGCCTTCTTCGGTCAGCAGAACTTCATCGGGGTGGATGTCGGCGGCAGCCGCCAGTTTTCCGGCCCGAACGATTGCGTGGCGGCCGACTTCAATACCGATGGGCGCATGGATTTCGCCACCGGTGGCAACGTCAACACCAACAATCCCAGGGTTTTCTTGAACACCTCCGCGGCCGGAACTCTGATCCCCACCTTCACGGTGACCGGGATCCAGGCCAGCAACTCGGGCGCCTTCGACGTCGTCTCGGCTGATGTCAATACCGACGGCCGCCCCGACCTGATCACCAACCCGGGCATCAATACCCCCACCCAGCAGTTCCAGGTCTTGCTCAATACCACCGCGAGCGGGGCGGCCACGCCCAGCTTCGGTCCGCCCTCCAACTTCAACAGCTTCATCCCGGGCAGTGGGCTGGGCGGTTATGTCAATTTCGACTTCGCCGATCTCAACGCCGACGGACGAGAGGACATCGTGCTCGGGTTCACCTTCGGAAGTGGCTTTACGGCCTGCATCAATACCACGGTGTCGGGAAGCAACATCGCCGGGTTCTCCGCTCCGGCCGAGTTCACCGCCGGGACCGTGGAGGGCATCGTCAGGCTCGGGGACGTGGATGGAGACGGCCGTCCCGACGTTGTCCTGAGCGGGAGCGGAGCCCTCTACGTGGCCCTGAACACCACCGCTCCCGGGGCGGCCGCCGCCAGTTTCGCGGCCCCGGTCCAGTTCAACCCTACCGGCGGCGGCACCGTCGACTGGCCTGCGCTGGGCGACTTTGACGGCGACTCCTTGCTCGACCTGGCGACGGCTGACCGCAGCCAGAACCGGGTGCGCATCTGGCGCAACCTGACTCCTCTGGGCGGCCCGCCCAACTTCGTGCAGAACAGCCTGATCAACACCGGGTTCTCGACCAACCGTACCGAAGTAGGCGACTTCAACAACGACGGCCGGGCCGACCTGGTGGTGAACAACCAGAATCAAAATGGCGCGCTCCCTGCCAACCAGAACAGCGCCTCCGTCCTGATCAACTCCAACCTGGCGGGAGCCATCGGATTCGAGCCCATCAATAATTTCCCGACCACCCTGAACCCCTTCGGGCTGGCACCGGCCGACTTCAACGACGACGGCGTGCTCGACCTCGGGGTCGCAACCAGTGACAGTTTCAACTACATGACCACCATCCTGATCGGCACCACCCCGAACGGGGCCACTGCGGCCAGCTTCTCGCTGGGCAACTTCCTGCAATCCGGCAACGGTCCCAGCTCGGTCGACCACGCCGACTTCAACACCGACGGCGACGAGGATCTGATCGCAGCCAACCACACCGATGGCTCTGCCAGCGTCTTCCTCAACAGTGGCGGGGGCGTCTTTGCTCCCACCGTCTTCGCTGCGGGGACACAACCGACCGCCGTCCTGGTGGCCGATCTCAATACCGACGGTCGACCGGACGCCTTCACCGTCAACAACGTCTCCAACGACATCACCGTGCTGATGAACACCACCCCGGGAGGGGCCGGAACGCCCACCTTCAGTCTGGGCAGCTTGCCCGTAGGCGCCCAACCCTTGCGGGCCGCGGTGGCCGACTTCAACCAGGACGGTCGGCCTGACCTGGCGATCATGCTGAGCGGGGGGAACTTCACCCGCGTCTTGCTCAACACCACCGTAAGCGGCGCCGGTGCGGCTACCTTTGCGGCCCCGGTCGATCTGGGCACGCCCACGCCCACCGACGTGGTGACGGGTGACTTCAGCGGGGACGGCGCAAGCGACGTCGGGGTCGTCTCCAACGGAGCGGTTCAGATCTTCGCCAACACCACCCCGGTCGGTGGGGCTACCGCCAGCTTCGCGGCCGCATTTACCGTGGCCGGTATCCAGCCCTCTCGCCTGACCGCAGCCGACATCAACGCCGACGGGCGGCCCGACCTGGCCAACAACACGCGCGTCTTCATGAACACCACAACCGGTGGCGCTCTGAGCTTCACCAACAATGCTATCGGGCAGTTTCAGACCTTCACCACCGTGTTCATGGTGTCGGGCGATGTCAACGCCGACGGGTTACCCGAGCTGTTGATCGGGGACGAGCCGGGCTACGATTTCTGCTTCCTGCGCAACACGACGGCCTCGGGCGCGGCCACGCCCGCCTTTGCCAGCCCCCTCTACTGGCTCGCGGGAGACTGGTCCAACCGTCCCACCAACACTCGTTTCGGCGGGGCCACCATGGCCGACTTCACCGGCGACGGTCGAGTCGATATCGCGGTGGCGGCTCCCGGCACAGGCAGCCTGAATCCGTTGATCCGGGGAAATGTGCTGATTCTGCCCCAGCAGTAAGTGCAGGGAGCTCATTTGTTGCTGAGCGAGCTTACCTGAACAGGAGGCCGAGCCAGTAGGCCACGCCCCAGAGTAAGCAGCCAAGGCCATTGATGCAGATGATTCCCTGCAAGATCCCGGGCATGGCGGGAACCAGGCGAATCCAGGTCGCGGCGCCACCCAGAGCGGTGAGCAAGGCCAGAGTCTTGGCCAGCGCCGCGTTGTTGAACAGGTGCATGGCGCCCAGCACAACCCCGTTCGGCAGCGCCAGCAGCCCGAAGAACAAGAGCCCGGTCAGGAGGACGGCGCGCAGGTCCAGCATCTAACTCTCCATTTCGTAATCGATCAGGGAGATTACGCAGCGACCCGGCTCAGAGTTCAGTCGACCCCCAACCCGCGCG
>CAZWUN010000361.1:0-5392 GCA_964637145.1 uncultured Burkholderiales bacterium
TGCTCAGCCTGCTGCCATTCGTGGCGCTGGCCGGTTTACTCTATCTGGTGGGCCGGGAGTTGCTGCTCGGTCCACCCAGAAACCGGGAGGAATGACCATGAAGAAACCGATTCTGGCGCTCGTTCTGGCCGCCGGATTACTGGGTACCACTCTGGCCGCCCAGGAAGGCGCCGCCAACCCCAGCGAGCGGCTGCGCAGGCTGATCGATGGGCTGCCGGCCGTGGGCCAGCAGGTGGAGACCACCAAACTGGGCATCCGCATGACCGTGGGCGATCATTCGCCCAAACCGGGCGACGTCTACGAATTCGCCGCTCCCAGCGACCTGGATCGCCACCAGACCGACCTGCCCCCCCTGAAGGGTCGCTTCCCCGACCTGCACCTGAACATCCCCCTCAAGGTCGTGCCTGGGAGCGTCAACTACCTCTTCCTGAGCGACCAGCCCGAGGAGATCCGCGACGACCGGAAGCGCGTGCCGGCCCGCCCCGAGCAGGGCGATCCCGGGCCGGGGGCGGTGGGGGTCTACGCTCGCTCGCCCCTGCCGGGCGCGGCTCCCATCCGGGTGCTGATGGACCACACCAACGGCACCAAGCGACCCCTGGTCATGTGGCTGGTCTGGGTGCCCGAGAAGGACAGCTTCGTCAGCGTTCGGAAGCGCGGCGAGTCCAAGGACAAGAACAGCGTCAAGGCCGGCGGAGAGGCCTTCGTGGGCTTCTCCAAGACCATCTTCGAGCCGCGTACCTACGTGCAGGCCGGCGCCTCCCAGCCGCTGGTGCGCATGCCCCTGACCCCGGGCGTGACCGGGGTGGTGCACCTGGAGTACACCGCCACCGACAAGGGCGAGCTCTTCGCCGCCGTGACCGAGGAAGATCAGGTGCCCACCCTGGCTCAGCTCACCGAGATGCCGGTGCTGCACTCGATCGTCTGGGAAGAGGAGATCGAGCGGCTCGACAAGTTCATCGACCCCGAGAAGAACCCCACCCGCTTCCACCGCATCAAGAAGTCGTTCCAGCATGCTCGCGGGCACTTCCAGTTCCCCGAGCGGGTGGGCCACGCCAGCTACAGCGCCGACTCCTGGAGCGAGAAGAGCTGGCCGGTTCAGGTCTACTCGGTGTTCGAGTCGACCCCCGGCGTGGACGTCACCGTGGAGGGCGGTGCCACCACCGACAACCGGGGCAAGTACGGCGCCCGCACGGGCTTTGAGCTGGAGCTGAAGGATCTGCCCCCGGGCTGCAAAGAGGTGGCCCTGGTGGTGATCAATCGTTCCAGCCCTTACGGGGGAAGGCACTGGGTCTCCAACGGCCGCCAGGCCAGCGAGGTGATCTTCGCCCCCGGGGTGGGCAGCGGACTGCTGGGCAACAAGTCCGTCTCGCCCCTGTGGCGCGGCCCCGCCAGGCGCGGCGACAAGCTGACCATGTGGCAGGAGCCCATGGCCAACGGCAGCGTACAGCTGTGGTACATGGTGGTGCCCATCCCCTGACCTTGCCCGGTCAGTCGTCGTCGTAGAGGTAGCCGTAGTTGATGGGCGTCGCGTAACGCGCTTTCTCGGGATTGAGCGCGGCCGCGCAGGCGATGGTGAACATGGCTCGCGACCTGGTGCTGTTATTCCGGTCCATCTCCCCGGCCAGCTCGTAGGCCTGGCGGGCGCGCTCCTCGGTTCCGGCGATGGCGCAGGCGATGGTGAACATCGCTCGGGTGGCGGTGGAGTTGTTGCGGTCGAGCTCGGTGGCCAGCTCGTGCCAGCACTCGGCGTTCGCAGGATCGATGGCAGCCGCGATGGTGAACAGGCAAGGACTGCGGGTGGAATTGTTGTTGTCGAAGCGAGAGCCCAGCGCGGCGGCCCGGTGCACGCCATCCCCCGCGATGGCGGCGGCGATGGTGAAGAAGGCCCGCGTGCGGTAGGAGTTTCCCCCGTCCAGGGCGGTGCCCAGGGCCTGGGCCTGGCGCGCCTTCTGGCGGTCACCGGCCAGGGCGGCAGCCACCGTAAAGAGCGAGCGCGTGGCATGGCCGTTCCCCTGGTCGAACTCGCTACCGAGCCGCAGAGCCGCTCGCGCCTTCTCGCGGTCTCCTGCGATGGCCGCCGCAACCGCGTAGGCCCCCCGACTCGAGCGCGAGTTGTTCTGATCAAAGCGGCCCGACAGATGGTAGGCTTCCCGCGCCTTCTCCTCGGTGCCGGCCACGGCCAGCACCGCCGTGAAGACAGCCCTCGAGCTGGTGCTGTTGTTGTGGTCGAAGGTAGCCCCCAACTCACCGGAGCGGTAGGCAAACTCGATGTCGTCGGCGGGACGCGAGGGAGCGGGAGGTGCAGCCTGCTGCGCCTCGGCCACCGGGCTGCTGGCGACGCCCTCCACCATCTCGGGCCCGTTTCCGGACGCCTGCGCACCTCGTTTGGCCACCCGGACCCCCTGAAAGACCACATGGCCTTCGCCTTCGGCGACGGGCGAGGCGTCCTGGGCTCGGCGCGCCAGGGCAGCGGCCTGGGAGGCGGTCTCGACCACCCCGTCGAGCGTCTCCAGGGTCGCGGTCTGGAAAAGTTGCTCGAGGTACTGCTCGGAGATGCCCAGCAAGGCCAGCTTGTCGAGGGTTTCCGCCACCCGGAGCGGCACGGCGGTCAGCCTTTCCTGGCGAGGTTTGCGGGGGAGCTCGCGCTCGAGCATGGCATATTCGACCCGGGTGGCCAGCGCGGATCCAAGGTTCTCGTTGCAGGCATTCAAGATTCCGGCCAGGTGGCCGGACCAGGTATGATCGGCGGCCCGGGCGGCCCGGGCCAGGGTCTCGAGACGCTCGCGCGCCTCCTCGACCGGAACGCCCTGCGCGAGCTGGGTCTTCAAGGCCGTGAAGGCCGGCTCGCGGACTCCGTTCTGCGAGAATGGGTGCTCCTTCGTCAGGCAGAGCCGCTCGAACTCTTGCGCCTTCTGCTCCAGGCTCCAGCCAGGAACCGGCTCCATAATCGATTCCAGCACCGAAGCCGACTCGTCCCCCGACAGGCCTTCTCGCATCAGGCGGGCCAGGAAGGCGCGACCGCCATCGGGCTCGGGACCTCCCGCCAGGAAGTCCCGGTAGCCTTCCAGCGCGCCGGACACGTGTCCATACCACTCGATTTTGCCCTGCTTCATCGCGCCAGCCAGCTCTTGAAGGTGCTCGAGGGCTCGCGTCCTGTCGGTGCCGGCCCCGACCTCGGCCCGCCAGGCGGCCATGGCAGCGACGCGGCATCCGTTCTGGCCGAAAGGCTTGTCGGAGGTCAGCTCCTGGAAGGCGCCAACCCGCTCGCTCAGGCTGGTACCCTGGAGCGGAGCCACGACCTGCTCGAAGACGCCCACCAGCTCGTCCCCCGCGATCTGCTGGCTCAGCAAGCTCTCCAGGAAAGCCTGTCGCTCGGCGTGCTCGGCGGTTCCCACCAGGAGCTTCTCGTGGGTCGCCAGTGCCCCCAGAACGTGGCCATACCAGGTGATCTTGTTCTTGACGAGCAGCTCGGAGAGGGTGCGAAGTCGGCTGGTGGCTTCCGTCGGGCTGGTTCCCGCCTCCACCTCGGCCCGCCAGGCTCTCATCGTGCCCTCGCGGCAGTTGGGTTCAGCCAGCGGGCTGCCGTCCTGGAAGGTCAGCTCGCGGAAGGCCTGTATCCGATCGTCCAGGCTGGTATTGGCGCAGGGCTGAAGCACGCGCTTGAGACTCGCCATGCCCTGGTCGCCCGCCACGCCCTTTCCGGCCAGCTCGACCAGAAGGGCCCGGTGCGCCTCGTTGCCCGCCGCCATGCGCGAGTGAGCTCTGAAGACGGGGGCGACGTGGCCATACCAGGTTTGCTTGCCGGCCTGCAAGGCATCGGCGACCTGCCGCACGCGCTGGCTGGCTTCCCGGGGCGAGGCTCCGGACTTGACTTCGGCAGCCCAGGCCTGGTAAGCAGGCAGCCGGACGTTGCTCTGGTCCAGCACCGGATGGCCCAGGACAAGCTCCTGGAAGCTCCGGGTGCGCTCGGCCAGCGTCAGGTTGCCCGCCGGAGCTAGCACCGCCGCCAGGCAGCCAGCTCCTTCGTCCCCGAAGACCTTGTGGCGCACGAGCTGGTGGAGCAAGTCCAGGCCTTCGGCGTCGGGCTTGCAGCGCGCGTAGGCCCGAAAGACGGGCTGGGTGTGGCCATACCAGGTACCCCCGGCCGCCTTGAGCTCGTCGGCCAGAGCGTTCAGCTCCAGGAATGCCTGGTGGGGAGAAGGCCGTGAGCGCAAAGCCTCCTCCGGCTTGCTGGAGCTCAGTTTGGACTCCAGAGCTGCCTGCAGAACACCGAGGTCGGGCGAGTCCTTGGCGAACTCGGCCACCAGCTCGGGGCGCTGCGTTGCGGCCAGCTGGTCCAACCGGCGAGCAGCTTCCGCGAAGCCAACCTGCCCGGCCTGAAAGCGCAGGGCCCGGTCAACCGTCTTGAGCCCGGCCAGCTCGCTCTGCCAGCCGAAGGCCTGCAGCGCTTGCAGGTGCTGCAGCGAGTCGCTTCCCTCCACGGCCGGGGAAGCGAGCTCGAGCCGTTCGGCCACCTGGTCAGGGCTCAACTCCTTGAGCATCTCGCTGGCCAGCGCCCGGACCGGCGAGGCGGGCAGAGAGCCCACCAGCCGGTCATTCTGACCGGCGTAGACCTGGCTGAGATGGCGTATGAAGCCCGCTGTGGCGCCGGCCGGGTCTTTCGCGAGTCGGCCGGTGAGCTCGTTCCACTGGCGCGAGGCACCGGCTACCCGGTCGACCAGCCCGGGCAACTCCTGGGCGCCGGCCCGGGCGCAGGGGGTCTCGCCCTGCAGCACCACCAGCGTGCCGCCCTTCTGGGCGATCAGGTAGGCCTCGTAGCCCCCGGCGTTCTCGAAGCCATAGCCGGCGTCTTGCAGCTCCTTGAGCGCCCGCGCCTCGATGGGAGCTTCGCGCTGGGGCTGTCCCTTCAGGTGCTCAAGCGCCGCCAGGTCGGTCTTGGAGGTGAGCGGTAGCTCCTTGCCGTCGGTTTCGACGAGCAGCCGGCCGGCCTTGCCCCGCTCGAGCCGATCCGCCGCCTGGGCGCTGGTCAGCTCTTTCGTGGGCGAGCCCCAGAGCGGGAGCCACTTCTTCTCCTTGAAGACCACCTGGAGCCGGCTCAGCTCCTGCTCCACGACCGGGGCCATCGCCCCGAGCTGCCCCGTGCGCGCCGCCGGCTCCACCGGCTGAGCGCTGGGAGGAGCGGACAGGGTGACCTCGTCCACGGGCGAGGTCACCGCCCGGGAAGGAAGGCGGTGTCGGCTCGGCGTCAGGGCAAACGGGGTCAGCGCAGAGATCTGCATGAGGCCATGGTGGCAGAAGGGGCTGAAAGAATTCAGATGCAGCGCGAGCGGACGGTTTAAGGGAGTAGGACGTGAAAAGCCGAGACTCCGGCAGGTGCGGGAAGAGTAACCGG
>CAZWUN010000362.1:0-5374 GCA_964637145.1 uncultured Burkholderiales bacterium
TTGCGGCCGTCACAGTGGTGTTCGAGTTCACGCTGGGGCTGATCATCGCGCTGGTGATCAACAGCCAGTTCCGCGGCCGGGGATTGATGCGGGCCGCCGTGCTGGTGCCCTGGGCCATCCCCACGGTCATGTCCACCCAGATGTGGAAGTGGATGTACCACGACGTCTTCGGCGTGCTCAACGACCTGGGAATGCGTTGCGGCCTGCTGGTCGCCCCGGTGGCCTGGGCGGCCGACCCGGCCTACCTCTTCCCGGCCCTTTGCGCGGTGGACATCTGGAAGACCACCCCCTTCATCGCCTTGATGCTGCTGGCCGGGCTGCAGGTCATCCCGGGAGACATCTACGAGGCCGCCGACATCGATGGTGCCTCACCGTTCCAGCAGTTCTGGGCTCTGACCCTGCCCCTGCTCCGTCCCGCCATCGTGGTCACGCTGATCTTTCGCACTTTGGACGCCCTGCGGGCCTTCGACATCTTCTACGTGATGGTGGGCAATCGGCCCCACTACCAGACTCTGGCCGTCTTCAACCAGCAAGTGCTCGTCGAGTTCTCGCGGGTGGGTCCAGGCTCGGCCATCAGCGTGGTCATCTTCCTTCTGATCGCCTTCTTCGTCTTCGTCTACATGCGGCTGTTCGGGGTGCGCGAATGAGGCGGCTCTCGTTCTACGCGCTCTTGACCCTCATCATCGGCTACACCGTGTTCCCCTATTACTGGGCCTTCGTCAGCTCGATCAAGCCCAACTCCGAGCTGTTCGCCACCCCGGTCGGCCTGTGGCCTCAGAGCCCTACCGTGGAGAACTACCGCCTGGTGCTGAGCAACGCCGGCTTCCTGCAGGCCCTGGTCAACTCAGCCGCGGTCTGCCTGGCCAGCGTCACCATGGCTCTCACCTTCGGCTCGCTGGCGGCCTACGCGTTGGGACGATTCCAGTTCCGGGGACGCACCGCAACGCTCTACCTGGTGCTGTCTATGACCATGTTCCCCCAGATCGCCGTGCTGGGAGGGCTGTATGCCATCATCAACCAGATCGGCCTGTTCAACCGGCTGCCGGCCTTGATGTTGAGCTACCTCCTGTTCACCCTTCCCTTCACGGTGTGGGTGCTGACCAACTTCTTCAAGCAGCTCCCGGGCGAGCTCGAGGAAGCGGCCATCGTGGACGGGGCGACGCCCATGCAAACCTATCGGCTCATCCTGTTGCCCCTGCTGAGCCCGGCCCTGGTGACCACCGGCCTCCTGGCTTTCATCCAGTGCTGGAACGAGTTCCTTTACGCGCTGTCCTTCATGCAGACCCCCGACCGCTACACCGTGACCCGGGCCATCTTCAGCTTCGCGGGAGTGACCGGCAGCGGCTACGAGATTCCCTGGGGCCAGATGATGGCCGCCACCATCCTGGTCACCCTGCCTCTACTGGTTCTGGTGCTGATCCTGCAAAACCGTATCATCGCCGGACTGACGGGAGGAGCCGTCAAGGGTTGAGCGGAACACGCCCGGCATGCAGGTGACCTGTCGTTTGTGCCGCCTCCGATTCGACCTCGTCGATCCGTCCCTGACCGAGGTGCGCTGCCCGCGTTGCGAGGGGAAGGTCAAGATCGACCCCGAGATGCTCCAGCAGCCCGCCGCTACAAAACTCCCGGTAGGCTGTCCGGGCTGCTTGAACCTGCTTGGCCCCGCCGAGCAGTACCCCGTGCATTGTCGCTACTGTGGGCACAGCATCGAGCAGGAGGAAGGCGAGAAGCTGGGCGCCTCGCTCAAGGGCCTGGAAGGTCGCCTCAAGAGCTATCTCATGGCCGGGGGCAGTCCCAGCGAGGCGGTGCGCCAGATCGAACAGCTGGGGGTGACCTCGGAGCAGGCCTTCGGCTACGTGGACAAGCGGGTGCTGGAAGTGCCTTTCGAGCGGCACCCACTCTGGAAGGAGAACCAGCGGGTGACCACCTCGCCCACCTGCGATTCGTGCGGGGTGGCCGGGCAGCTCGCCCCCTACCAGGCGACCTGGAACGTGCGCGAGGAAGAGCTCAAGCGCTACCGCGAGGGCTGGGGCGGTTTTCACGATACCGAGCTGAAGCAGTCGCGCAAGGCCCTCTATTTTCTGTGCAAGGATTGCACGAAGCTGGGGCCCGAGCGATTCGCTGGTGGCTATCCGGCCCGCAACGGCTTCATCTGGAATCGCCTGGAGCCGGTCAAGTCGACCTTCCCACCCCCCGAACCGGTGGAACTGGTCCTCAAGGCCTAGAACCCAGGTCGAGGATCAGGGGCAGGGTATACATCGCACCTCGGCCGCCGTCATAGCGAATGGGCTCGGTCAGCGGGGCGACCTCCAGCTCGCTCTCGTGAGCCGGCAGGCCGGGGGCGCCGGCCTGGACTTTGTAGCGGCCCGGAATCAGCTCCACCTGGAAGCGACCCCGGGGATCGGTCTCGAGCGGCACCACGAAGCCGTCATTGGTGATGAACTTGACGTGGGCGGGGAACACGCCCTGACCTCCCGGATCGGCGGGCAGCGGAGCCGGCGGCGGCTCGCCCAGCCAGGACTTCTGGCTGTCGATGATGAGCCCGGCGAAGCGTGTCGGGCGATGGGGGCCAGGCAGGATGTAGCGCGCCTTCCCCTGACCGAAGCAAGATTTGCAGCCGGTGGCCTTACCCTGGCACTCGGGGCAGGCTCTTTGCTCCAGCTTGTCCCCCTCCCAGAGCGGCGGCAGGCCGATCTTTCCGCTCATCAGCAGGGCCAGCGGCGTCATCATCAGAGCGATCGAGAGGAACAGGACCAACCTGAGCTTGGTTGCAAACTTCACGCCCCTGCCTTCCGCGCCCACCGCGCCGTTCCTTCGGCAGGCCCCGACGGCCCGGGAAGAGAACCGCGCTCACCATGGGCGAGCCGCTCAGGATCCTGTTTCTCACCACCACCGACGACCAGGCGGCGACCTTCCTGCGCTCCTGGTTCTATCGCCTCTCGGCCCAGGAGGCCGAGGTCAGCCTGGCCACCACGGTGGCCTATTTCCGCGACGAGTTGGAGGAGGCCGGAGCCCAGGTGCTGGACCTGAGCTTCTCGCCCCGACCGAATCTCACGAGCGATCTGGCCTCGATGATCGACCTGGTCTACCTGATCGGTCGCCTGCGTCCCGATGTGGTCCACACCCACAGCGTGCGGGCCGGGTTTCTGGGGCGCCTGGCGGCCTGGCTGTGCGCCGTGCCGGTGGTGATCCACACGGTGCGCAGCCTGCCCTCCAACGGCACCGCCTGGGCCATGGAGTGGTTGGCCGCCCGCTGGTGTCACCACCTGGTGGCCGTGACCGAGCAGGACCTCGAGCAGGTCGCCCGTCGGCTGGCTCCCCGCCGCAAGCTCTCCCTGATCAGGGATGGCATCTCTCGGCACGACTTCGCCCCCCGCGAGGGCTCGCGCGAGCGGGTGCGCAAGAAGCTCGAGCTGGAGGAAAGCGAGCCCCTGGTGGGGCTGGTGGTGGAGCCGGGAACCCGCATTCTCGAGAGCTTGCAGGCCCACCGGCCCGAGGTGCACCTGGGCTACCTGGGGCTCTCCCGGCCCGATCCGGACGAGCCCCGGGTGCACCACCTGCCCTGGGGACGCTCCGGCCCGGATGTCCTGGCCGCTCTGGACATCTTCGTGCTCACCTCGGCCCACCGCGAGCTGCATCCCCTGCTGCTGGGCATCATGCAGTTGGGCAAGCCGGTCGTCTCGCTGGTTCCCACCGAGGTCATCCGGCCCGGGGTGGACGGCCTGGTGTGTGCTGAATCGGAGCTGGACGAGACGGTGGAGTTCTTGCTCAGTCACCCGGAGGAGGCAGCCCGACTGGGAGCGGCCGCCCGCGAGCGGGTCGAGAGCGTCTACGACGACAGCGACTCCAAGAGCCGCCTCTGGTCGCTCTACCACAACCTGTGGTCTCGCCACCGCGCGCAGGCAGACTAAATTAGCAGGCATAGGCTCGTGCCCGGGGAATTCCTGCGGCGATGCTGGCCTGGAACGCCCAACCCCCGCGCCCGGACCTGGCCTCTCCCTTCCTGCTGGAAGGGCAGGGCGAGAAGACGGCCGTCCTGTTGCTTCACGGATTCGCCTGCTCACCGCACACCATGCGCAGCATGGGCTCGGCTCTGCACATGCGGGGTCACACCTGCTACGCGCCCCTCTTGCCGGGCCACGGCGAGATGCTGGAAGACTTCAACATGGTGCTCTACACCGACTGGCTCGACGCGGCCGAGGCCAGCTTCGACCACCTCAAGCAGCGCCACGATCGGGTCGCGGTGGTGGGTTTCTCGATGGGTGGCACGCTGGGCCTGCACCTGGCCACGGTGCGCGCCTTGCAGTCTTTGACCCTGCTGGCCACCCCGGTTTTCTTCGGCTCATGGGTGCGTCGCTTCTATCCCATGGCCCGCTCTTTCACCTCGGCCCTGCCGGTGGTCTTCGACGTGGCCAACCATCGGGCTCGCAAGCGGAGAAAGCACGGGGTCCACACCGTCCTGCCGGTGCATGCGGTGGGCGAGTTGCTGGCTCTGCTCGAAGAGGTGCGGCCGCGCCTGAATCAGGTGGAGTGCCCGCTTTTGATCGCCCAGTCGCGTTCGGATCACACCGTGCCCCCCACCAATGCCCCGTTCATCGCTCAGAACGTCTCTTCGCGGCTGCGAAGATTGCTGTGGCTGCGACGGGCCTTCCACGTGCTGCCGGTGGACTATGGCTTCCGCCGCCTCGAGCACGAGACGGCGCGCTTTCTGGCCGAGGTCGACGCGCGAGCTACGTCGCTACGATAAACTCGAGCTGCGAGGCCATCTCGACCAGCTCGTCGGCCTTCTTCTCCATCAGCTGCTGCTCGAGCGTGCGCTCGGCCGCCTGGCTGCGCGACTGCTCGGCATCGAGCTTGAGACGCGAGGCCTCGGAGCCCTTGCTGCGGGACTGGTCCTTGAGGCTGGTGGAACGCTTCTCGGCCTCGCCGGAGGCCTGCTCGGCGCTCTTGTGCCGCTGCTGGGCCGCCTCGCCGCTCTGGCGGCGGCTGCGGCTCTCGCCCTGCAGGCGGGTGCCCTCGGTGCTGTGGCGCATCACTCGCGCTTCCCGGTCGCCGGCCTGGGTCAGCAGGCTCATGCCCTGCTGGTAAGATTCATTGGACTTCTCCGATTCGGCGCGCTCCAGGGCGCGTTCGCCCTGGGCTCGGAGCAGGTCGGCCTCGCGCTTGGCGCCGCGGGCCAGCGATTCGGCTTCCTGGGCCTGCTGCTCGAGCTGGTTGGCTCGGGAGAGCTCGGCCTCGGACTCGATGCGGGCCCGGTCCGACTCCATCCGGCCGAAGATCGACTCGCCCTGGGCCACGGCTGACTGGCGCTCGAGCTCTTGCGAGGCCTGATCGGCCTGAGCCGCCTGGGCGGTGGAGGTCTGGGCCTTCTCGT
>CAZWUN010000363.1:0-3855 GCA_964637145.1 uncultured Burkholderiales bacterium
TCAACTGGCGCGTCTCCTCGACGCAGACCAGGTTGCCTTTGGTGACAACACCGATTCTGTCGCACATGTCGGCAAGATCTTCCAACACGTGGGAGCTGATCAGGACGGTGGCCCCGGAACGCTGCAGTTGTCGCAAAATCTCGCGCAGCTCAAGGCGAGCCAGGGGGTCCAGGCCCGAAGCGGGCTCATCCAGGAGCAGCAAGCGGGGCTTGTGCAGAATGGCCCGCCCCAAACCCAGGCGCTGCTTCATGCCGCGGGACAGGCCGTCCACTGGCTGATCGGCCAGATGCTCGATGCCTACCTGGCGCATGGTCTCCTCGATGGTGTATCCGAGGACCGTTTCACCGATGTTGGAGGCCCGGGCGAAGAACTCGAGGTACTCGCGCACGAGCATGTCATCGTAAACACCGAGCACGTCGGGCATGAAGCCGATCACGGCTCGCACCTCGCGGACACTGGTCAGGCTCAGTCCGCAAATGCTGGCCTGGCCTTCGTCGGGCGGGGTCAAGGTGGCCAGGATGCGAAGCAAAGTGGTTTTGCCCGCGCCGTTGGGGCCGACCAGCCCGAAAATCTCGCCCGAATAGAGCGTCAGGTCGACCTTATTGAGAGCCAGGGTGCCAAGGTAGCTCTTGGTGAGGCCGCTGGCCTGGACCAGAGGCTCGCCCACGGGCCTGGCACCGGATTCGACCTGTGCGGGGGGCGCGGCGACGGGCGACTCGGGAGGCATCTAGAGTAAATTCGGAGCCCCTTTGCCCGTCCCTCCCATGAAAAGAGGCAGGTCTTGCGACCTGCCTCTCTGACCTGGCTCAGTAGTAGGTCTGAGCCCCCACCGTCCCGGGCGGGGCCGGGTAGGTGGTCTGGGTCGGAAAGGGCCCCGGACCGGCCGGGTAGGCCGTGAACGTCCCGTTGTATGGGGTTCCCGGAGGAGGCGGATAGGCTCCCGCCAACCCGGTCTGGGGCATCATCCCGGGCGTCATCCCGGGGGTCATTCCAGGCGTCATTCCGGGCATTCCCGGGGTCATCGGCATCGGTCCCATCGGGGGCATCATTCCCCCGCCATAGGGATTGAAGGCCGAGCGCCACATGTTGGACATGTTGGCCTGACGCATCTGCTCGTTGGCGCGAACCTCTTCCTGGGTGTTCTGCCAGTCTTGCTGAACAGTCTGGGCGATCTGAGCCCGGGCTGCGACGCGAGTCTGCCGGTCCATCGCCATCTGGGCGAAGACGCCGCGCAGGTCGTCGTCATTGGGGTTGAGATCGACCGTCTGGTTCAAACTGACCGCGTCCCGGGTCGCCGGGGCAGCTTCCTGGACCAGCTGGGCCAGGCTGCTGACGACCGGAGCGGCCGACATGGCGCGGATTGGCTGACTGGCAGCCGCGGGCTCGTCGAAACGAGGGGTCCAGCCGTCGTTTTCCAGCGAGGCCCGGCTGGGAAGAGCGCTCGCATTGAAGGCCGTCTGTGTGATCTGTATGGCCACTTGGTTCTCCTGGTGGTACGTTTCGAGGATCCTGCCAGAGCGAGATCCTCTGTTCACCTGAAAGATGTCTTAAAAGATCGGGCTGAAAAAAACCTGAAAAGACGCTCGGGATCCCGAGCGGACGGGCGGAACCTTACCCGGAGTCGAGCACCTGTTCGAGTCTCTGGCCTACTTGGAGACGGCAACATCCCGGACGGAAGTCAGGGTTTCGGGCACCACTCCGCAATGCGCTTGATGACCGCCGGGTCGACGTAGTTCTGCTCTTCGTATTCCTCGGGCCGGGCCTTCCCCTTGCCCGGCGCGAACAGATGGTTGAGGGCCGGATACAGCTGGCCGCTTATCTGAGGACGGCCCTTCAGAGCCTCCATCCAGAGGCGGTAATCGGGCTCGGTGGACTGGTAGTCGCGCCCCCCTTGCAGGATCAGAATGGGGCACGAGAGCTGCCGGGCGGTCTCGAGCGAGCGCTTCTGATAGGCAGCGATCTCGCGCCAGTAGCCGGCCGGAGCCCCAAGAATCGTCTTGTCCTCCCCGGGCAGTTGCTCGAAGCGTCGCAAGGCTTTGATCATCTCGTCTACCGCCGCCTTCTGGGCCGGGTGCAGAGAGCCCACATACTCGAGCTGATCGATCAGCACCTGGTCGAAAGGACGGGCCGGAGCGGCCATCAGGATGAGTCCCTGGACACGCCCATCCCGACGCGCGATCTCAGGGCCCAGGATGCCGCCCAGACTGTGGCCCAGCAGGAGGATGGGTCGACCCTTCAGTTCGGGCCTGGCACGCAGCAGTTCCAGAGCGGCCAGAGCGTCCTCCAGCACCTCTTCCTCCAAAGTGGGCTTCTTGAGCGCCATGGCCAGGCCATAAGTCCTGGTGCGCTTGTCGTAGCGCAGCGTGGCCAGGCCCTGGCCGGCCAGCCCGCGAGCCAGGTCCAGGAAGGGCTTGTTGGGTCCGATGGTCTCGTCCATGTCGTTAGGACCCGAGCCGTGCACCAGCACCACCCCGGCCCGCACCGGGGTGCGAGTCGGGGGAAGCGCGATCAGCCCTGGCAACTTCCACTTGCCCACCTGCACCCTGTGCTCGACGCTCTTGACCTGCCGGTAGGCGGGGGGCTGGCTGGCCAGATGCGAGACCCAGAAGTAGCCCGAGACCTGGTTGCTGGTATTGAGCACCACCTTGAGCCGGCAGCGATACTTCTGGAAGGTGCAGGGAATGAAGACCGCCTGATAGGGCGGGACGGCTTCCACCGTCGCCGCCCCGAACTTTTGGAAGGGGCCATGCTTGTCGGTCATGACCTTCCACGACTGAACGAAGGCCTTCTGGCCGACGACCCGGGTCATGTCCGGGTCGAACATGGCTCGAGCTCCGACAAAGTCGCCCGACCGCAGATGCTCGGCGAACTTGCGGGCGGTGCTGGGAGCGTCGGTCTGGGCCCAGGCCAGCGCGCCCAGCAGCGCAACGACCAGAAGCCGAAGCTTCACAGGCCTTGAGCCAGTTCCCTGACCACCACGCTGGCGCAGGCCAGGCCGAAGGCACCGGTCACGAAACTGGCCGTGCCATAGATGACGTTGCGCTCCTCGCAGGAGTGAAACTCATTCTTGCCCCCGGGGCACACGCACCGGAAGCCCTGGCCTTTGTCATAAGTCAGTTCGCGCGGCTCGGCCGGGGACTCGGTAGAGAACACGGCCGGAATGCCAAAGGCTTCCCTGGCCGGAAAGCCATACTGGTGGCGCAGGATCTTGCGCACCGCCGAAGCGAGCGGATCGACGCGGGTGCGGGCCAGGTCGGCCACGTGCACCAGGGTGGGGTCGATCCGCCCGGAAGCGCCTGTGGACGAGACAACCCGGAGGCCCATCTCGCGGCAGCGAGTCAGCAGGTGACACTTGGCGGTGACGTTGTCGATGGCGTCCACCACGAAGTCGGGTCGGTCCGCCAGCAGCCGCTCGGAGGTCTTGTCGTTATAGAACAGGCGGATCGGCTCGACGCTGCTCTGGGGATTGATCTTGCCCAGCCGCTCGGCCAGGATCTCGGCCTTGGGCTTGCCCACGGTGCCCTGCATGGCTTGCAGCTGGCGGTTGGAATTGGTGATGCACACCAGGTCGAAGTCCACCAGCTCGAGCCGACCGACCCCGCTACGAGCCAGCGACTCGGCCGCGAAGCTGCCCACCCCGCCCAGGCCGATCACCATGACGCGCGAGCGAAACAACCGGGCCATGCCGTCGTCGCCCACCAGGCGCCCCATGCGATCGAAGCGGCGATGGAGGCGGTATTCGTCTTCGACTTCTACGTCAATGGCCATGAAAGCGGATTCTGGCCTGCGGGCGGGCCTCCCTGCCGGCAAAGGTGTTGAGCGTTACGTGCTAAAGGTTTTGCCTATCCTTCGGGG
>CAZWUN010000363.1:3865-5356 GCA_964637145.1 uncultured Burkholderiales bacterium
ACTTCACTTTAGCGAGCCTCCACCACGGTTCCCATCTCGCGCCGCATGGACAGATACTGCTCGGTCCAGCGGTTGCCGGCGTCCCGAATGAAAAACGGGGCCGGGTCGACCCGCTCCCCCTCGAAGGCGCAGGTAAAGAGCGCGATGAGGGGGCTGCGCCCGGGCCGCACCACCACCTCCTGGCGGGCCAGCAGCCTCAACCCGGCCTGACCGATCGCCTCCTCGGAGCGGGCATCGCCGGCGGCATGGACGAAGACAAAGCGCCCTTGCGTCTCGAGATGCCGGGCCGCGGCCCGGCAATAGTCACGCACGTCCCCGTGCAATTCCATGCGGGCTGCGGCACGCTGGGGATGGGGAGAGACCAGCGCCGTGCCAATCGGAAAATAGGGCGGGCTGCCGGTGATCAGCTCGAATCGACCGGGCAGTTGGAGCTCGCGCAGATCGCCCTGGTGGAGATCGACCCTCTCCGAGAGGCCGTTGAGAGCGGCCGTGCGCCGGGCCAGGGCCAGGCTGACCGGCTGCACCTCGACCCCTGTCAGGTGAGCCTCGGACCCAAGCTTCCAGAGGGTCAAGAAACCCACCGAGCCGATGCCGCAGCCCAGGTCGAGCAGGCGCCTGGCGGTGGGAGCCTCGCGCGCCGCCGTCCAGGCGGTCAACACGTCGTCGGCCGAGAAACGGTGGCCGTACTTGAGTTGGTAGATGCGCCAGTCGCCGGCCAGGTGGTCGCAGGTCTCAGGCTCGCTCGGGGACACGCCGGGCGGTTCGGGGCAGAGAATTTTCAGGCCTCCTCGGTAAGCTGAGAAGAGCAATCAGGGGAGGTTCCTTACAATGTCTATCGCAGTTCCCGGCTGGGCCCAGTCGGACATCGCCAGTATTCGCGCCAACCGTTCGCTGGGCGAGGGCGCTACCCGACAGAATATGCCGGCCGAGCAGGCGAGCCAGATCGACGCCCTGCTCTCCGGGTCCATGGATCAGCTCAAGCAGATGGATGAGGGCCCCTCGGACCTGGCCAGGGGGCGTCCGGGAGTGGTGCAGCAGGCGTTGCCCCTGCCCCCCGGCATGGAGATGCCCGTCAAGATCGATCCGCCCACCACGACCTTCGAGGGGGACCGCAGCCAGGGCTCCTCGGTCACCGTGATGGAGAATCCCATGATGAACACCGTCACCGTCACCGACTACTCACCCGACTCGATCACCTCGATCACCGTGCTGGGCGGCATGATGCCGGGCACCCAGTTGATGCACGTCGACCGCAAGAATCCCGGCAACAGCTTCGTTGAAATGAAGGGCGAAGTGTGGAATATGATGGGGGGCATGATGGCCGGCGGCCTTCCCGGGATGGGATAGCCAGGGGACGAAAAAAGGGAGGCACACGCGTGCCTCCCTTTTTTTGCTTTCAGCCCGACGGGCCTAAGCTGCGCCGGTGTACTGGGCGTCCCCGAAGCCGAGCATCAGCATGACGATCGGAGCAAAGAGCACGCACAGAATGCC
>CAZWUN010000364.1:0-5341 GCA_964637145.1 uncultured Burkholderiales bacterium
GTCTGCAAGAAGTTCTCGTAGTCGGCGATGCCCAGTCCCTTGCGGCCCTTGGCGCTGATGATGCCGTGCGAGACCGAGCTCGAAAGCGAGAAGGGGCTACCGAAAGCGAGCACCCAGTCGCCCACCCGCAGGGGCTCGGTGGAGCCCCACTCCACCGCCGGCAGGTCGGTGGCCTCGGTCTCGAGCAGAGCCAGATCGGTGGCCGGGTCCGTGCCGCGCAGGCGGGCCGGCAGGGTGCGCCCATCGGCCAGGGTGACGGCGATCTCCTCCATGCCCTGGACGACGTGGTTGTTGGTCACGATCTTGCCGTCCGAGCCGACGATGAAGCCGGTGCCGGCGCTCTGCACCTTGCGCTCGGGGGCCGAGAAGAGATCGGGCCCGAACTGGTGCCGAAAGAGTGGGTGGTCGGCGTAGGGGTGGCGGTAGCCCGGGATGACCTTGACGGCGTTGATGCTGACCACGCTGGGCAGCACCCGATCCACCACGTCGGCGAACTGGGCCGGGGTGGCCGCAGCCACCGGGGTGGCCACCGGCGTGGGGCTTGCCAGGGGAGTCGGAGGGCGCTGCAGCTTCAGCCCGATGGCCGTTCCCAGCAGGAGCAAGATTCCGGCCAGCATCCCCACCAGGATGGGGTGAGGGCGATCAAGTCCCATAGACGAACTCCACCTCGACCGGCTCGGGGATCAGGCGGGCGTCGTAGGCGCGCTTGAGCAGCTCGTGCACGCCCTTCTTGCCCGACTCGCCAAAGTCGAGGGTGGACTCGTTGACGTACATGCCCACGAAGCGGTCCGACAGGTCGCGATTCAGGCCGCGTCCGAACTCCATGGCATAGGTCAGGGCGTCTTCGCGGTGCTCGAGGGCGTAGCGGATGCTGCGCTCGAGGCAGCCGGTCACCCGGCGCACCAACTCGTCCCCCAGGTCGCGGCGCACCACATCCACCCCGAGGGGCAGGGGCAGGCCTCCGGTCTGCTCGGCCCACCACTCGCCCAGGTCCACCAGCTTGACCAGACCCTCGTTCTGGAAGGTGAGCTGGCCTTCGTGGATGACCAGGCCGGCGGCAGCGTCGCCCCGCTTGACCACGTCCAGGATCTGATCGAAGGGATGCTCCTGGAAGGGGAACTTGCCGGCAAAGAGCTGGGCCGTCAGGAAGGCGGTAGTGAGTCGTCCCGGGATGGCCACCGGGCCCTCGAGGGCGGTCTTGAGGTCCGTGCCGGGACGGGCCACCAGGATGGGGCCGTAGCCGTGGCCCAGGCTGGCTCCGCAGGCCATCAGGGCGTACTTCTTGTGCAGGAAGGCGTAGGCGTGAAGCGAGACAGCGGTGACCTCCAGCTCGCCCCGGAAGGCCCACAGGTTCAGGGTCTCGATGTCCTGCAGCACGTGCTGGAAGTCGAGATCGCCCGTATCCAGGGCGTTCTTGGCCAGGGCATAGAACATGAAGGCGTCGTCGGGATCGGGGCTGTGGCCCACCCGGATCAGGCGTTTGGCGGTGGCTTCGGTTGTCATAGCGCTCTGCAGTTTAGGTTGCAGGGTCGCATTCTCCTTCGTCTAACTCCGTGGCGTGAGCAAGAAACGCGCCGCCCAGATCCTGGCTCGCCTGGCCGAGAGCATTCCCGAGCCGGTCTGCGAGCTGAAACACTCCAACGCCTGGGAGCTCTTGATGGCCACCATCCTGAGCGCGCAGTGCACCGATGAACGGGTCAACCAGGTCACCCCGGTGCTCTTCAACCGCTGGCCCGAGCCACTCTCGCTGTCGCAGGCCGTGCGCGAGGAGGTGGAGGAGGTGGTGCGGCCCACGGGCTTTTACAAGAACAAAGCGCGCTCGATCCAGGAGTGCAGCGCCGCGCTGGTGGAGCGCTTCGGCGGCGCGGTGCCGCGCTCGATGGAGGAGCTGATCAGTCTTCCCGGGGTGGGGCGCAAGACGGCCAACCTGATCCTCGGCCACTGTTTCAATGTGCCGGGCGTCATCGTGGACACGCACGTCAAGCGCGTGGCGGCGCGGCTGGGGCTGACCTCCAAGGAGGATGCCGAAGAGGTGGAGCAGGAGCTGATGAAGCTCCTTCCCCGCAAGGCCTGGAGCGATGGCTCCTCGCGGCTGCTCCTGCACGGGCGCTACGTGTGTCTGGCCAGAAAGCCGCGCTGCTCCGAGTGTGTGCTGAGCGAGCTCTGCCCTTCGGCGAGCTGAGCGACTGGAAGCTGGCTGAGGAACCCTGTGCCCCCCCTGGCGTGGGGCACCGCGCTGCGCCCCTGGACCGGTCCGCTCGTGAATGTCTTAAGCTTGACCAGGCTACCAGCAGTGCTTAAAATGAAATCATTGATTGCACAAAGGGAGTGCCGTGGCCAGCATCACCATCAGAAACCTGGACGAGCAAACCAAGCGTCGGCTCAAGATCAGGGCCGCCCATCGGAACTGCTCCATGGAGGAGGAAGCCCGAAACATCCTGTGCGCCGCGCTGGCGCAGGAGTCGCCCGTTCCCGATCTGGCCGAGGCCATCCGGAAGAGGTTCGAGAAGCTTGGTGGCGTGGATTTGGAACTGCCCCCCCGCGAGCCGATTCGAACGCCCCCGGGGCAATGATCGTCCTGGATACGAATGTCCTCTCCGAGTTGATGCGCGAGCGTCCCGAGACTGCAGTGCTGCGTTGGATGGCCGAGCAACCTCCCTCGAGCCTCTTTCTAACCAGCGTTACTCAGGCCGAGATCCTGCATGGCCTGGCGCTACTTCCTGCTGGTCACCGCCGCACCGCGCTCAGCGACGCTGCGGGCGCCATGTTTCGCGAAGACTTCGCCGGACGTATTCTGCCGTTCGGCACCGAGGCAGCTCCCCTGTATGCTCTGATCGCGGCCGAGCGGAGCCGTGCTGGTCAACCGATCTCGCAGTTCGACGCGCAGATTGCCGCCGTGACACGCTCGGCCGGAGCCTCCCTCGCCACCCGCAACGTCCGAGACTTTCACGGATGTGGGATCAAGCTGATAGACCCTTGGAGCTGAGGCCGTCCTTATGAAGATTGCTGCTCGCTTCAGACGACCAGTCCCGAGCAAAGGAGGGGGCCCCGCGCCCTTCGTTTGAATCCTGGGAGTCCCCACCGCCCGCCGCGTGGGGCTCCACGCCTCCCACCTGCCCCACCGCCCAGCGTGGGGATCCCCACCGCCCGCCGTGGGGCACCGCGCCGTCCACCTGCCCCACCGCCCAGTGTGGGGATCCCCACCGCCCGGCGTGGGGCACCGCGCTGTGCCACCTGCCCCACCGCCCCGGGTTCGAGCCCCGACTGTGCAGTTCGGGCGGGCCAAGCTGACCGGGATCTTGCCTTCCCCGAATGGAAGACCCCCTGATGCAAGACCCCTTGCTGGACGCACTCTTCAAGCGCCTCGAGCGCGGGGAGAGGCCGGGAGCCGTGGTCCGCCACGCCGGTCCGGCCTTTCGCCACGAGGTGGCCCTGCGCTGGTTTACCCACCGCAACGAGCACCTCGGCCGCCTGGTCCGCGATCTGGGCTTCACGGCCGAGGGGCCCGACGTGGCCCGGGTGGCCAGCCAGCTCAAGTCCGGCCGTTGCCAGCTCGCGAGCGGCGATGCGGCCCTTCTCCTGCGCGCCCTGAGTGATTCCGACGAGGAGGTCCGGCGGGCTGCCGAGGGCTTCCTCTTCAGCGGACTCGGCGGCGATTGGCCCGACGCCCTGGGGACGGCGGCGCTTTCCGAGTGGTCCGCCGCGGCGCGCCTCAAGGTCGAGCAGGCCGGCTTTGCGCCAGCCGACCCGGAGCTGCGCGAAGTGTTCGGCTGGGTGGCCGGGGCCGGTGAGCCCCCGGACCGAGAAGCGGTCGCCCGGATCATCCCGCGGCTCACCGACGAGCAGCGCAGCGTGCTGGCAGCACGGCTGCGCAAGAGCGGCCGTGGCCACATGTGGTCGCAGCCGAGCGTGCGCTCCAGCCTGGAGCGCCTGCTGGAGGGACGCGACGGCGATGCTCTCTGGGCCGAGTTGACCCTGGGCGGCTCCACCGACCCTCTGCAAGACGAGGAGCTGCGCCAGCTGCTGGTGCCTCACCCCACTCCGCTGGAGCTTCTGGCGAGCTTCGAAGCCCCCGAGCTGGTGGCTGGAGAAGACTTCCTGGTGGTGCCGGGCCAGGCCATCGTAGCCCTGGATGACCTGCGCCTGGTCCTGGAGTTCTTGGAAGGAGGTCCCCTCTGGAGCGCTCCCGACGCGCCCGGCCTGCCCTATGCTCCCCCCCGAGTGCTGGTCGTGGGCCGGCGTGTTGTGCTGCAGCCGCGCTGGGTCTCGCTTGCCGACATCCCGCACCTCACCCAGGAGCACCTCGAGCCCTGCCGGGTGATCGACCTGAACGATGGCTCGGTCCTCACCCTTGCGCTGGAAGAGCCGCTGGTGGGAGCGGGTTTCTCCGACCGGCTCTTCGTGCTGCAAGACCCCATGGTGCAATGCTGGGATCTGGCCTCGGGGGAGCTTGTCTGGTCGCGTCGGGCCCGCTGGGCCCGGACCCTGCTGGCCGGCGAGGGCCTGATCGTGCTGCTGGGCAAAGAGCATCTGGAGGTCTGGGAGGCCGACTCCGGCGAGCTCCTCTCCTCGCTCGACCTGACCGGCCGGGCCGCCCTCCAGGGGGATGTACTGGTGGTGGAGACGAGTCCCGGCCTGAGGCTTTACGGCCTGCCTCAGCTGCACGAGCGCGCTTGCCTGGCGCTTCCTGGCTGCATCGCGTGGAGCTGGAGAGCCGATGGCTCGCTGCTCACGGCCACCTCCACGGCGATCCAGCACTGGAGCCCGCTGGGCCAGGTCGAGGCCACCTGGCGCCAGCAGCGGAGCGCCCGGCTGCTGGCCTTCCATCCCAGCAGCCGGGCGCTGGCCGCCTCGGATGGCCAGCGGCTCGAGTTCTTCCACCCCGGCTCGGAGTTCCCAGACCAGGTGCTGGAGGCTCCCGGGCGCCCGCAGTTCACCTCCGACGGCAGCCGGCTGCTGGTCGGCTCGCAGGTTTTCGACGTGCGGCTCGAGCTGGCGCTGGCCCGCGCCTGCCCGGCCGACCTGGTGCGGGCCGCCGCCAGCCCGAACCGCTCCGCGAAGCTGGTGGAGGCCCTGCTCCGCTTTCGCCTGCGCCACGAAGTGCTGCTGGGCGAGCCGGAACATCCTCTCGACGCCATCGAGCTGGAGTGATCCCGCGCTCGGACCTCCGAAGCGGCCCGCTGCGCGCAGCCTCTGGGAGCAAGCTGGGCGTGGGGCTCAAGCCTCCGCCAGGCTGGCCTCCAGCTCGGTCTGGGCGTGCAGCACCCGCTGCACCAGCTCTTCGAGGTGCCGCTCCTCCACGAAGGGGGTCATCAGGTAAGACTTGAGCGCCACGATGGGC
>CAZWUN010000365.1:0-5329 GCA_964637145.1 uncultured Burkholderiales bacterium
CGAGTGGGTGAGCTTTTCAACCAGAAGACCATCAAGGAAGACAGTGCTCGCGTTGCCGAGTTGTATGAAAAGAATGACTACATTCTGGATACCATCCGTCCGCGGCTTGATCCCGATCAGGGCGCGGTAACTCTCAAAGTGCTCGAGGCCGTGGTGGAAGAGATTCGCGTCGAGGGCAACACCAAGACCGAGACCGACACCATCACCCGAAATCTGCGCACCAAGCCCGGTGAGGTCTTGCAGCGGCGTAAGATTCAGAAGGACCTCGAGCGTCTCAATAACCTGGGTTATTTCAAGAAGGTTAATATCGAACCCGAGCCTGGCACCGAACCGGGCAAGGTGGTACTCGTTCTGGCGGTGGAAGAGCAGAAGACGGGTCTGGCCACTATCGGCGTGGGTTATGCCGGTGGCGGTTCGGGAGCGGTGCGCCCTGGCATCACCGGTGCCATCTCCTTCTCCGACCGCAACCTGTTCGGCCAGGGCAAGTCGGTCAGTGTCCAGTGGCAGCGTGGTGCCAACATCAGCGCCCTGGGCCTGAGTTACTTCGATCCGGCCATCAATGACAACCAGGACTCCATCGGCGTTTCCCTGTTCCTCAACGAGGTTTCCGGACTGCGCCAGCCGGTGATCGGCGGTAATCCCGATCAGTTCGCATTGTATGATGATCGTCGCTATGGCGGCACGATTACCTACGGACATCCTTTTACTGACGACTTCCGCGGCTTCCTGACCTTCCGCCGCGAAACCATCGAGATCTCCCAGGATCCGGATTCGCTCTTCGTGCCCGTGGGCATTGGAAGTGGTGATCTGAACAGCCTGGCCATCTCGGCCCTCTACGACACTCGCGACGATGTCTTCAATCCGACAGTTGGTAACTTTGCCAACGGCTCGGTCGCCGTTGCCGGCCTGGGTGGAGATTTCAGCTACACGAAGCTGGTCGCCGAAGGCCGCTCCTACATTCCGTTCGGCAGCAACTCGACTCTGGCCATGCGGGCCTGGGCCGGAATGCTGAACGGGAACGCCCCGGTTTCGGAGTTCTTCTTCGCGGGTGGCACGGACACGTTGCGTGGCTATCGCGAGAACGCCTTCTTCGGAACCCGCTTTGTGGTGCTGAATGCCGAGTATCGCTTCGGAATCGGCCGCATCAAGTTCTTGCGTGGAGCCGTGTTTGCTGACGCCGGCAATGCCTGGACTCCGGGGGTCACCTCGGGCGCCCTCAAGGCTGACGTCGGAGCCGGACTTCGTATCGTGTTCCCCAGCCTGGGCCTGGGCGTCATCCGCATCGACTATGCCTTCGGAGAAGACGGCGGTCGGGCCAGTCTGGGCATCGGCCAGTCGTTCTGAGAGGATTCCAGCCGAGCTGGGAACTTTTTCAAGTTCTTCTGCGTCCGTGGCTGTAACGGTTGCCCGATTGTTTCAGGTCGGACTGTTGACAGCCGAGCGGAAAAGGTTAGACTACCGATAACCCAAAGCTCACCCGCGCGTGAGACATCGTTCTGGCGGGCGGCGGCGCGAAAGCCCCCGACCTTGAGGAGGTCCATTCGCATGCAAGATGGAGAAACCACGATGACTTCCACCTCGTCCGGTGGAGGCTCCAATAAGGTCCCTTTGATTGCAGGCTTCGTCCTGTTGCTGGTGGCCATCGCCGCCGGTTGGTTTGTGCTCAAGAGCGGCGGCGTTGGCTCGCCTATCAAGAAGGTTGCTTCGCTCGACTCAGACGCCATCTACCAGCTCGAGGACTTCACCAAGGCGCGCGAGCATCTGGACAAGAAGAACGCCGAGTTCACCAAGAAGCTGGAAGAATTTGCCGCCACCCAATCGCGAAACGAGGAGGGCGCCCGCAAGGTGCGTGAGAAGGCCTCCGAGTTCGAGATGGAGCTGCAGCAGGAAAGAAACAAGACTCTCCAGCCGTTGCAGACCCGGGCCGAGGCGGCCATCGCCATCGTGGCTCGCAACAAGAATTACAAGGTAGTGCTGGATAAGCGCATCGTGGTCTACGGTGTCGAAGACATCACCGAGGAAGTCAAGTCTCAATTCACCTCCAAGACCGAGCTCAAGCTGCCGGCCGAGGATGACACCAAGGACTCGCCGATCGCCTACTTCGACCAGGATGTCGTGCGCAACCTGAAGGCCTTCCAGGAGGTGGATCTCAAGCTTGCCGCCCTCAAGAACGAGTTGGGCGAGGAATTCCGTAAAAAAGCCCAGGGTCGCACTCAGCAAGAGGTGGAGAATCTCCAGAAGGAGCTGATGATGCGCATGGAGGCTCGCCAAGAATCCGAGGTTGCCCCCCTCGTGCAGGCCGTCAATCAATCGGTTTCGGAGGCGGCTGAGGCGAACAACGTTTCTCTGGTGCTCGACAAGGTGCACGTCATGTATGGAGGGCGAAACCTCACCAACGAAGTGGTGGATACCTTCCTGAAGAAGACCGGCACCAAGGGCACGCCGGCCGGCAACACCAAGGCTCCCAGCAGTCCGTAAGGAGGGCAAGGTCATGCAGAACACTTTGCGATCCGCATGGTTGCGCTGGGGGAGCGGGCTGGCTCTGGTTTCGGTGCTGGCCTCGGGAGCCTTTTTGGCGACTCCGGTGGGGGCTCAAGATCCGCAGACTTCGGTCCGGGAGGCGCTAGGTGGAACCCTGGGTGTGGTGGATTACTCCAACCTGCTCAAGGCTCATCCTGACTATGAGCGCTTGACCCAGCTCGACCAGCAACTTGCCGAGCTCAAGCAAGAGATCGAGTTCGCCCCCATGCAAGACCGCGACGATGTCTTGCGAGCCGCCCAGGAGAAATACAAGAAGGAGCTGTTGAGAGCTCAGTCCGAGATGGAGGCTGAGCAGGCGGCCATTGCGGCTGAGATGGCCGGGCTCTCTGACCAGATGAAGGGCCGGCTTGACGCCGAGGCAGCCAAGGGCTCGGCCGAGATGCAAAAAGAGCTCGAGGCCTACATCAAGAAGAACGCTCCCGAGGCGGTCGCGCCGACTGAGCCGGTCAACATGCCGGCCCCTCTCAGCGAGCAGCGCAAGAATCTTCTGCTCCTGCGCGAGCGCAAGGTTCAAGCCATCAAGCTCGAGGTCGAGAAAGTGCACCGCGAGCAGCGCGAGGCCGAGCGAGCTCGCATCGACTCGGAGATCGCCGCCTATGAAGACGAGATCATGAGGACTCATCAGCAAGAGAAGCTGAACCTTCAGCTGAAGGTTCAGGTGGCTAAAGACGAGGCCGAGCAGGCCGATCTGCAGGCTCAACTCGAGGCCATTTCGGACGAGGAGGAGCGGCTCAAGGACGCCAAGCGCGCCGAGCTTGAGGGCCGTTTCAAGAGCTTTCGGTCCGATTCGGAGGCCCGCCAAGCGGCCGAGACCAAAGCCGCCATCGATAAAGTCAATCGCGAAGTGGAGGGCCAGATCGGGGCTCTGCCGGCCAGCGCCGGAGCGCCCCCTCCGGCCCCCCGTCCAAAGCAGCCCACCATGACGCCGGAGATCAAGGCCATGATCGCCAAGAAGCAGGATGAGCTGCGCGCCAAGATGGAGGCAGAAGCGGCCGCCGCGCGCCAGAAGATGGAAGCCGAGCAGGGTGCGGCCGTGGCCCGGCTCAAAGCAAAGTCGGAAGAGCTGAAAGCCCGCATTGAGAAGCAGCAGGAAGAGCTGAAGAAGGCCGTACAGGCCAATGCCCGCGAGGGCCTCTCGGCGGCCACCAAGGAGAAGATCAAGGTGCTCGAGGAGCAGCGCGATAAGCTGCAGACACAGCGCACGGAGCTTTTCGACAAGATGGTGGCGGACCTCAAGGGCGACATCGGCGAGGTGGCCAAGAAGCAGAAGATCGACATTGTGATCGGCACTTACATTGAGAATCGTGGCTGCGTCGATCTGACCGACTATGCGATGGTCGCCATCAAGACCAAGGCCAGGCCCGAATCGCCCTAGGAGGATGTTTATGAAACGAACAGCATGGTTGGGGGTGGCGCTGGGGCTGTGCATGATGGCTCTGGTCGGCTGCGCTCCCACGAGCAAGATGACCACCGGAACGGTGAACACCGTCTCGCTGGTGCAGAGCGACCCGGACTATCAGAAGATGGCCGGCGACTATGCCAAGGCCCGGGTCGAGTTGCAGAAGAAGATCAACGCCCGCATTCGCGAGGCCGGCGGCGCGAGCAATTTGAGCCAGACCGACCTGAGCAAGTTCCGGGAGATGAATGCCGAGCTAGACAAGAAGTGGTTCACCAAGACTCAGGAATTCCTCAAGGCTCGTTTCGCGCACATCAGCGAGGCGGCCGAGGCGGTAAGCAAGGATAAGGGTATCGACCTCGTTTTGGTGGACACACCTGGCTACCCCACCGTGGAGTACGGCGCGGTGAGCATCACCCAGGACTTGGAGCTTAAACTCCAGCAAACTCCGACGAAGGCGCCCGGGAAGAAGAAATGAGTAAGACCAGAGCCGCCCTTTTGAGTTTGGTGTTGCTGGTCGTCGGTTGCGGTCAGGTCGAGCCGCGAAAGCTTAAGGTCGGCGTGGTCAACACCGAGCGTGTGGTCAGCGAGATGCCCGAGTTTCGAGATATGAACTTGAGTTGGGCGGCTGAGACAGGGAGTTTTCTCTCAAGCATTCCCCGGTCCAAGGAAGACCTTAACAAGCAGAAGCTGAAGGACCTCAACGACCGCATCCAGTCGGCCTCCAAGTCCTGGCAGGCTCGCTCGAGCAAGTTTTACGAAGAAGCCTACCGGCGCATCACCCAGGCTTCCGAGCAGGTGGCCCGCGAGCGGGGTCTGGACGTGGTGGTGATCGACACCATGCATCTGCCTGCCGTCCAGTACACGAGCGGTGAGAATGTGACTACCGACATTCTCATCAAGCTGAACCAGAAGTAACTTCTTAGCCGTGCGAGGATGCAGCCTTTGCTAAACGGCCCCCCCTGGCGCCTGGCCGATCTGGCCCGAGAATTTGGTGCTACCACGAACCAGCCCGACCTGATCATCAGCTGCCTGGGAGCCCGCCCGGGGGGGCTGGGTCCTCCTGGCAGCACAGGTGGCGACGCCACCGTGGGAGTCGAGTTTCAGGGCGACGACCAACTCTACCAGCGCCTTAAGGACCGCCTCACCCTGGTCCCGGGAGCTTCCGTGTCGGCTGAGGCCTGGTTGGGCGAGGGGGCTACCGTCGGAGCGGGGGCCGTGGTCGAGCCCGGTGCGCGCCTGGGTGATCGCGTGCTCGTCGGACCCTGCTGTTTTGTCGCCGAGGGCGTGGAGGTGGGCGAGGAGTGCCTGCTCGAGCCGGGGGCTGTCCTGATGCAAGGAGTGCGTCTGGGTCGTCGGGTTCGAGTGGCATCGGGCGCCATTCTGGGCAGC
>CAZWUN010000366.1:0-5284 GCA_964637145.1 uncultured Burkholderiales bacterium
TCCTCCGAGGGCTCGTCGAAGATGGCCCCCTTCAGGATCGCTTCAGGATCCATCTCGTAGCCGCTGGTGAGATAGGCGTAGGCCTTGGCCATCCGCTCAGGGGTCTTGACCAGGCCCTGCCGGGTGGGGTCCTCCCCCACCAGCTCCAAAAGCCGTCGACAGTTGCCTTCCAGCTCTTCCAGGGCGCTGTCCTGACGGGGCGGAAACTCATCCAGCTGGTGTATCATTTTCTCGGGCCTCCTCAAGTTGCTCGACCAGAGTTGGGATGCGCACCGTCACCGCCCCGTGCACGCGGGCCTGGCAGGCCAGTCGCCAGCGGGCCTCCAGTCGCAGGTCGGGCAGGCGGCGCAGCTCCTTGTCGTTCACGGGCGTCAGGTGCTCGTGCCCGGACTGGACCTGGACCCGGCAGGTGGTGCAGTTAGCCTGGCCTCCGCACACGTGGCGGAGCTTGACCTGGCCCTGTTCGGCCGCATCCAGCACCCTGCTCCCCGCGCGCACGCGCCCGACCTTGCCCGCGGGCAGAAAGGTGATCTCGCACCAGCTCACCCGGGGGCCTTCCGCGCCGGCGCCGCTATCCCTCGAACCATGGAGAAGAATCGCTGCCAGGAGAACCCCGACCGGGCCGAGAAACGCCTGCCGCGATGGCCAAACGTAAGGCTCCCGACCTTTATCGCTGCACCGACGAAGAGCTGCAGGCTTTCTGGCAGGATCAGGACCCCTCCCAGGTCGAGAGCCTGGGCGACCACCTCCTGGCTGAAGCCCTGCCCCGCTACAACGCCCGCAGCTACGGTTTTGCCTTCCCGGCCACCCGGCTGGCCGAGCTGCGCCAGGCAGCCGGGCTCAGTCTGGATCAGTTGGCCGAGCGGCTGGCCGTCAATCCCCAGCTGCTGGCAGCCTGGGAAGGCGACCAGCTCAAGATCCCGGGCAGCCTCTACCTCATCTACCAGCGGCTGTCCGGCTGAACTCGCGCACTTCCACCCGGCCGTCCTCGTGGCCGATGATCAGCTGATCGACCAGCTCCAGGAAGAGCCCCGTCTCCACCACCCCGGAAATAGCTTTCAAACGCTCGTGCAGTTGCGCGGGATCGCGCATGAGCGAGGCCGGGTAGGCACAGTCAGCCACCAGGTTGCCTCCGTCGCTGGTGAATTCAGCCCTCACCGCAGGCTCGACTCCGGCCTGGCGCAGCCTCGCCAGGGTGGTCTCCACCCCGAAGGGAATGATCTCCACCGGCAGGGCACGAGTGAGCTCGGCCACCAGCTTGCCGGGATCGACCAGAATGACCTCCACCCGGGAAGCCAGCGCCACCAGCTTCTCGCGCAGAAGCGCCCCGCCGCCTCCTTTGATGATGCGACCCGAGGGGTCGATCTGGTCGGCCCCGTCCACGGTCAGGTCGACCCGGGTAAAGCTCTCGAGCAAAGGAATGCCCCACTCTCGAGCCTGGCGGCCGATGGCCTCAGAGGTGGGCACTCCCTGGATGGAGAGCCCTTCTCGCACCTTCTCTGCCAGGAGCTCGAGGAACTTGATGGCGGTGGTGCCGGTGCCCAGGCCGACGACCTGCCCCGCCTGCACCAGCTCGACGGCGCGCCGCGCGGCGGCCCATTTGGCGGCTTCAGGATTGCTCACGGGAGGCTCCTTCGGGGAAGCCGTAGCGCCCGATCAGGGGCACGAAACGGCATTCCACCAGATTTTCGTGGCGGAGAAAGTCAGCCCGCTCGCGGGTGACCCGCACCAGCCGGTCGACCTCGCCTTCGCCCACCGGAATCACCAGCCTGCCACCCACGGCCAGTTGCTCCAGGAGCGGCGGGGGGATGCGGGGAGCCGCGGCCGTCACCAGGATGGCGTCGAACGGGGCGGCCTCGGGCCAACCCAGGCTGCCGTCGCCCACTCGAAAGTGGACCGGCCCCAGCCCCAGCTGGGTCACCCGCTGGCGGGCCTGGGCGGACAGTTCGGGGAGACGCTCGATGGTGTAAACCTCGCGGGCCAGCAGCGTGAGCACGGCGCACTGATAGCCCGAGCCCGTGCCGATCTCGAGAACCTTCTCGTCGCCTTGAAGCTCGAGCGCCGCCGTCATGGCGGCCACCATCCAGGGCTGGGAGATGGTCTGGCCACAATCGATGGGCAGAGCGGCGTCGTCATAGGCCCGATGGCGCTGGCGGGGAACGAAGAAGTGACGGGGAAGGCGCTCCATGGCCTGGAGCACGGCTTCGGAGGTGATGCCGCGCTGGCGTAGCTGCTCCACCACCATGCGGTGGCTTTCAGCCAGCCAGCCCGACTCGCTCACTGCTCGACCGGCGTCCGGCGTCGGCGGCCGCGGCGTCGCCTTTTGCGGCCGCCCCCCGACTCAGAATGGACCTGTGGACCGGGGGAGGCGATGGCTGAGCCCGCCGAGCCGCCCTCGGCGCCCTCGATGCGGCCTTTCCACCAGTCCAGCTCGGCCTCGTTGCCAGAGGCCGTCGCCCACAGCTCGAAGAGCAGGAAGCTGTCGGCAAAGTAGGACTTCTGGTAGAATCCTCGGGGCAACCCCTTGCGACGGCGCGTGGGCAGGAGCTTGCGTTGCGCCACCAGCAACTGCTGAACGCGCTCGGAGTCACGCCGCGACAGCCCCAGCACCTCGGCCAGGTCTTCCACCGTGGTGCGAACCATCTCGGTCGGATCGTCCAGACTGGCCAGGCCGCGCTCGAGCACCAGCGGATAGGCCCACACCGAGAACAGGATAGCCCGCTCGATCTCCCACCCCTTGGCCACCCGCTGATCGATGGCGTCGAACATCCGAAAGACCAGGTGGGCGTCCTGATCCTCCGGCACGTGACCGGCTTCGGCCCGAGCGAGATAGGAGGCAAGGTGAGGCTCGACGTGAGAGAGCAAGCCCGACTCGCTCAGATACTCCAGGCTCATGGCCGCAGCCCCGCACTCGAGCAGTCGGGCCAGCTCTTCATGAACGCGTGGCCTGGCGGCGCTCTCGATGTGATGAAGGTGAGTCACCAGCGCCTTCCAGGTGGCCTTCTCCACCTTGAAGCCCAGCTTGGCCACGAACTTGATGGCCCGGATCATGCGCACCGGATCTTCCTGGAAGCGCACATTGGGGTCGCCGATGGTACGGATGATCCCCTTGCGCACATCCTCCACGCCCCCCACGTAGTCATGCAGCGAAAAATCCGAAATGTCGTAGAACAGGCCGTTGACCGTAAAATCGCGTCGCCGAGCGTCTTCCTCGGGAGTCCCGAAGGTGTTGTCGTGGGTGACCAGCAGGTCGCCCTCGCCCCGCCCCTCGGCCTCGCGGCGGAAGGTGGAGACCTCCACGATCTTGCCGCTGTTGAAGTGGATGTGGGCCAGACGAAAACGCCGCCCGATCAGGCGGCAGTTGCGAAAGAGGCGCTTGAGCTGCGAGGGACGAGCCGAGGTGGCCACGTCGAAGTCCTTGGGACGGCGTCCCAACAATAGGTCACGCACGCTGCCGCCCACCAGGTAGGCGGTGTGCCCCGACCGATAGAGGCGGTAGAGAACCTTGAGAGCGTCCTCGTCGATAAACTTGCGCGAGATTGGGTGCTCGGCACGGGGGATCACCCGGACAGCCATGGGTGGGCTTTCTCAGGGCCAGACCGAATCCCCTTCAAGTTTCCTGCCAGGGTTTGCCCCGAGTCGAGCGAAACAGGCTCCTATGAGCAAGAAAACGCTGCTGGGCTTCATGATCTGGACTCTGCTGGGCATGGTCGCACTGGCCGAGCGCCCCCGCCCGGTGGTGGGCGAAGTGGGCGGCTACGTGGCCGTGGAGGGCGAGAACCTGCTCGACATCGCCGAGCGCAACAGCCTGGCCATCGACCACCTCTGCTTTGCCAATGAGTGGCCCCAGTCGGCCACCAAAATCTACCCCGGCACCCCGGTCATCCTGCCTCTGGCCCGCATCCTGCCCTCCAGCCCGCCCCGAGACGGGCTGGTGATCAACCTGCCCGAGCGCGGCCTCTATCTTTTCAAAGGCGGACACTTCCGCCAGTTTTACCCCATCTCGATCGGCCTGGCCAAGGACTACAAGACCCCGGTCACCTATGCCACCATCATCGAGAAAGTGAAAAACCCCACCTGGTATCCCCCCAAATGGGCCAAGGACCGTCGCCCGGTCGGCCCGGGCCCCAAAAATCCCCTGGGCGACCGCTGGCTGGGCCTGAGCATCCCTCGCTACGGCATCCACGGCACCAACAAGGACGTGAACATCGGCCTGTCCACCACCCACGGCTGCATGCGGATGTATCCCAGGGCCATCCGCAAGCTCTACGACCAGGTCAGCGTAGGCATGCCGGTGCGGGTCGAGTATGAGACGGCCAAGGTCGGCAAAGGTCCCGACGGCGAGCTCTACCTGGTCACCTTCCCTGACGTTTACAAGCGTTCCGACCCGGTGAAGGCGGCTCGCAATGCGCTGATGCGAGTTGGGCTGGAGAGCGCCTGGTCGCCGGCTCTGGAGGCCGAGGCGAGCAAATGTCTGGGGTTGCCCATCTCGCTCGAGTCCGGGGTTGCGGTCAAACCCCCCGCCTCGGAGCTGGCTCCGAGCGAGTAGCTCCAAAGTTCCTTCCGGGGGGATCCGATCGGAACCAGAACTGCTATACTGGGAGGGAGCTTTCCGGGGGTACTTGAGTGGCCAGACGAATCGACGGTCCTGGAAATAGCGAGAATGCTCCGGGCCGCAACAAGGGGTCGGATTCGGTCAGCTTTGTCAGCGTCAGCACGTTCCGGCCGACCACCACCTCCACGGCCATCGACATTCCCAGCCGCTTCTTCGATGACACGCAGGAGATGTTGACCCTGCAGGAGGCTCTGGATTCCAACGGCGAGATTTACGACGCCTGGAAGCAGATGTCGGGTGAAGAGCCCACCACCCAGACCCAGACCACCCAGACCACCACCACGCAGACCACGACCACCACCACGGCCGACGGACAGACCCACACCCAGACGACCCAGACGACGCAGACCACCCAGACGACTCAGACCGCTCAGACGAATGAGAGCGGCTCGAATCCATCTCAGTCTGGCCAGACCGCCCAGCCGCAAACCCAGAAGTCCGAATCGTCCACCCAGACGACTCAGACGACCCAGACGACCCAGAGCCAGCCTCAAGCGCAGCAAAACCCGGGAGCAAACCCTCAGGCGCAAACGCCGCAGACCACGACCCAGACGACCACCCAGACGGCCCAGTTCAGCCAGACGAGCCAGCAGGGCAGCGCGGCTTGGCGCCCGCCCCCCCCCCCCCCCCCCCCCCCCCCCCCCCCCCCCCCCCGCCCCCCCCCCCCCC
>CAZWUN010000367.1:0-5273 GCA_964637145.1 uncultured Burkholderiales bacterium
GGTCCTCCTGGAGCTTCTGGGACATGGCCAGGGCCACGTCCTCCTCTTCCGCTCCCGCCTGACCGATGGCTCCGGGATCCGGCCCCCCATGGCCGGGGTCGATCATTATCTTTTTGCCCTCGAGAGGGCGCATCTGAATCATCATGCCCGCAGAATAATCCAGTCCCCGACCGGGAAGATTACCGATTTGTGAATGCCAGGACAGGTTTCCATGAGTTGGCTCGAGGCTCTCCGGAGAGCGATTCAAGCCGGGCCGGGCCCACCGAGGAAGACCGTCCCGAGGAGTGGATGCGCCGCAAGCGCTGAGGTCGGCCAAAATTCTCAGCGACGACAGGAGCGGTCGATAATTTTTCAGGGCCCGCGCGTACACTTTGCCGGTGGACCGCCATTGGGACGTCGCCGGCAAGCTGATGACGAGGGCCTCCGTGCCCCTCGAGCGGCATCTGTTGATGCGCGAGAACCTGGCCACCTACCTGGTTCACTTCCCGGATGAGTTCATTACCAGGCTCGACCGGGAAGAAGCGACCCCTCGCTCGGGATACGCCGTCGGGCGCGAGGAGTGGCGCTGGGCGGACAAGCTGGTGCGCGACCTGGAGAAGCCCTACACGGATGCCGAGGTGGTCGACCGGGTCGAGCAACTCGACGCCGAGCTCAAGCAGGTGGCAGCCGAGTTGATGGAGCACGCCGGGCGCCGAATCTACCTGACCGGCAGCGCCGTGAAGGGCCGGCTCGGGGCCCACTCCGATCTGGACTGCGTGGCCGAGGGCTCGCGCCACCGCGGCAAGCTCGTTTCGGTCCACTCGTGTGGGCTGGCCTCCTTTGGCACGAACGTGCCCATCGAGCCGAGCGAGGTGATGCAGCGCAACGTGGTGTCCGACCTGTGGCGCTCGGGACTCGAGGAGAAGGGCTTCCTGGTGCGAGACGGCGAGGTGACGCGCGTGCGCGAGAGCGAGCGTCAGCGCGAGCCGGTCGTGGCAGACAATGGATTCTTCATTCCGATCGGGGAGTTGCCCTGAAATGGGGCAACATCAGCGACGACAGGAGCGGTCGATGATTGATCTGCCGGGCAATCACAGCATTTCTTCCCTTCACTCCGGGTTGCCTGGCCTATGATCATCTCCACGGGCCTGCCCCTCCTCCGACCCCAGTCGTCCTCGCAGCCCCTCCCGGAAACGGCCACGGACAGCTTCCAGAAGTCCGTCCCGCTCGACGAGGCGTCTCGCTTGCTGCTTCGCACCGAGCCCGCGCCCCTGGAAGCTCCCACCAGGCGTTTCAAATGGGAAGGCATCTCCTCTCCCCCCGCCGTCGGGCCGGACGGTACGCTCTACCTCGGCACCACCGGGGGCAAGAGCCCGTTCGACGGCGTTCTGCAGGCCCGCGCCCAGGATGGAACCGTGCTCTGGTCGGTGACCACCAGCGGCAAGTGCAAAGACACGCCCCTGCTGCACGACGGCAAGCTGCTCGTGCCGCTCTCGGACCCGTTCTCGGTCAGCACCTTTGACCCCACGACAGGCGCACACCTGGCCACGCGCAAGGATGCGGGCGGCCCGCTGGTAGCCGGGAAGAGTGGCGTTTTTGCGCGCACGTGGCGTCAGGAGATCGTCAGAATCGATGGAGGCTGGACCTTCGCATTGAAGTCCACCGAGTCGCTTGCGCAGTTGAAGGTGGCCCCCGAGGGACAGCTCTATGCCTCCACCCGCCAGGGCACTCTCTACGCGCTGGACCCGCGGAGTGGGGGCGTCCTCTGGTCGTGCGAGGCCCCCCACGGCCGGTTTACCCTGGACCGGGACCGGGTCTTCGTAGCCTCTCCCGATGGCCAGTCCGTCCATCAACTGGACCACGACGGCCAGCTCCAGAGCAAGATCCAGGGGTTCAAGCAGGCCAATCCCTGTGGCGTGGCCCCAGATGGCGCCTTGCTGGTGGCCGATCAAGTCGAGATGTTCCGCAACGACCTGGCCGCCTTCAACCCGGATGGAACGCGGCGCTGGTCCACCCTGGTCAAGGACGCGGCCATCGGCGAGGTGCGCTACGACAGCCAGGGTCGCATCCTGGTACCCTCGGGCAACTACCTCAACCACAGCGGGGCGCTGGAGTGCTTCACCCCCGGCGGTCTGCTCCTCTGGCGAGCCGGAATGAGCGAGCCGGCCCGCACCGCCCTGGGGCCGGACAACGCCATCTACGCCCAGGATCGGTTCTACCAACTGCATGCTCTGAACGATCCGGCCCCGGTGACACCGATGAACAGCATCGCCCCACGCATCTTCAACCTCAACGATGCCGTGGTCGTGGGTGGGGTTCGGGTCAAGAAAAAACCCTGAGCTGGCCGGGACTGGACCAGCTGCGACCGTTGGGCCTAACGGGGCCGAACCGGCACCCGCACGCCGCCCACGAGGACGGACATGGCGTCTTGCTTGATCGCCGAGCCCGCTCCCACCGTTGTCCAGTCGCGCATCTCCTGGCCGGCCTGGTGGATCTCCTTGAGCGACTGCAGCTGCGGCTCCCAGCGGTTCAGCATGGTCTCCACCTGGCGGGCGTTGCCTCGCTTGTTCGCGCCATACATCAGCGCCCCCATGGTGGCCAGCATGACGCCCATGCCGACGGGCGCAAAGGCCCAGTGCCAGCCAGCCACGGCGATGCTGGCCAGGCTGCCCCCCAGGCCCCAGGGAGCAAAACGCACAAAGGGTGAGGCGCTCTCGTCCTGCTGGCGCACAACCGCGCGCAGCTCGTCCAGGCTCTCGGCCGGGTAGCGCCCGAGCTCTTTCAGGTCGCTCTCGACCTGCTTGCGGGCCGATTCGAACTCGGGCTGGGTTTGCTCGGCCAGGCTGCCCCGGGTGGCCTCGAGCAACCCGCGCAGCTGGGCCACGCTGGCCGGTCCGGAGAGATCCACCTCGGTGGGCTGGCCCACCAGGTTGCCATTACCGGCGTAGCTCGAAGCGGGCAGGAAGCTCTCCAGCGATTCCGCCTGACCCTTGAGCCAGTTCCTCTTCTCGTGGCGGTCCAGGGCCAGGATGCCGGTCATGGCTCCGCCCAGCAGGCAGACCACGTTGAGCCCAGTGGTCCAGCCTCCTCCACCCGTGGGGCCACCGGTGAGCACCAGGCTGGTCACCATGGTTCCCAGCATCGCGGCGCTGGCCAGGCCCAGCCGATTGCGCCCGGAGGCCATCTGAGAGGCCTGCGCCAGGAGCTCGCTCCGCACCTGGCCAACGGTCTCTCCAGGCGTCTGCTCGAGCAGGTCGATCTGCTGGCTGAGCGTGTCGTGGGCGGCCTGACTGGCGGGGTTGGTCAGGTGATTCTCGAATCTCCGGGCACGCTGGCGCAGATCGGTCAGTACATCGCTCTTGGCCACAGAAACCTGCATGAAATCATGATAGAAGACAACCCTCAAAAGAAGCTGCTCGACCGCCTGGGGCAGCTCTACGCCGAGCAACAGCTGCCGACCAGCCCGCACAACGCCTGCGGCAGCTGCTTCACCTGCTGCACGGCCCGGGGGCTCACCCGGCACGCCGTATCCGAGCTCGAGCTGGCCTACCTGGCCGACCGCGTCAGCCCGACGGCGGCCGACGCCATGCGAAGCTACGCGAGGCGCGAGCGCAACCAGGCGGGAGAGCTGCTCTATCCGGTCTGCCCCCACTACCAGGACGGTTGCACGGTCTATCCCCACCGGCCCTTCTCGTGCCGCGTCTTCGGGCACTTCCGCGAGCAGGGCAGCCGCCTGCCGGAGGGGTGCCTGCTGTCTGGCAGCGAGCGCGAGTTCCCCCGCGGGGGCGCGCTCAGCTCGGTTCCCGGCTCGAGAGAGCTGCGAGAGCTGGTGCGCGAGTTCAGTCTGTATGAGCCGGTGGCCAGCCAGGCCCGGGTGGTGGAGCTGGCCGATCCGCTCGATCCGCTCGACCGTGCCCTGGTGCACGTGGCCGCCCGTCGCTGGCCGGAGGCCCTGCAAGAGCTGAGCCAGGTCACCAGGGAGTCGGCTTTCGCCCTGCAGACTCTGGGCCTGGTGCAAAGCTCGCTGGGCGATCTGAGCGCCGCGGTGCGCGCCTACGCCCGGGCCTGCGAGCTGGCCCCCGACAGCCTGGAGTGCCTCTGCCAGCTGGGCTCGACGCGCCTGTTCGCGGGCGAGTTCGCGCGCGGGGTGCAAGACCTGGAGAAGGTGGTGGAGCAAGCGCCCGAGCACGTTTCAGCCCTGAGCATGCTGGGCTCGTGCTACACCCTGGCCTCGGACCACGCCGGGGCAGCTCGTTACTACGAGCGAGCGGTGCGGGCCGCCCCCGACCAGCCCGAGCTGAAGCTGCGGCTGGCCAGCGCCTACCTCGAGCTGCAGGACGTCGCCGCTGCCCGCGAGCAGTTGGAGGCAGCCCGAGCCTTCGAGGCTACCCGCGAGGTGGCCGAGCGCGCGCTGCTAGCAGGGGGGTTCGAGCTCACCCCCTGATGGGGCTTCAACGTTGGAGCCATGCTGATGCATTCCTCCCGTATTGAGCGCAGGCGGAGCGATCCATCAGTCGAGCGGCAAGATCTCGACGACGTTGGCAACGTGACTGCAGTCACCGAAAGAAACGGTGACGCGACCAGTCTCACCCGCGACGGGGGCCTACCGCGTGACCTTTACTCCCGGCTCCGGCAGTTCGCCAAACAGTCGGAATGGCAAGGCGCAGGTCGTGGTGCAGGACGCTTCCAGCTACCAAGAAGCTACTCGACCGCCTGGGGGCCGTGGAAGCGATCCGCGAGAGCCTGGCGGACCTGCAAGAGGAGCGCACCCGCCCGGCCCGCCAGGCTTTGCGTGAGATCCAGAAGCGCCGCTCGACCCGGGCGTGACCAGTTGGCCGGTCCGGTTGACGGCCCGGGCCGAACGGGACGCGGAGGAGGCCTGGTTCCAGGAGCACTATCCCGACAAGGCGGACAGCTGGTGGAACGGTCTGGTGGATGCGATCCTGACCCTGGAGGAATTCTCCGAGCGCTGCCCGGTGGCCCGTGAGTCCGCTTACTTCCGGCCCAAGATCCGCCAGCGACTCTACGAGGACCACCGGATTCTCTTCACGGCCGTGAGGGCGCGCCGAACGCGGGCGGAAGCAGTCGAGGCCCAGCGCGCGCACTTGATGGCTCACAAGTGAAGGCAAGACGGGGTCGTGACGCGCGCTGCGCGAGGTATGGGAGGGCGGTAAGGATTCGTGGAAAAATTTGCGTAGGCCGTCTCAGCCCTCGATCTTGCGGGCTCCGTGTAGATGGTCAGTCTACAAAAGACTTCGGTAGTCGCACTTCAAGATCTTAGCGAGCTTCTGCGC
>CAZWUN010000368.1:0-5273 GCA_964637145.1 uncultured Burkholderiales bacterium
ACCAACACCGCCGGACGAGCCGACCCATCCTCGGTAGGCCGGGCTTCAGCCACCACGACGGCCGGGGGCCGCGCCTTGCCATCCCCAGCGCGCCTCTCGCTCACGACCACAACCGCCGGGCGATTCTCGGCAGCCCGCGCCGCCGGCCCAGGCTCATTGACCACTACCACGGCCGGAGGAGAGCCTTCCTCGGAAGGACGGGTCTCAGCCACCACCACGGCAGGCGGGCGAGCAGAGCCGTCCTCGGAGGGCCTGGAATCGCTGACCACGAGCACCGGACGATTCGAGCCGTCCTCGGAAGGACGGGTTTCAGCCACCACCAGGGCAGGCGGGCGGGCAGAGCCGTCCTCGGAGGGTCTGGACTCGCTCACCACGAGCACCGGCCGAGGTTCACCCTCCGATCGGCGAGATTTCTCGACCTCCTGGACCAGCTTGACAGCTTCATCCTCACCGGAATCGAGCAGGCGCTTCACCTCTCGCGCCACCTCTCCCCCCTTGACCCCGGCCTCGGCACTCGGGCGCAGGCGAGCCTGACCCGAGGTCTCCTCCAGGGCGCGCTCCTCGATCAGGCGCCGACGGGCTGATCCCAGCGATTCCTTCCCCGGGGCATCCTCGGGCGGCAAGGCGGGCTTCTCAGAGGTGGGGTCCATCCCCCCGCCCAAGCGCTTCCACGCCGTCTCCGCATCCGGACGGCCACCGGTGCGACGCGGAGGGTCCGGGAAGGCCTTCTCCAGCGCATCCGAGCCCTTCTTGAGCACCTCGCCCACAAAGCGCAGCACGCGGTCTGGCTCGACGCGGCGCGTCGGCCGATTCTTCTCGGCCGGCTCCACGGCACGCTTGACGAACAGCTCTATCTTCTCGACCTTGCGGTCGTCCCCAGACCTCGCCAAACCAGGCCTCCCGAGCGCCCATCTCCCCATGACAGGCTACCAGCCACAGCTCGGAAGCTCAACGAAAGCGATGTTATCTTTCGGTTACAAAGCAGTGAACAGATTGTTCACATCAAACCGAGGCGAAGGCGCGCGCGCACTCCTGAATCAACTGGTCGCGCTGGCTTCGGCAGTGGGTGACGAAGGCGTGGATGCCCATGCGCTCGAAAACCGATTTGCGCCAGAACTCCTCGAGTCGCTCCGACTGCACCTCCAGGTCCTGCACCTGGCCGAGCAAATCCTGACCGTGCCGCAACTGCTCGAGGTCGGGCTGACCGAGCCCCAGGGCGGCTACCAACTCGGCCTGATAGCGGTAACGCTTGAGGGCAATGCGCACCTCGTGCCAGGGGGCCTTTCGGCGCACCCGCTCGTGCCAGTCGCTCTCCACCCTCTCCAAGCTCTCCAGAATGGCCGGCTCGTCGGCCTCCTCGGGAACGACCACCCGCGCCAGCGCTCGCTTGAGCTTCTTGCGGGGATAACGATTCAGGTCTTTCACCAGGTCTTTGGAAGCGCGTTTGACCTGCCGCGGCAGACGCACCAGAATGGCATCCAGGGCGGGCCATTCCCCTCGCTGATCGGCCAGCCAGACCTCCAGAACGTGGAGGTCGCGCAGAGGACCTGCCAACTTACGAAGCTTTCGAACCCGCCGACGGGGTTTCCCTACCCGGCCTCCCAGGCTCTGGAGCATTTCGAGCGTTGCATCCATGCGGCGGCAGGCCACCCGCAGATCGTGCACAGCCGGCTCATCCGGCTTGAGAGCGGCTCGATCGAGACAGGACAAGACCCTGCTCGAGCGTTCTCGCACCAGCGCCTGCAACCGTTCCTGGACCGTCGGGACCATCATGGGAACGGAGGTTCGAGAAATGCGCTGCCTAACCCTCGGAGGGGAGCACGATGTAGTAACCGGGATAGTGGGCTCCCCAGCGGCCCAACTCGATGCGCGAAAGGTCGAAGGGGCCTGAGAAGGTTCGGTCGGGGGCCCGACCTGCGCTTTCCACCGGCAGCTTGCGAGCCAGCCCGTAATGCCAGGCCAGGAGCCCATCGTAGGCGTTGGGATTGGCGCTGTAGTAGCCTGCCGATTGGCCGCTCAAGAGCAAGAACTTGCTGCCGCAGGGAGCCACCTTCTCGCCATGATCGAAGCGATATCCGCGCTTTCCGAGCGCCGCCACCCGCTCGGGGACCTCCTGCTCGGGGTGCCCGGCCGTGTAGACGATGCTGCGGGACAGATCCGGCAAATGCTCGGCACCCGGCAGGGGACCACTGGTGTCGAGCTGGTCTTCCACCAGCCGAATCCACCACTGAAAGGCGGGGTAGTAAAGGTAGGTGTAGAGCGGGCGGGTCCCGTCATGCAGGCCAACGATCACCGAATAGTAGGGCTCGCCCTCGGAATAGCGACGTGTGCCGTCGATGGGGTCGAGGCTCAACACCAGGCGAGAATCGGGCGAAAAGTCCGCTTTCAGAGCGGCCAGCTCAGGATTGCTCTCCTCGGCCAGCAATCGGCAAGAAACCAGAGGAGTGTTCACCAGGGCCCTCAGGATCATCCGCTGCACCGCCAGGTCGGCATCGGTCACCAGGTCGGTCTCCAGGTTCCCCGTATTGGACTTGAGATGGCTGGCCACGTGCCCCTGGAGCTCGCGGGCCAGGTCTCCGGCAGCCCGAAAGACCTCCTCGTTGGCCTGCAATTGCTGGAGAAGTTGGCTGGTGCTCATAGCCCGGCAGGTTTACCAGAGGCCTTTAGCTTTCCTGGCGAGAGAAGGAATCTCCGTCAGGACGACTGATCTAACCAAGATGAGACTTATCAGGCTGATTCTGCTACTGGCCCTGTGCTCCACTCTGGCCCGGGCCGAGCCCGGGGTGGCGGTGATCCTCGATTCGAGCCAACCCGGCCAGAGCGAGCTATCGGCTCGAGCCCGAAGATTCGTCTATGTTCTGATCAAGCAGAACGAGCTGGCCAACTACCAGTTCAGTCTGAAGACGGTGGACCTGGCCACCCCCGCAGGACGCGACTTCCAGCGCGAGTTTCGCCTGAGCGGACGCGACCTCCCGGCCCTTGGTTACTACCAACGCCAGGGCAACCGCCTGCAACTGCGCAATCTGGTGCGCGCCTACCAGAACCCTCAAGAGGCCGCCGAGGACATGTTCCGCTGCGCTCAGGTCGAGGCCCCCGGGCTGATCACGAGCACGGCCGTCTTCACCGGGGCCAGCCTGCAGAGCCAGCCGGTTGGGGCCCAGGTTCTGGAGGGAGAAACCCAGTTGGGCGTGACTCCCTGCCACGTCAACCTGACGCCCGGCAGGCACCAGCTGACGCTGACCCACCCCGACTGTCTGCCCGAATCGCTCACCCTGAACTTGAAGGCCGGAGACCACTCGGAGCAAACACTGGAGCTCACCCGCTGTCCCTCCCAATTAACTGTCGAGTCGACCGGTCAGCCCCTCGAGGTCAACCTGGACGGCCAACCTCTGGGCCCGACCCCGGTGACGATCCCGACCGTGGCCGGAGCGCACCGCCTGCAAGCTGCGGCGGCGGGGGTCTTTCCCCTGGAGGTGGACCTGAGAGCCGAGCCCAACAAGCGGATGCTGGCTGTGCTTCAACCCTCGCCCTTCCTGGTCAGGGTCGGCTGGGCCGGTCTGGAAGCCGAGGGCTATCGCTACCGGCGCACCGCCTATGCCTATCCCACCGTCAGCCTCGGTTACGGCTGGGGACGTCGCGGTTGCGGAAACTGGGGAGGCTGGGGAGGGTATGGCGGTTACGGCTACTACGGTATTCCCTATATGGTGGAAGAAAGCGTGCAATTGTCGGCCTTCGACCTGACGGAGCAGGTTGAAGTCCAGCTCCGCAAGAGCACTCGCCTGGCGCTGGTCGAGGGTGGCCGGTCGGCCGACTGCCTGGTGCGTTTCCAGGTGCAAGCCCTGCAGGGCGAAGTCGTGGGCGAGTTGAGCCTGCTCGACCCCAAGGGGGAGATACTGCAGAGCTTTACGGCCCGGCGCGAGATGCCCTGGTTGACCTTTGACACCGAAGGCTCGGCCCGCAAGCGAGCCGGCGAAGTGGTCGACGAGCTGACTGCGGCTGCCCAGGACTGGATCGAGCAAAACCTCGAGCCCTCCTCGCTGAGCCCCGAAGACCAGTCGGCCTCGATGAAAGTGACCGAGGTCGGGCCCCTCCCCTGACCGATTGTATTCCAGGATACAGACTCACGCATCCGCTCAGGCTACCATGGTAGGTGGTGAATAGGACTCTGGAGTTCCCAATTTGCCACTTTTACAGAAAGTCATACCTGAGTATCATGCCCCGGCCCCGGCCTTACGCTAGAGTATAGCTGAGCGGCAGAGTGATACGGGAGGGCAATCTTGCGGAGAAACATGGCAAGAGTTGGATTTTCATTGCTCGAAGTGGTCATCGCCGTTTCGGTTCTCAGCATCGCAGTGCTCGGCGTCATGTCGGCCATGACCTACTCGGTGACCCAGCAAAACCACGCCGAGCTGGTGCCCGTGGCTGCCTACTACGCCCAGCAGATCATGGAAGACATCAAGATCAATCGTCGCCACACCTCCGTGGCAGCGCCCGGCGTGCCGAGCCCCGCCAGCGGGATGAACAGCGCAACCCTGGTGCCAATTGACGATCCGCCCTTCACGGCCGTCTTCAACCGGGTTCGAGATACCAATGGAGACAACCTGATCGACGGCAACGATGCCTTCGTCAATCTCGAGCGCTACCAACGCAGCGTCACCATGACCAGGCTATCCAACAATCCAGCCAACTATCGCTACAACCTGATACGAGTCCTGGTCACGGTTACATGGTCGGAAAACTCCGGCGTTGGTGATCAGGGCGCCAACGTCGTTACGCGGCGCTGGCGCTTGGAAGCGGTGCTGAATTGAGGGGGAGCATGAGTCGACTTGATGTGCGCGGAGCCACCGTGTTCGAACTGCTCGTTGCGATGTTCATCTTCTCCGTCGTGAGCACCCTGGTCGTGATCCTCACGGCCAACGCCAATGTGGTCTCGGTCTGGGGAGAGAAGCGCAACGAGGCCCTGCGGGCCAATCGCGAAATCAACCGAAAGATTGGCTACATTCTACGGACTGCGACGTCGCGACCGGAATTCACCAACGAGCCGCCCCAAAATGCCGTCCTGTCGGCCACGGCCACTTTGAGAAACACAGACCCTGCCCAGCCTCCCTACCCGGCCGGCCATCAAGAGACGGTCACTTTCTGGGCCTCCACTCAAGATGCTCGCAGGCTGATCCAGGATCCGGGCTTCCCTGTGCCCGAGTATCCGGCCCCCCTGGCCTTCGACCCGAGAACCTCGGTGATGGACGTCCCCAACAACTACTCGAGAATGAACC
>CAZWUN010000369.1:0-5272 GCA_964637145.1 uncultured Burkholderiales bacterium
TCGAGCGACGGGGAGACTTCCTGGTGGTGGGCGGTCGGATGGTGCGCGTCAAGAAGCCGTGGTGACGCGCTGCGGATGGTGCGGGGAGGATCCCCTCTACGTGGCCTACCACGACACCGAGTGGGGGGTCCCGGTCCACGACGACCGCAAGCTGTTCGAGTTCGTGGTGCTCGAGGGAGCCCAGGCCGGGCTCAGCTGGCTCACCATCCTGCGCCGTCGCGAGGGATATCGGCGCGCCTTCGCCGATTTCGACCCCGAGCAGGTGGCCCGCTTTGACCAGAGCGATGTGGAACGACTGCTGCAGGACAGCTCGATCATCCGCAATCGCAAGAAAGTCGAGTCGACCGTGGCCAACGCCCGGGCCTTTCTCCGGGTGCAGGCCGATTTTGGCTCCTTTGACCGCTATATCTGGGGCTTTGTGGAGGGCCGGCCGATCCTCAATCGCTTCCGCTCCCTGAGCGAGATCCCCGCCAAAACCGACCTGGCCGAGACCATCAGCCGCGATCTGAAGCGACGGGGTTTTGGATTCGTGGGACCGACCATCGTCTACGCCCACATGCAGGCCACCGGGATGGTCAACGATCACCTGGTGGACTGCTTTCGTTACTCTCAGCTAATGTGTTGAGCGTTACGTGCTGAAGGTTTTGCCTATCCTTCGGGGGCGCCTCCATACAAGTCTGTCGGCGCGAGTTACTGCAAAACCTTCAGCACTTCACTTTAGAAGGCGGTTGAGAGTCTCGCGGAACTCCTCGAACACCAGGGGCTTGGAGAGAAAATCGTCCATCCCGGCCTCTCGGCTGGCCTGACGGTCTTCCATGCGCACGCTGGCGGTGGCCGCCACGATCCTGGCCGGTGTCGCATGGCTATTGGCCTCATGCTCTCGAATGAGGCGGGTGGCGGTCAGGCCGTCCATCTCGGGCATATGGTAGTCCATCAAGATCAGGTCGAAGCGTTCCCGGGAGGCCGCTTCCACCGCCTCCCGACCGGTGCCCACCAGCTTGACGTTGGGGTAGCCGGCGATCTGGAGCATCTTCAAGGCCAGGCGGGAGTTGACCGGGTTGTCCTCCACCAGCAGAATGCGCCGCTCGGGCCGGCTGATCGGGGCTTCCGCCACGGGGTCCGGGCTGCCCTCCAGAGCCCGCAGCAGCTGGCGGCGATTGAGCGGAAGATTCAAGCAACCCTTCAGGCTGGCCCGAGCAGCCATCGCCTGCACACGAGAGCCGTCCGGGTAGGCAGTGAGCAGAAATACGGGCACCGTGGCAGGCAGCTGCTCGGGAAGCAGTTCCTCGGACTCGACCAGGATGGCCCTCAGGTCGCTCACTTCGGCGGGCCAGGCAGGTTCGCCCCGGCTCGGTAATCCGGCGCGACGAACCTGCTCCATCAAGCAGTTGCGGCGATCGGGGTCGGCCACCACCACCAGCACCGCCGGCCCCACCGGAGCGGCCTTCGAGCTGTCCACCTGAGCAAGCTGAACCGTGAAGAAGAAGGTCGAGCCCTCCCCAACCTTGCTCTCCACCTCGATCCTGCCCCCCATGGCCTCCACCAGGCGCTGGCTGATCGCCAACCCCAGTCCCGTGCCTCCGTGCTTGCGGGTGACCGAGGCGTCCAACTGGGTGAAGGCGCTGAAGAGAAGCTGACGTCGATCCTCGGGTATTCCCGGACCGGTATCCCGAATAGAGAACCTCAGACGGTCCGGGTCCACCAGCTCGACCGAAAGTTGCACCAGGCCATGCTCAGTGAACTTGATGGCGTTGCCCAGCAGGTTGATCAAGATCTGCTTGAGGCGCACGGGATCACCGACAACCCGGTCCGCTACCCGGGGATCGAGCCGAAGCCTGACCTCCAGCCCCTTGCGCTGGCCCACCGGAGCCACCGTGCTGAGCACGGTGTCGAGCTCCTCCACCAGATCGTACTCGACTTGCTCGAGCTCGAGATGACCGGCCTCCACCTTGGACAGGTCCAGGATGTCGTTGATCAGGGCCAGCAACAGATTCCCCGACATCTGAATGGTCTCCACGTAGTCACGCTGCTCGGCCGTCAGCTCGGTGCGCTCGAGCAGGTGGCTCATCCCGATGACGCCGTTCATCGGGGTGCGAATCTCGTGGCTCATGGTGGCCAGGAAGGCGCTCTTGGCCAGGGCCGCGGCCTGGGCTTCACGCTCGAGCTTGCGACGCAGACGAGCATCGAGCTGGGCCAATCGCACCAGGTGGAGGGCCAGAACCAGCAAACCGGCCAGGGCCAGTCCGTAGCCCAGAAAGAGAACCGGCAAGGAGGAGCGTCCGGGGGGCAGCCCCACTTCCACCCTCCAGACCTCGTCGTCGACCGAAACGGGACGCGAGACCTTTGGCCCCGGTGGGCCGGTCCGAGAGAACACCAGGTCGCTCGCGCGGTAGACGTGGACCGAGGCCCCTTCGGGGAGTGACCCGGCCACCAGGCGCCACAGGTGGTCTTGCAGGTCGAGCGATGCCACCAGGCGGCCCTGTTGGCCGAAGCCAAGCTCGAGAGAGAAGTCTGCCTTTCCCGGGGTGGCCACCTTCCAGGCCACCCCACGGGCGGGGTCCACCAGCTCGAGGGAGCGATAGCTCGGCGTGTCCCTGAGGTGGGCCCGGGCATCCTCTGTCCATGCCTGTCGAGTGGTCAGCCCCGTCTGGTAACGAGCGAGAATCTGGCGCAGGGTCCGCCGGTCCTGCTCCAGCCTCAATCGGCTCATTTCGGCCACCCGGTCGACCAGGTTCTCCAGACGGCTGCGGAGCTCGCCCTCGAACTGGAGACCGAGCACGTGCCACAGGGTCAGGTTGGCCACCAGGAGCCCGAGGCCGGCCAGACCGGGAATCCAGGCCGGCACCAGCGGAAAGCCTTCCTGCAAGTCCCAGGCCAGAATGACCAGGCCCGGCCCCAGCAACAGGAACCCCAGAGCGCTCTGCAGCGCCATCCCTGAGAACTCACCCCAGATGTAAGCGCCGCGCAGGTCGCTGAGATACCCCACCAGAGCGGTGTTGGCCAGGCAGAAGACCAGCACCCCGCAAAATCCGACGATTCCGGGGTTGACGCGACCGGCGCAGGCCAGGCCCAGGCCCACGAGCAAGAAGGCCACGGCGGTGTTGGGAGCCATGCGTCCCAGGTAGCTGTTGCCCCACTCCACCACACCGGGCACGTACCAATCGACCCCCAGAGAAACACCGAATAGATACTCGGCCAGCGTCAATCCAGCCAGCGCCAGCAATCCCAGAGCCAACCAGAGGGATACCCGGCGACGGTTGCTGACGAGACCCGTACCGGCCAGGAGAAAGCAGAGGGCCGCGCTGGGAGCGATGGCCGGAGCCCCGGAGTGGGTCTGGAGCAGGGCCGGGAAGCGCAGCAACCAGGCAGCCACCCAGACGGCGCCGAGAGCTCCCACCAGGCCGCCTAGAAAAAGGAGAGGCTTCCTGAGGGCTTGTCGCCTCCCCATCGGCTATTTCTTCTTCTTTTTCTTCTTGTTCTTACGACCTTTGGCCGAGGGGCGGGCCACGGCCGGCTTGCGCGGACCCTCTCCCTCCGCCGGCCCCTCCTCCTCCTCCTCTTCCCAGTTGACGAGGAACTCTTGCAGGGCGGGTACCAGGGCCATCTCGGCGGGGGTTTCCAGGGTGGCGCCTTCGAGCACCTCCAGCACGGCCCGCGGGTCAGTGTTGGCGAGCGCGGCCAGGGCCTCGTCAGGGCGGTTCTGGGCGGCATAGAGCAGCACCAGGTTGAGCCAGACCTGCTCGGCGTCGGGATGGTCCTTCACGACCGGCTCACATAGCTCGACGCCCTCGTCGTAGCGTTCCGAGCTGTAGAGGGCCGTAGCCAGTTGCGAGGCCAGGTCAGGGGTTGGCCGCAAAGCGTAAGCTCGGCGAAAATGCTCCACAGCCTCGGCCAGATTGCCCATGGCCATCTCCAACTGGCCGCGCAGACGCCAGGGCCCGGAGTCCTGGTCATCGACGGCCAGCAGGGTCTCGATCAAGTGCAGACTGTGCTCATACTCCTCTCGTCGCAGGCAGATGCCGGCCACCTGCAGCATGAGGTCGGCTGGCAGCCGGTCGTGAGGCTGCACAGCCTCCAGAAACTTCTCGGACTCCTCGCGCCGACCAAGCTGGTCGAGCACCACGGCTTTATAGGTCAGCACGCGGGGATGAGTCGACTGCACCTTGCCGATGAGCTGCCAGGCGCGGTCGGGGTGCTCGAGGTCGAGGGCGGCCTCCACGGCCGCCTCCACGGTGATCAGATCATCGGGCCGGTAGGTGGCCGTCTGCTCGATGATCTCGAAGGCCTCCTGGTCGCGTCCGAGCAGCCGCAACACGTCGGATGCGGTGATGGCCAGGTCGGGGTTGTGGGGCAGCTGACCGAAAGCCTGGACGGCCAGGTCAGCAGCCTCATCCAGGTCGCCCCGGTCGGCCAGGATCAGCGCCAGCTGCTGCAGACCGGCCGCGTGGTCGGGCGCATTCTCGAGGGCCATCCTGAAGCACTGCTCAGCGCGAGCGTATTCGCGCTTCTCCTTCATAGTCATCCCCGTGGCCACCAGCAGATGGGCGTTGGAGGGGTCCTCAAGGAGGGCCTCCTTGAGGATCTCCAGAGATTCGTCGTGGCGTCCCTGCAGCCCGAGCAGACTGGCCAGAATCGCTGTGTACAGGGCAGGCTCGTCAGACAGCTCGACCGCCTGACGCAAAAGCTGCTCGGCTGCATTCAGATCGCCGGAGGCAATCTGGTTCTGGGCCGATTCGAACAGCCTCTTCGGGTCCTGCATAGGAGTGGGTGCATTCTATGACCGGTCGGGATGACCCTGGCTCGAGGGCGCCCAATCTAAAGTCCCGCCTGCACAGCGCAGGCCGGGCGTTGACCGGCTCTGAATCAGAACGCGCGGCACGATCTGTTGAACGGCGCCGCGCTACCTCCTGACGAGTCCAACGCACGGCTCCTTAGAAGGGGACGGAACCGCAGCAACGAACTCGCGCCCATGCGCCGGATCGTCTGGCTGGCTTTTCTCCTTTTGATGGGTTGCGGTGGCGAGATCAAGCACCCGCTCGTTCCCCATGGCATCTTCCTGGGACCCGCAGGCCGTCCTGAGGAAGTCGTCAGCTTGAAGGTGCCCGAGAGCTGGGAGCTGCGCGAAGGGTTGAAGGAAGTCGCCCTGGTGGCCATCAGCCCGGTGCGCAAAGGGCATGACTTCCGGGAGAATCTGACCCTCGTCTCGGTTCCACTCGAGGCGGGCGAGACCAGTGAGGCCTTCGTGCAGCGCAGCCTGAAAGAAGCGGCCAAG
>CAZWUN010000370.1:0-5199 GCA_964637145.1 uncultured Burkholderiales bacterium
TAATCTGGTCAAGATGGAAAACCTGTCCCCTTTCCGCCAGGAGGCAGCCCGCGGCCATCGCGAGAGCAAGGCCTGTCGACTCAAATTCTGGAAGCGCGACCAGATCAACCTGGCCGAAGCCGAGCGCTCGCTGGACAGGCTGGACCGGCTGCAGCCCGACGAGGGCGAGCGGCGCGTACTGGCCATGGCCCGGGTTGCCAGCCAGCCTGAAGGCACCCGGCTCAAAGTCCTGCAGCACTCGCTGAGCGTGCTGGCCCACGGGGTCACCGCCGACCTGGTCGGCCTGGCCGGGGTGGGCCTGGCCCTGCGCGAGCTGAGCGGGCCGACGACCGCCGCGCCGCTGGCCGCCCAGCTGCCCGACCCGGGCCTCCTGGCCAGAGTCTCGCCCGAGCCAGACTGGCTGCTGCGCAAGGCCGCCCGGCCCATGCCCACGACAGCGTCGGAGTGGGCTGCCACCCTGGCCGACGCTCCCGCCCGCTCCGTGCGCATCGCCCTGGATGAGCTGGGCGACCCGGCCTTCTCCCAGGCCCTGGACCGGCTGCAGCTCAGCCCGCAGGTGCGCGAGCAGCTCGACCGCCAGACGCTGGAGAGCCTCGACCAACCCCTCACCCCGCCCCAGCGGGTAGCCCGCTTCCTGGATACCAGCGAGCTGCCTCCAGGCCAGGCCTGCCAGCTGGGCGACTTCATGCTGGCCGGCTCGGAGGATCAGCCCGTCAAGCGCCTGGCCCGGGGTTTCGAACAGGCTCCCGACGAGCAGCGCGCCATCGCTCTGAGAGCGGCCGCTCGCCAGTTGGATCGGCCCTTCGAGGTGAGCAAGGCGGTCCAGGACCTGCAGGGCGCGCCTCCCCGCGAGGTGGCCCGCGTGCTGGCTACGGTCGAGCCTTCTCCCCAGCTCTCCCTGCTGACCCGGGTCAGTGACGACAGGGCGGTGGCCGAGGGGCTGGGGGCGCTCGAGCTCAGGCCTTCCGCCCTGCTGGAGAAGCTCCGTCCCCTGCTGGCTCCTTCGGAGACCGTGGCCCTGGTGGATCGCTCCCACGAATTCCTGGCCGCCGTTCTGTCCACGCCCTGGTCGCAGCCCGAGGACCAGGCCCGGGTGGCCGTGGCCGGCTGGCAGGCCTTCGACCGCTCCCCCAGCCTGGCCGGGGCCGCACTCTCCATGGCCCGAGCCACCCCGGATCTCAACCAGCGCCGCTACCTCTGCCGGGGAGCGCTCAAGGCCTTGCAGCACCCGGTGGCGGACAAGCTGGAAGCCATGACCCGCCTGGCCGGGCCCAACGCCGATTGGAGCCAGACGGCTCTGGCGATGGCGGCCCTGTCCGAGATCGATCGTCGCGGAGGCGAGCCACGCCCGGGAGCCCTGCTGGCCGTGGTCAGCCAGGCCGCCGCCAGCTGGGCCGGACCGGCCTGGCGCAGCCAGCTCGAGCAGTTCCTGCAGCAAGACCCCGAGCTCGGCCCGGTAGCCCGCTCGGTGGGCAGTCTGGAGAGCCTCCACATGGTGCTGGAGGACCAGCTGCTCGGCTCGGCCGTCAGCGCGCCGGCCCCGGCCGCCGTGCGGGACACCGGCCAGGCGGTGCTGGTAGGCGGGGTTCGCCTGGAGAAGAAGAGCCCCACCGGGGGAGCCGAGCTGGAGCTGGCCCCTTCCGAGTCCGCGCACCAGGTGCAGGCTCTCGACCTGGGCCCTCCCCCCACGCCTGGCACGAAGGTGGAAGCCCGCTGGAAGGAAGGCTACAAGAGCGGAGTGGTCGTGATCTACAACCCGACCAGCGGCGTCTTCGAAGAGCACGAGTCTTACAAAAGCGGTGTGGCCGGGGTTTACAACCCGAAGTCAGGCCAGGTGGAATTCCGCGAGAGCTATAAGAGCGGCGTGGCCGGGGTCTACAACGTCCAGAGCGGCCAGACGGAGTGGCGCGAAGCTTACAAGAGCGGCGTGGCCGGGGTGTACGCGGGCGACAGGGTGATCTTCCAGGAGAGCTACAAGGGGTGCGTGGCCGGCATTCTCGAGCCCGGAGCCAGCCAGCCCGAGTTTCGCGAGGCTTACAAGAGTGGCGTCGCTGCCGTGCTCAACCCTGCCTCCGGCAAGGCCGAGTGGTCCGAGAGCTACAAAAGCGGAGTCGCCGGAATCTATGACCCGGCCAGGGGCGCGGTGGAGTTCCGCGAGAGCTACAAGAGCGGGCTGGCGGCCGCCAGCAGCGACCCCGAGCGCCCCACGCTGGTTTCTTACTCGTTCCCCTACTGGGAAGATGAGGACCCGTACGACTGAGCCGCCATCAGGAATTTCGCGGCCGCAGACCTGAAAGCTGACCGCTGGAGAGCGTGATCACACCCGAGCCGTGCCCCCCGGGCCGTGAACGCCCTCCTCGGAGTTCACAGGTCGTTCACTTCGAGTTCATCTTCGGGCAACAAAAGTGCGATTCGGACAGCATGGTGACAGCCCCCGCCGGGCATAGTAGAGAAAATCACCCTGGAGGAATCGATGAGCCTGACAAACCTCACCATCGGCGGAGCTCCCCCTGTTGGAGTCGGAAGCACTGGAGCCCTCCCACCCAGACCCCCCGCTGCTCCCGAGCCTGGAACGGGCGCCCCCACAGCGACCACCACTCTATCGCCCGAGGCGGCTCAGGCGCGCGTCAGCAATGCTTACGAGATGTGGAATACCAGCATCGAGAACGGTGTAAAGAACGCCGATCCTGAGGCCCGCAACGCGGCTCGCGGCGTTCTGGGACTCTCCCTGAAGCAAACTCAGGAGCAGTCGGAGGTCGCCAGAGCAGCAGGGAAGCCATACGACATGGACGCGGGCCTGGCTGCCAACATGGCCAACAATTCGGCGACGATTCTGCTGGGCGGCCAGAATTCCCCGGATCCGAATGCCCAGAGCACCAGGACGCTTGCCGAGATGAATACGACCGCGATGAATTACCTGGAAGCCCGCAAAGCCCAGGTTCAGGCGGAGATCAATGCCAGTGGCGGAGGAGGTCGGTAAGATTAAGAGCTACTGCTGGGGAAATCCGGCCGGTCTCAGACTGATGCAGGAGATGCAGGCGGAGGCCGAGCCCGAGCCAGTGATGAGCGGCGAAGCGATTGAGACCAGGGCCGCCTTGAACGCCGAGCAGGCCGAGTTGATCGCCGACGAGCTCCACGCGCTGGCCGAGGTTCCGGGGGATGCGCCGCCGCCAGGCAGCATGTTCGAGAAATGGTCCAACTGGGCGGCCTGAGCGAGGGAGTCTTTTCCGCCCGGAGTCAATCGGCCTGGCGCGCGTTGTGTGGACGGAAACGCGCGCCAGGCTGCGGCGACTGGAGCATCCCAAGTCAGAACACCACGCCTGGACGCAGCTCAGCGCGAACTCGAACCGGTCGCCGAATAAGAACGCAGGGGAACCGAGACTGCTCCCGAACGTCAGGTCACCGCTCCTGACGAAAGGACATCCCATGCTGACAGGTCTTCAATTAATGACTCCGCCCGAACTGATCGAGGCCGCCCGACTGACCGGGGTCAATCCGGAAGAGACGCCGGATAAGATCCGGGCCGAGGTGGTGGCCTGGATCGCAAAGCGGGTGCAGTGCTCAGACCCCAGCCCCCAGGCCGTGGAGCGGGCTGCGCTCGAAAAAATTGCGCGCGACCTGGGCCTGACGGTGGAGCCCGGCCTCAGCACGGACGACCTCGAACGCAACGTCCGTCTCAAGATTGCCAGCGACGCGGTCGAGTATCTGTCGCCGGCCTGGAAACTGGCCTGCGCCCTCGTGGCCATGGGCCCTCCCGAGGCCGCGCCGGCCAAACTCAAGCTGCTCCAGCGAATCTCCGCCCTGGCCGTTCCCTCCCTGTCCACGTCGGAGAAGCTGCTCCAGGATTGGAACGCGATGTGCCAGAAGCGACCCGATGAAGAGCAACTGATGGAAGAGCTCAAGCCTGCTATCGCCGCTCTGCGCGAAGGAGCCACCCAGCATTCGCCCGAGAAGATCGAAAACGCCCTGACCCTGGCTCTGGTCATCAGCCTGGCCGACGGTCGATTCTCCTATGAGGAGGAGAAGGTCTTCCGCAATTTTGCCGCCCGACTCGGCCGCGAACCGCAGCACGTCGACGAGATCCTCAAGCGGGTGAACAGCCTGTACTGGAACTTCCAGATGGCCGCGACCGGAGAGAATCCCACCCTCGAGGTCAGCCTGGCAGAGGCCCAGCGTGCCGCCCTTCAGGCCGCCGAGCAGACCCTGGGGAGCATCGGGGCCCTGGAAGGGCTTGTGATGGTGGCGCGCGAGAAGGTCGTGGGTGGACCGTCCTCCCCCGCAGAGACTTCATCCCTGCCCGCGCCCAAATCGGGCTGGCAGAAGCTCTTTGGCGCTCTGAGCGGCATGAAGCAGGTCGTGCAGGCCAAAGTGGCCAGCGAGGACCAGTCCCAGCTGGTGCGCCTGGTCTACCTGACCATCGTCCGCCAGCACGCTCAGTCTCGCGACGAGCGCGAAGCCCAGGCCGCGCTCGAGGCCGAGCAGGCCGCCGAGCAGGCCAGGCAGGCACAGGAGCTGGCCTCGCGCGCCGCGAGCCTGGATTCGGGTCCCACCGTAGAGGCGGCCCCACCCAGGCGCTCCATCAAGATGGACCCCTGACTCTGGGATTTTCCAGGTCCTTTCAGCCGTCTGAGCGATGATCGGGTCGTGCTCGCCTCTGCGAATTATCGACCGCTCCATTCGTGGCTGAATCGGCCGGCCAGGGCCGCGGGGCCGCTCCAGCCGTCGCAAGACCTGACGCCCGGGTCGAGGCTCGCGAACGGCGTGGAGATCCTCCCTGCCTCCGACGCACCGGGTGTGCGCGCCCGGATTCCGGCCGGGCCGCTCTTGCCAGTCGACCTTCTCGTCGAGATGCCGCTGATGGGCGAGCCGTCGGTGCGACCCTCCACGCACCCTGACCGAAGCTTCAAAATGACCACCGGGCCGGATGGACGCTGGCACGTGGAGTTCGGTCCGATCGATCCGGAGCTGGTCGTGGACCCGCGCACATTCGATTACGGCATGGCCTCCCGCCTCGAGCACAAGGACGGGCTGGACTACCGGCGCTGGCAGGAGACCTTCCACGCCGACGGATCTCGAACCGTGATCCGCGACGAGTATCGACGAGGGATTCAGGGGAGAACAGCGCTGGAGCTCCATGTGGACGCAGACGGCGCCGTGTCAGCCGAGGCCGTCCTCGAGCGCGCTGGTCGCGAGATGGAG
>CAZWUN010000371.1:0-5188 GCA_964637145.1 uncultured Burkholderiales bacterium
CCTCCCACCTCGCTCGGTGCACAGATGGGCCGCCGACCGCATCGCCTGGATCGCCACACCCGCCGCCCGCTCTCCCGCCAACGGGAGGAGCGACGGCAGATCCTCCGGCCCCCCCACCTCCTCCGCCTGCCCCGACACCGCCTCCTGGCCAGGCCCAGGGTCAGCAAAACCAGGGGCAGGGCCAGGGTCAAGGCCAGGGGCAATCACCGTCCCAGGGGCAGCCCACCAACCAGACTCAGAGCCAGAATCAGCCTGCAGCTCAGAATCGGGCCCAGGCTCCGGCTCCCACCCAGAGCACAGCCCAGCCTCAACAGCCCCAGGCCCCAGCGCAGAGCCAGGCTCAGCCCCAGACCCAGGCGCAGAGACCACCCGCTCAGTCCCAGCCCCAGGCCCCCGCGCAGGGCACGACTCCGCCCCAGGCGCAAAATCAGAAGGCGCCCGCGCAGACCCAACAACCCCAGGCCCAGGCCCCCGGGGCCCAGGGAACGTCTCAGACCCAGGCCCCAACCCAGAGCCCGACTCAAGAGCAGAAGCCACAGACCCAGACTCAGGCTCAAACCCAGGCCCCGGCTCAGGTCGCGGCTCAGGCCCAGAAGCCCCAGCCAACCGCGCAGGCACCGGCTCAGACTCAGCCACAAACCCAGGCTCAACCCGCCCCTCAGACTCAACAGCAGCCACAGGCCCAGCGTCAGAATCCGGCCCAGACCCAGAAGCTGCCTACCCAGGCTGCTGCGCCCGCGCCCGCACAGCCTCAGCAGCAGCCACAAACCCCACCACCCACTCAGAATCCAGCTCAGACTCAGAAGGCGCCGGCCCAGCCGCCCGCGCCGACTCAGGCGCAGCAGCAGCCACCCGCGCAGATCCCGGTCCAGGCTCAGAAGGCACCAGACCAGGCGCAGCAGCAGCCACCCGCTCAGAACCCGGCCCAGCCTCAGAGGGCGCCAGCCCAGGCGCCCGCGCCGACTCAGGCGCAGCAGCAGCCACCCGCTCAGAACCCGGCCCAGCCTCAGAAGCCACCGGCTCAGGCGCTCATGCAGACCCCCAGGCCGGCTCAAGGCCCTGCCCAGACTCCACCTACTCAGCCGCCGCCCCCGAGCCCTGCTCCGGCCGCCCAGACCCGTCCAGCCACTCCTCCCCAGCCGGCTCCGCCAACCCAGCCCCCGCGGTCGGAGCAACCCCCCGTTCAGCAGCCGCCCCAGACCGCGCCGACCAGAAAACAGCCCGAAGAGCCCAGGCCAGCCCCGGTCGTGCGGCGTGACCCAGAGCCCGCGCCGGCTCGCCGTGAGCAACCAGCTCGCGCCGAAGAGCCGCGCCGTGAATCCCCCCCTCCGGCCCGGCGGGAATCCCCTCCCGCTCGCCCCAACGAGGCCGTCCTCCTGCGCCGCCAGGAAGCCCCGCCCGAAAAACCCCGGCCGGCCGTCGCGCCTCCCCGGCCTGAGGGGCGGCAGCCCGAGCCCTCCCGGCCTGCCGAGCCGGCCCGGCGAACGCCCGAGCCGGCCCAGAAATCCGAGCAGCCCCATCCCACCCCGTCTCCGCGCGAGGCTCCCCGGCCCGTGCGCGAAGAGCGGGCCCCGCTCCCCCAGCGTCCTCTCGAGCGCTCACCCGCGCCATCCCGCGCCGCGGAGAGGGCCGAGGAAACCCGCGTCCATCGCCCCCCGGCGCCGCTCGACGAAGCGGAGGCCGAGAACAGGCTGCTGACCCGCTTTCTCGTCAAGAGCGCGGCCGAAGCGCGTGAAGAGCTCAAGGCGCTCCAGAACCCACCCAGGCCGCAACCCACCGAGCGGCAGAAGGGGGGCGGCGGGGGCGGACAGCAGTCGGGCGGCCAGGAGACTCCCGCCGGGGCAGAAGACCCGGCCGAGGCGGTGCTCGATCCCCACACGGGCCTGCCTTTGCCCCTGATCCGGCCCGGACTTCGTCCCATCTTGACGAAACTCGAGAACATCTTCGCTCGAGCAGGGCTGCAGTATGTGCCCGATACCGAAGACACGCCCGAATTCTGGCGCTCGTTCTGGGTTTCGGCCATCTGGCTCGGTCGCCACCAGAAGCTCAGGCTGGATGAGCGGATGGCGTACTTCGGCGGGGCCCTCTTCGACGGACTGGCTACCTGGCGGCGCCGGCGAGAGCAAAGCGAGGAGAGCGTCGTCAATCGATTGCTGGCCATGCTCGCCGAGGAAGGTGGTTTTCTCTCCGAGCACTCCTTACGGGTCATGACGCTGGCGGATGCGGTCTGCGACGAGCTGAAGCTGGCCGATGCCGAGCTCCGGGAAAAAGTGCGCGCCGGAGCGATGCTGCGCGATCTCGGCATGGGCGCCGAGTTGACGCCGTTCATGGAACAGCAGGTCCAGGCCCTGCGCGAGTCGGGCGACCTCCACATGGCGGGGCGACTCGCTGACATCGGCGCCCTGCGAGTTCCGGCTGAGATTCGCGAGAAGCCCGGGCCGCTGAACTCGGCCGAGCGGGCCGAAATGATGCGGCATCCTGAATACAGTGAGGAGATCTTGCTCTCCTTTCCAGCCTTTCGTCACCTGGGTCCGGTGGTTCGGTCCCATCACGAGCGCTGGGACGGCAAAGGCTACCCGGACGGCCTCATGGGGCGGAGAATTCCGCTGGCGTCACGGATCATCGCGGTGGCCGACGTCTTCGACGCCCTCACCAGCGATCGTCCCTGGAGACGCGCCGCGAGCTTCGAGCAGGCCCTGCAGGTCATCCGGGACGGAGCCGGGACCCAGTTTGATCCCGAGGTCGCCGTGGCCTTCGTTCGTTGCGCTCGAAGGCTGCAAGCGCAGGGCTACCTTTAGGCGTTACGGCGGAAGACCAGCACCGCGTTCAGTCCCCCGAAGGCGAACGTGTTGGACATGGCCACTCGCAGGTCGGCCTTGCGCGGGCCCTGGTGGACGTAGTCCAGGTCGCACTCCGGATCGGGCTCCTTGTAGCCCAGGGTGGCCGGGGCGATGCCCTCCTGCAGGGCGAAGAGGCTGGCGGCCGCTTCCAGGGCTCCGGCTGCGCCCAGGGCGTGTCCGTGAGCGGACTTGGTGGAGCTCACCAGCAGGCGGTCAGCGTGGGAGCCGAACACAGCCCGGATGGCGCGAGTCTCGTTGCCGTCGTTGGCGGGGGTACCGGTGCCATGGGCGTTGATGTAGTCCACCTCGTCGGGCGCCATCGAGGCGTCCTGCAGGGCTGCGCGCATGGCGGCCGCAGCCCCCTCTGGGAGAGGCCGGGTCAGGTCGTGCGCGTCACTGGACATGCCAAAGCCCACGATCTCCGCGTAGACCTTGGCCCCGCGCTCCAGAGCTCGGGACTCGGCCTCGAGCAGCAAGACCCCGCCGCCCTCGCCTAGAGTCATCCCCTGACGATCCCTGGAGAACGGGCGACAACGCACCGGATCCATCGCCCGGATGGCTTCCCAGGCGCGAAGGTATCCGTTGCAGAAGGGCGCCTCGCTGCCCCCGGCCAGGGCGGCATCGACCAGGCCCTGGCGTACCATCCAAAAAGCCTGCCCCAGAGCGTGGTTGCTCGACGAACAGGCGGTGGAGACCGCAAAGCTTGGCCCGGTCACGCCGAGTTCCTGGGCCAGGAAGCTGACGCCGGCATTGAGCATGAACTTGGGGATCGTAAAGGGATGCAGCTTGCGTTCCTGCCCGTACAGGCGATGATACTGCTCGTCGAGGGTGGGCTGGCCGCCCCCGGCTGAGCCCGAGACGATGGCCACGCGCTCGGGAGTTTCGATGGTGAAGCCAGCATCCTGGACCGCCTCCCGGCCCGCAATGACGAAATACTGGGCAAAGGGGTCCAGGTTGTCCACCTGGCGCTGTTCGAAGTGGTCGCCGGGCTGATAGTCCAGGAGTTGGGCACCGGTCGGCACCCGCAAGCCCTCCATTCGCGGGCCCACCAGCTGTCGGATGCCGTCCCGTCCCTCGGCCAGAGCCAGCCAGAATTCCCGGCGAGTCGCCCCCAGGGCAGACAGCACGCCCACTCCGGTTACGACGACGCGCTGGTCTCGTTTCAGAGCTTCAGTTCCTGGGCCAGGCAGTCGGCCAGCCCGTTCACGGTGTTGAGAGTGCGGGCTTTATCGTCGGGGATACTCACGCTGAACTCGTCCTCGAGCGCAAAGAGGAGCTCGAACGCGTCCATGGACTCGAATCCCAGGCTTTCAAAGCTCTTGTCAAGAGGAATCTCCTCGATCGGTCGATTGAGCTTGGCGGCGATTATCTCCAGAACCCGTTTCTGAAGTTCCACGCGATTCTCAGGTGTCGTTTCCACGACGCTGCAGTTACTACGCTCGTCAGAGCATCCCTGCTGACCGGCCTTCAGAGAGTTTTGAGCCCGACCCTTTAGGATGCAGCCGTGGTCATTCACGCTCTCCCCACCGCCGCCCAACCCCACCAGACCCGGGTCGCCGTCACCCGTCCGACCGCCAGTAGCCCGGACCGAACGGAAGTCAGCGGCGACTCTGCGCCCCCGAGCCAGTCCAGTCGCCTGACGGGCGCCGCCATAGGAGCCCTGGTGGGAGCCGCCGCGGGTATGGCGGCCATGTGGGTCGTTTCCCCCGTGCTGACCCCGCTCATCGGGTTGGGGGTTGGAGCGCTGGTCGCCAGCGGCCCGTTCAAGATCAAGGGAAAGCGCTTGAGTGAGTATCTCAGCCCCTTCCAGGTGAAGGAGGGCGACGATGCGGCCACCCGCAAGAGCAAGAACCTCAAGAATTGGGGCATTCGCCTGACTGCTGGCGCCGTGGCTGGCCTGCTGGCCATGAATTTCGCCGGCCCGGCCATCATGCTGGGCTCGGCCGGGGCCGGGCTGGTCGCCGGCTGGAAACTGGGCGGCCGCTGACCCTTCCGTCGCCTCCACCCAAGTCGATCGGCGCAAACCGCCGCAGAACCTTCAGCCTTCATCCTCCTGCCCGCCCCTGGAATTGAACCTTCCTCCACCCCGGGAGGAGATAGCCCCGGAGCAGGGCGAAGGGCGGGCGCGGAAAAAGCACACATGTTCGAAAAAGGACTCGTCCGAACACCGGGCGAATAACCTGGAAATTTTTGAAATTCTGGTCAGGAGGTTATTCAAGCATGAAGTCCGCCCTGCGGTTCGCAGTCGCCCTCGGGTTGGGGGTGGCGCTGTTCTCCCCGAGCACCTCGTGGGCCCAAGAGCCCTCCCAGCCGCTGGCCGGCCCTGATGTGGTCGACCGCGAGATCGA
>CAZWUN010000372.1:0-5169 GCA_964637145.1 uncultured Burkholderiales bacterium
GCAGGTCGAGCCGGGTCAGATCCAGCACCCGGTCGCCCAGGGCCACGCCCAGGCGGGGGGGTGCTCCCGCGGGGCGGAAGACCCCGTAGGGCAGGTTGGCCAGCGTGAAATCGCTGTCAGGGGGGATCTCGAACCAGCTCATGGGGCCTCCAAAAAACCTTGCGCGGTCAGGGCTTCCAGGGGCTCCTCGAAGGAGCACGAGCCGAAGCCCTTCACGACCTGGCGCAGGGTGGTGATGTCTTGCAGGGACAGTTGGTGGCCGGGTAGCTCGAGCCCGGCGGGGGTAAAGCGGAAATGCTCGGGGAGGTCGAGCCCCAGAATGGCTTCCAGCTCCCCGGCCTGGAGATGATCGCGGCGGGCCAGCATGGCGGCCGAGAAGACGTTGAGGAAGCCGTGGTGGCGAACCTCCAGCTCCGGATCGTAGTGGGGTAGCGGCTGGTGCAGGCCGGCGGTGAGCTTGAGGGGGATGCCGAGCGGGCCCCAGGCGGCCAGAGCGGCGGCCAGCTCGCGAGCGGTGGGGAAGCGGTCGGCGGTGACCCCGCCGGCACGGATCTTGAGCCCGGCGCCGCTGCCCTCCAGGGCTGCAAAACTGGTGCCGCGCACCTCGTAGAAAACCTGCAGCCCATCCGACAGCTGCGCGTAAAGGGGCACCTGAACCCGGGCCGCCTGGCCCAGCTCGGCCAGGGCCTCGGGGGCAGGGGCGATCTCCACCGCCTCCAGGCGCACGTCCTGGCCCAGGCGACCGCCCAGCTCGCCGGCTACCGCCTCCACGTCGGACTCGGCCAGGCGCTGAGCGCTGGCCGGGTGGGAGAGGGCGCTGCCCAGCAAAACCAGGGGCCACTCGCCCTGCTGAAAGTTGGGTTGAGCGTTCAGGTCGGCCAGTCGGGCCACGGCCAGGATGAACCCGCCCAGCATGAAGTGGCCGCGGTAGCCGGCATAGCGCTCCAGGGCCGGCTCCATGGCCAGGGCCGCGGGCGGGAACATGCCGGCGTAATCCAGGATGCGGCTGAGGAAAGCTTGCTGGCTCATAGCTTGAACTTCTCGCGCAAGGTGGCTTTCGGCTGGGGAGGGGGAGCCGCGTAGGGGCTGGGAACCGGGCGTCCGTAAGCTTCGACGTGCACCGTTCCGGATTGGTGGATGTGTACCTGTGTAAAGCCGTAGTTGGCGTGCTTTGTTCGTTTGTACTTGTGCTCGAGCGGGCTGCCGGCGTTGCCAGAGATGATCTGGGGCAACCTGCCCAACTTTGTTGACTCCCACAGGTGGGCATGGGCACACAGGTAGGCGCGCACCTTGGGCGTGTCCTCCAGCAGTTTCTTGAACTGAGGGGCCTCCTGTGGACGGATGCCCAGGTTGCCGGCGTCGGGCGAGGTGATGGGGCGATGGCCCATCACGAAGATGTGCTCCACGCTCGAATCGGCCTGGAGAGCCTGCAACCGCTCGCTGATCCAGTTGAGCGGGATGTCGGAGTTGGTGGTGGCGTCGATGAACGTGTCTGTGTTGAGCATCATGAAGGCTACCGGACCCTCCTGGAAGGTGTAGGAGAGCTGGCTCTGGTCTTGGGTCAGGCCGTCCGGATTGGGGGCGGCGGTGGTGGGTCCGTTGGAGCCTCGAATGTAGGGGGCCATGATCGAGAGCCAGACCGGCAGGGTGGCCGGATTGGGGAGCTCGGTGGCTTCGGTATTCCCGGTCTGGACCAGGATCTCGTGGTTGCCGGTGATGGGGCAGAGCTCGATGTCGCTCGAGGCCAGCGACCCGGCCTGGTAGACCGAGACCCAGGCCGAGAGCTGGCTGTGCAGGGGGGCCGAGCCGGGCTCTTCGTTGAGCACCAGGTCGCCCAGAAAGAAGAGCCAGTCGGGGTGATGGGGCAGGCTCAGGATGTCGGTGAAGTCCTGCTCGAGCTGCCCCAGGTTAGCGGTGCTGGGGTTGGCCGAGGTCACCTCGCTCGAGCTCAGCCGGTTGCAGCCGAAGAACACGAAACTGAAGGTGGTGGGATCCTGGCTTTCGGATGGCACCAGGGCGGGGCTCTGAATCACGGCCGGGGGCTCCAGGCCGGTGACGAATTCGTGCTGCACGCGCCCGGCCTGATCGAGCGTCTCGAGCTGCAGGGTCACCAGGCGATTGTCGGCCTCCAGCTGTTGAGGCTGCCGGTCGAGGGTAAGCGGCCCGAGCACCACACGGCCCCGCTCGTCGAAACCGGTGTAGCGAACCAGGATCACCTCGGCCGGCAGGTTGCCCGGGTCGACCGTGATCAGGGGAGCCGGTCCGGGGGGGACAGGCGGGCCCGGGGCGGCCTGGTCGCCGGTGCAGCCCGCCAGGAGCCAGGCCACGAGCAGGAGGACGAGAAGCATCGCCGGCCCTTCTTGCAGGCCCGAGGCGTTCCTTCCAGAATGCTTGCCTGCGATGCGCAGATGGCCCTTGCTGGTGTTGGCCCTGGGCGCCCTGGCTCTGGCCCAGGCGCGTCCTTGCCTGGTGGAACTGGTCAAGCTCGAGCCGGGCCTCAAGCTGAACATTCACTATGCCCGCTCGGACAACTTCCTGGGCTTCCCGGTCTATCCCGAGGCGCGCGCCTTCCTGCAGAAGCCCGCAGCCGAAGCTCTGGTGAGGGCCCATCGCTCGCTGGTCAAGCAGGGTTACGGCATCGTCGTCTTCGACGGTTACCGACCCTGGCGCATCACCAAGCTGATGGCCGACCGCTCGCCGCCCGAGTGGCTGGGGGTCTACGTGGCCGACCCCAAGGAGGGTTCGCGCCACAACCGGGGCTGCGCGGTCGATTGCAGCCTGTACGACCTGAAGACCGGCCAGCAAGTGGTCATGCCGAGCGGTTACGACGACTTCAGCCAGAAGGCCCACGCCGATTACCAGGGCGGAACCGAGGAAGAGAGGCGTCTGCGTGACCTCTTGCGCCGCGAGATGGAGAAGCAGGGCTTCAGGGTGCTGCCCAGCGAGTGGTGGCATTTTGACTACCGCGACTGGAAGAGCTACCCGATCATGGACATCGAGTTTTCGCAGATCGGGCCGCGGAAGCACTGAGAGAGGCCCTGCCCGGAGGCAGGGTAGGAACTTCTTGGAAGCTGACTCAGGGGATCTCAACGCGCAGGATGCGGTCGCCCTCCTGCAGGAGGTCCACGATCTCCATCCCCTCCACCACTTCGCCGAAGACAGTGTAGCGGCCGTCGAGATGGGGCTGGGGGGAGTGGCAGATGAAGAACTGGCTTCCCCCCGTATCCTTGCCCGCCAGAGCCATTCCCACGGTTCCGCGCCGATAGGGCACCGGGTTGATCTCGCAGCGGATCGAGTAGCCTGGCCCTCCCCATCCATCGCCCCGGGGACACCCCCCCTGGGTCACGAAGTCGGGCACCACCCGGTGGAACGTCAGCCCGTCGTAATATCCTTTGCGGGCCAGCGTCACGAAGTTGCGCACCGTGCCGGGAGCCTCCTCACCGAGCAGGCGCAGGTGCACCGGGCCCCGCTGGGTGTGCAGGATGGCTGAATCGGTCTCCTCGCGAGTGGGAAGGCGCGACTCCACCTGCGTGGGGCCCGAGCCTGGCAACTCCTCATTCGGGCTCTCCTGCTTCCCCAGCAGTGCCAGCGATTTGCGGGCCGAACGGGCCAGGTTGCGGTCGGGGCCGGCCGCAACCTCCTCCAGCAGGGGCAGAGCCACCCGATTGCCCAGCGGACCCAGGGCCTCCAGGATGGCCTGCTGGGTCTCGCTCTCGCCGCTCTTTTCGAACCGGGCGTATGCCTCCAGCAACAGGGCAGCCCAACTGGGATCCTTCCATTCGGCCACCACTCCCGCCACGGTGGCGCTGAGGGCCACGTCGTCCCGGGCAAGCACGGCTCGCAAACGCTCGCTGGCGGCCTCGCCGGGGAGCTTCTTGAAGCCTTCCAGAGCAGCTTCTACGACCTGGGCCTGAGGGTCCGAGGCCAGGCGTAGCAGTTCCTCGGTGCGGCTCGGAAGGAGCTGAGCCAGGGCTCGAGCGGCTCCGCGCCGCACGCGCCAGCGGGGGCTGCGGGCGGCTCGGGCCAGAGCCTCCCCACCCGACTCGCGGGTCACCAGTCCGAAGGCCTCGATGGCGGCCTCGGCCACGTCGGCCTCGGGATCGTCCACCAGACGGCTCAATTCGGGGGCCAGGCTGAGGGCGGCAGGCCCCCCTTTGGCGACGGCCTGGGCGATTCCCCGGCGCACGCTCGGTTGGTCGTCGTTCAAGAGCGGCTTGAGCTCCTGCCAGGCCTGCAGCCGGGCCAACCCGCGCCCGGCGTTCAGGCGCACGATCCAGTCTCGCGAGCCGATGGCGCGCAGAAGCGCCGCTCGGGCCTGGGAAGTGGCGCAGGTAGAGAGAAAGCGGGCCGCGCTGCGGGCCACCTCAGGGTCGGGGCTCTCGAGCAGAGCGGCCGCTCTCTCGGCACTGGCCTGATCTTCGGCCCGATAGAGGGCGTAGAGGGCGGCCGTCTGGACTTCCAGGTCAGGATGCGCGAGCAACTCTCGCAGACGGCTCACGATGGGCTCGGGCAGGGCCGGTAGCTCGGGCTCCCAGCGCTGTCGGCGCATCACGTACCGTCCGGCGGCCAGGGCGGCTTCGGCCAGTATCTCGCTCTCTTCAGCCTCCAGCCAGTCGTCCAGGCGGGTCAGGGTCTGCTCGTCTCCGGCCTTGACGGCGGCTTCGATGAGGCGGCGACGCAGGGGCAGCTCGAGCTCGCCTTTGAGAGCCGTCAGAATGGCCTTCTCGCTGGCCCGGCCGGGCAGCTGGCCCAGGGCGAAGGCGGCTTCGAGCTGCACCTCGGCATAGTCGTCGCTCAGCAGAGCGGCCACGTCGGCCACGGCGGCGGGGTCTTGCAGCCGGCCAGCTGCCCTCAGGGCGCGGGAGCGCACTTCGGGATCGGGATGCTTGAGGTAGGCCTGCAATTCACTTCCATAAGACTGCCGACTGGCTTCCAGGGCGGCGATCCGCTCTTCGACCAGGGGTTCGGCCAGAGCCAGTCGGAAGGTCATCAAGAGGATGAGGAGGATGGCAAACACGGCGTTCCCATGTTGAACACCGAAGGGCAGCACCCTTCAGGGTCGGGAGGTCAATCGCTCGCCCAGCCAGGCACCCGCCAGGGTGGCGGGAAAAGCGCTCCAGAGTGTGACCGGGCTGCCGGCCAGCCACAACCCGCCCTGGGCCAGCAGGG
>CAZWUN010000373.1:0-5154 GCA_964637145.1 uncultured Burkholderiales bacterium
GGACTGGCTGCGGTCGCCCCCGCAGTCGATTCCCAGAAGCAGCATCAGGCGTAGAATTTCGAGCCCGCCCGGACCCATGCCCTGCTGGCAGGGCAGTGGCTTTGCGGTTGAGAACTTCCGGGGATGGCTGAGCTCGGACGCATCGATCCCATCAAGCGCATGCAATGCCCCGAATGTCGGGCTCTATTGCCCGACTGGACCACCGAGGAGGCTGTGGCGGGTGAGCTTCAGTGCCCCTCATGCAGTCGGCCGGTCAAGCTGCCCGACGAGGTGGTGGAACGTGCCCGGCGCTCGCGTTACCTGGGTAAGAACCTGGACATCACCGGCTGATCGGGTGAAGCTTCTTCTCGCGGCTCGAGGTGGATGGCGCGATGCCGGGGGCCAGGCTCATGACGGACGCTGAGCTGGAAGCCCTGCTTGCCGATCTGGAGTCCGACCGGGTGGAGCGGACATCCGGAGAGCGCGATCGGGACAAGATTCGCGAGGCGATCTGCGCATTCTCAAACGACTTACCCGACCATCGACTGCCTGGCATCTTCTTCATCTGGCAGAGAACGGAAATCCCCCGCCTGCTTTTCAGGTTGAGAGCAACCAGGTGCTCGTGACTGTAAGGGGTCTGCAATGAGCGTTCCCACCGTCGCGTTCTTCAATAACAAGGGCGGAGTGGGAAAAACCTCGCTGCTCTACCACGTCGCCTGGATGCTCCAGCACTCGAAAGTCAACGTGGTGGCCTGCGATTTCGATCCTCAGGCGAACCTGTCCTCATTCTTCCTGTCAGATGATCGACTCGAGGAAATGTGGGACTCCGAGAGCTCTCTGACCGTCTTTGACTGCATCAAGCCGATTCTCAGAGGCACGGGAGACATCGCCGAGCCCCATGTCGAGCAGGTCGACGATCACCTCGGGCTGTTGGCTGGCGATCTCCGCTTGTCAAGGTTTGAAGACCAGTTGAGCCTGCAGTGGCCAGGCTGCCTTGATCGGAAGGAGAACGCCTTTCGCGTGGTGTCCGCGTTTTGGCGCATTGCGCAGCAAGCTGCAATGACGGCTCGGGCCGACGTTCTTCTGATCGATCTGGGCCCCAATCTTGGCGCGATCAACCGTTCAGCCTTGATCGCTTCCGATTTTGTTGTCATCCCCCTGGCCCCAGATCTGTTTTCGCTGCAAGCCCTGCGAAACGTCGGGCCAAGCCTGCTCGAATGGAGAGAGCAGTGGGCTGAGCGGAGAGTTCGGAACCCAGAGCCGAGATTGGCGTTGCCGGTCGGCTCGATGCAACCTGTTGGATATGTGCTCCTGCAACACTCCGAGCGACTCGACCGGCCTGTAAAGGCCTATGGACGATGGATCGCCCTGATTCCAGAAGCATTCGCCCGCGAGGTCCGGAGCTCGGACAACTGGCCGCGCGATGTTTCGGTGGACCCGGACTGCCTCGCGCTCCTCAAGCACTATCGCAGTCTGATGCCAATGGGTCAGGAGGCCCGAAAGCCGATTTTTGACCTCAAGCCGGCCGATGGCGCAATCGGGGCTCACGTGAAGGCTGTGCGCGGTGCGTGGTCAGACTTCCATCGGCTGACAGAGCGAATCTATCAGGCGATTTTTCCCGGGTCCACTCTTTACCAGCCGGAGTAGATGGTCTCGTTGTAGTCGCCGCTCTCGGGCATCTGGCGGTCGACCGTCTTGGTGCTGCCGTCGGCCCAGGTCACCGTCACCTGATAGTAGGCGCCCGGCTTGGTGGGGCTGTCGAAGCTGTTGGTCTTCTCGAGGTTGGAGCGGTCCCAGGAATCCCAGTACTGCTCGACGTCGCGCGACTTGGGCTTGCGGCCGCCCCAGTTGCCAACCTCGTGGATGGAGATGCTCTTGACCGGAACCATCTGGCCGTCGCGCTCGATGGCTTTGGCGGTGATGCTGAAGCGGCCACCCTCGGCCTGGCCGGTCTGGCCGTCCTTCTTGGGCTCGCCCTGCTTGCGACCGTTCTGGGCCGCGTTGGCCAGGGCCATCTGCTTGAGGGCGGCCATCTGGGCCGCGAAATCGGTGAGCGACGAGCCGCTCTCGTAGGGGCTGCCCATCGACATCGGCTGCCCGGTCACGGCCGCCATCCGGCTGGCCAGCGCCGAAGCGCGCATCTGGTTGAGCTGGGCGAAGAAGGCGCTGTCGGAGACTTCGTTGCCAAGAGAGACCTGGTCGAGCCCACCGAGCTGGCCGCTGAACGGGTTGGAAAGCGGCGCGATGGGGGCCACCCACCCGATGGGGGTGCCCAGGTTCATTCTCGGTATCAGCATCGGATCGGCCATCATCTGTCTCCGCTGTCAGACTACCTCCGGGATCTGAAAAGACCCTGAAAAGGCATGCTCTGACCTTTGTCCGATTCTCTCTCGCGGAGGCCGTCCGGTCCAGGCCGGAATGTAACCAGGATGTTGCCGCTCGGTCAGGACGGAGGGATCGATGATTCATAGCGTGTGAGCAAAGAGATGAATCCCTCATTCGCCGCCCCTTCGTGGAGTGCCAGGCTTCAGTCGCCTGCGAGCGCGAGAAGCCAGGGGAATTCGATTGAAGGGGGCTCGAACGTGCCTCCATGTCAGGGAGGCTAAGATCTCCCTCCGCAAGGTATGCCGCCCGGAGCCGGGTTTCTGCATATTTTGTCCTGAAAGGACAAAATATGCAGCATTTATGGAGACTGTGGCTCGCTTTTCCGTGACCCCGGTGTTCGGCCCCCGCGAAGCCGGAAAGACGACCTGGCTTCGCTATGCCTTGAGCTTACTGATTCATGCTCCCCTCCAGGATGGGCAGCATTCCCTCCATGGTCAGCGGGTTGTGGTCGGGATGGTGGTAGATGACCACCTTGCTGAACTCGCCCGAGAATATCTGGTTGTCGGGCATCCGGATCACGTACTTGCCCTCGCCCGACTCGCGCGACTCGAACGAGTGGGGAGCCTCGCCCACGCCGACCTTCTCGCCGTTGGGCTTGACCATCCACACGGTGTAGATCTCCTGAGGGCGCAGCTTCTGAGCGCCCATTCCGAACTGGTAGCCGTCCACCAGCACCCAGCCGTAGGGGTAGCGGTCGCCGTTCACGGCGGCCAGTTTGAACTTGAGAAAGTTGGCTTTGGGAGAGTCTTCGTCTTCGTCAGCGGCCCGGGCAGCCAGGCTGGCAAGCAGGCAGATCATCAGGGCGATCAAGCTCAAAGTGCGCACGTTGGGGAACCTCCAAGGGATCAGGTATGTCGTGGCGAACCGCAGCTTATGCGCAACCAACGCCCGTTAATCCTGCTTTTGTGCCTGATTTTGTGGGGCAGCGCCTGGGCCAAGCTCGGTGACAAGCCTGACCCCTATGAGAAGATCGAGGACCCGGCCAAAGCTCGCAAGATTCTCGACGACGTGATGGCCTACCTCAAGAAGAATTACAACTTCCGGGTCAACTACCCGGTGCAGATGAACCTGGTGCACGAGAGCGTGATGGACGCCAAGTTCGCCGGCAGCCCCTACAAGGGTGCCGAGGTCGGGCTCTACACCTTCGAAGGTGGCAAGCACCAGATCTACGTGATGAAAGGCTGGAACCGCGACGTCTGCTCGGGGGTGACGGCCCACGAGTTCACCCACGCCTGGCAGTTCGACAACTGCCCTCGCGACCAGGACCTGGTGCTCCGCGAAGGCTTCGCTTGCTGGGTCGAGATGAAATACTACGACGCCATCGGGGCTTACCAGCACGCCGAGGACGTTCGCAACCACTCCGATCCCGTCTACGGCGTGGGCATCAAGACGATGCTGGCCCTGGAAGACAAAGTCGGGGCCAAAAAGCTGGTCAGCATGATCCCCACGCTGAGGAGCGCCAGCGAGCTGGACAAAATTCTCAGTGGCGACGGGAGCGGTCGACAGAGGAAGTAGGATTCCCGGCTCAGGCAGCGTATCTTAGACTTTGTGCTAAAATTCACAAAGTCGATTTTGGCCCGTAAAGTCTAGGAAAACGTGCAGCCTTTCTACTCCATATTCGTCATGATCGGCGTCGCCGTGGTGATCGCCACGGTGCTGTCTGCCCTGACGCTGTTCTTCGGGCCCAAGCGCCCCACGGCCGCCAAGCTGGCGCCCTACGAGTGCGGCCTGACCGAGCTGGCCCCGATGCCCGAGCGCTTCCCCGTCAAGTTCTTGCAGATCGCGATGCTGTTTCTCATCTTTGACGTGGAGGCGGCGGCCCTCTATCCGCTGGCCATGGTGCTGCGCGAGGCGGGCATTCCGGCCCTGATCGACATCATGATCTTCTGCGCCGTGCTGTTGCTCGGCTATGCCTACGTCTGGCGCAAGGGAGCCTTCAAATGGACGTTCTGAAGCCCGAAGAACGGGTCCTCTACACCAGCGACTCGGTGTTCCCCTGGCAGCAGACCAACGCCGGGGGCTTCATCACCACCACCCTGGCCTCCATCGCCAACCTGGCCCGCAAGCACTCCATCTGGCCGGCCACCTTCGGCCTGGCCTGCTGCGCCATCGAGATGATGGCCACCAGCGGCTCTCGCTTCGACCTGTCCCGCTTTGGCTCGGAGGTCTTCCGGGCCAGCCCTCGCCAGAGCGACCTGATGATCGTGGCCGGGCGGGTCTCCATCAAGATGGCCCCGGTGCTGCGCCAGATCTACGAGCAGATGCCCGACCCCAAGTGGGTCATCTCCATGGGCGCCTGCGCCTCGTGCGGCGGCGTGTTCAACAACTACGCCATCGTCCAGGGCTCCGACCAGGTGGTGCCGATCGACGTGTTCATCCCGGGTTGCCCGCCGCGCCCCGAGTCGATCATCTACGCCATCGTGCAGCTCCAGAAGAAGATCTCCGCCTCGAAGATGGATCAGACGCCGAAGGTGCGCATCGCATGAGCGCGGCCGAACTCATCGCGGCCCTGGCCGCGGCCGTGCCGGGCGCGGCGTACGAGGCGCTGGAGTCCGCCGATTCGGACGTGACGCCCGTGATCCTCGTGCCGGTGGAGCACCTGCTGGCCACGGCCCGCGCACTCAGGGAGACGCCGGGCCTGGAGTTCCATGCGTTCTCGGACGTGACGGCGGTGGACTTCTACCCGCGCCGCGAGCCCCGCTTCGACGTCGTGTACCACCTGGTCTCGCCGCACCGGCGCGCCCGCGTGCGGCTGAAGGTGCGCGTGGCGCTGGATCAGCCGGTGCCGTC
>CAZWUN010000374.1:0-5125 GCA_964637145.1 uncultured Burkholderiales bacterium
GGGGCGAGGCGAGCCGATCTTGCCCACCACCAGGAACAGCACGGCCGGATACTTGTGCTTCTTCAGGACCGGCAGCGCATAGCGATAAACGCCCTCATAGCCGTCGTCAAAGGTGATCAGCACGGGCTTGCCCTTGAGCTTCTTCTTGCCCCACAGAAACAGGCGAGCGTCCTCCAGGCGCACCGGTTGGTAACCGTGGCGCTTGAGGTAGTCCATGTGGGCGGCAAAGAGCTCGGGCCGGAGTGTCATGGCGTCGTCGCCCTGAGGCGAGAGCTGGTGATAGCACAGCACGGGCAGCTCGCGCGCCTCGCGGGCGGCGGCCGGCACGAGCATCAAGAGGAGCATCAGGAGCCTGAGCACTGCCCGCTGTTTCGAACGCCAGGAACCGGACGCCTTCCGTGAGAACGAGGCCGGTATGGATCTCGATGAACTCTTGCTCAACCGCCGCCAGCTCGAAGACGTGCGCATAGCTCTGCGAGAACGGATCGGTCAGGGTCTGGCGGTGGATGGAGAGGAGATCCGGGCCCTGCTGACCTACCTGCCGCCCCCTCAGGACAGGCCCACCGGCAGGGTGGTGGTGGTCGACTGCGGCGGCACCAACCAGCGAGCGGCCCTTGTCCACCTGGACAGCCGCCAGGTGGAGGCCGGGCCCTTCGAGGAGCACATCCGCGACGGACGCGACCAGCCCGTCGCGGCGGATGAGTTCTTCGATTCCCAGGCAGCCCTGGTGGCTCGCCTGAACCCTCCTCCCGGCTGCAACGTCGGCTACTGCTTCTCCTACCCGGCGCAGGTCATGCCCAATCGCGATGCAACCTTGATCCGCTGGACCAAGGGAGTGCACGTGACCGGGGTCGAGGGCGAGCCCGTGGGGGCAGCGCTGGGACGGGCCATGCGGCGGGCGGGCATGGAACCGGGCGAGGTCCGCGTTCTTAACGACACGGTGGCCTCGCTCCTGGCCGGTGCCCTGACTCACCCCGAATACGACGATTTCGTCGGCCTGATCGTGGGCACCGGCACGAACTCGGCCGGCTTCCTGCCGCTGGAGGCTATCCCCAAGTACCGTGGAGCGCTGACCGGCAAGATGGCGGTGAACCTGGAGTCGGGCAACTTCCACCCGCCCCACCTGACCGCGGCCGACGAAGCGGTGGACCGAAAGTCGGACAATCCCGGCCTCCAACGGCTGGAGAAAGCGGTTTCGGGCTACTACCTGCCGTTTGTCTTCGAGCAGTGCGTCCCCGGACTGACAGGCTTTGATCCGACGGCCGGCACCGGGCCCCTGGTCGACTTTCGCACCAATCGACCCGAATCGACCGAAGGTAAAGCAGCGGCACGCCTGCTGTCTCGCTCGGCCGACCTGACGGCGGCCTGCCTGGCCGGCCTGATCGATCACTTCCCGGGTCGGGGGTCGGTGGGCATCCTGGCCGAGGGAAGCACCTTCTGGAAAGACCCCCAGTATCCCGGCCGGGTCGGCGAGACCCTGCAGGCCCTGCTCGGCGAGCGCAAGTTCGCCATCCTGCGCGCCAATGAGGCCAATCTGATGGGAGCCGCCTGCGCCGCCGGGCTGCCGTTGACTTAGCCAAGATCTTAGCTCATAATGTCAGAGCAATATGGCTCACGTCGTCAATGTTCATGAGGCCAAGACCAATCTGTCCCGGCTGCTCGAAGAAGTCGAACAGGGCGAGGAAGTGATCATCGCTCGAGCCGGAACGCACGTGGCTCGGCTTGTTCCGATGAAGCCTGTCCGCCAGCGACGGCAGCCGGGGGGCGCGGAGGGGCTGGTGGTCATGGGCGAGGACTTTGACGCCCCGCTTCCCCCTGGCTTTGCCTTTGAATGAAGCTTCTGCTGGATACCCACGTCTTCTTGTGGTGGATCTCCCGAGACCCCCGCCTATCGGCGCCGGCGCTCGAGGCCATCAGTGACCAGGCTCACGAGGTGCTGCTCAGCGTCGTGTCCAGTTGGGAAATTTCCACCAAGTATGCCCTCGGCCGCCTGCAATTGGGCCAGGAGCCGGGCCGGCTGATTCCCCGGATGATTCGCAAGCACCAGCTTGGCGTGCTCAATCTCAAGCTCTCTCATACCCTGGCATTGAACAGGCTGCCTCCCCATCACGGCGATCCGTTCGACCGGATGCTAATCTGCCAGGCACTGGTCGAAGGCCTGACGATGGTTTCGGGCGACTCCATGGTGGCTCGCTATCTGCAGGTCCTCTGGTAGACCGACGTTGCAAGATTTCGAGGCTTGATTGTACAATAAGCGGGCATCGATTCAGGAGGAGCGTCACCCATGCAGTCTTCAGACCCGAAATTGGAAGCAGTTCGCCAGGCCCGAGCCCAGTGGGAGGCCCGCCACGCGGGCAAGCACCCCCTTCGCAAAGCCAGCTTCAAGAACTGGTCGGGAGCTCCCCTCGAGCCGCTCTACACCCCTGAGCACATCGCGCACCTCGATCCCGTGGCCGACATCGGCTTCCCGGGCGAGTATCCCTACCTGCGCGGGGTCCACCCCACGATGCACCGCACCCGCATGTGGACCATGCGATTGTTCTCGGGCTTTGCCACCCCCAAGGACACCAACGCCCGCTACCACAAGCTGCTCCAGAGCGGGCAGGACGGCCTCTCGGTGGCCTTCGACATGCCCACCCTGATGGGCTCCGACTCCGACCATCCCCGCTCGCTGGGCGAGGTGGGCAAATGCGGCGTGGCGGTCGACACCCTGGCCGACATGGAGATCCTGTTTCAGGGCATCCCCCTGGACAAGGTCAGCACCTCGATGACCATCAACGGTCCGGCCGCCATCCTGCTGGCAATGTACCTGGCCGTGGCCGAGAAGCAGGGTGTGAGCTTCGACAAGGTGCGCGGCACGCTGCAAAACGACATCCTGAAGGAGTACATCGCCCAGAAGGAGTGGATCTTCCCCCCCGAGCCCAGCCTCAAGGTGGTGGTGGACACGGTCGAGTACTGCACCCGCAACGTGCCCCAGTGGAACACGATCTCCATCTCGGGCTACCACATCCGCGAGGCCGGGGCCACGGCGCTGCAAGAGCTGGTGTTCACGCTGGCCGATGGCATCACCTACGTGCAGGCCTGCATCGACCGTGGGCTCAAGGTGGACGAGTTCGCTCCCCGCCTGAGCTTCTTCTGGGACTGCCACAACAACTTCTTCGAGGAGATCGCCAAGTTCCGGGCGGCCCGGAAGATCTGGGCCCGGGTGATGCGCGACCGCTTCAAGGCTCAGGATCCGCGCTCTTGGAAGCTGCGCTTCCACACCCAGACGGCGGGCGTCTCCCTGACCGCCCAGCAGCCCGACAACAACATCGTGCGCACGGCCTACCAGGCCATGGCGGCCGTGCTAGGAGGCACCCAATCGCTGCACACCAACGCCATGGACGAGACCCTGGCCCTGCCCACCGAGAAGTCGGCCCAGATCGCCCTGCGCACCCAGCAGATCCTGGCCTATGAAACCGGGGTGGCGGACGTGGTCGATCCCCTGGCCGGCTCCTACTTCGTGGAGTCTTTGACCGACTGGATGGTCAAGGAGTGCTTTGCTTACTTCGACCGCATCGAGCAAGAGGGCGGGGTGCTGGCGGGCATCAACACGGGCTTCTTCCAGCGCGAGATCGCCCGCAGCGCCTATGATTTCCAGCAGGCGGTAGAGAGCAAGGACGAAATCATCGTGGGCGTAAACGAGTTCACCCAGGACTGTGCCCCCGGCGAGATCCCGATCCTCAAGATCGGCCGCGAGGCGGAGCAGCTCCAGGTGGCCAACCTCGAGAAGGTGCGCGAGAAGCGCAACCACGAGCAGGTAGAGGCCGCGCTGGAGACGCTCAAGAACGCAGCCGCCAAAGGCCAGAACGTGATGCCCGCCCTGCTCGAGGCGGTCAAGACCTATGCCACTCTGGGCGAGATGGTCGAAGTCATGCGGGCCGTTTATGGAGAGTACCGCGAGCCAGCGTTCCTGTGACCGTTCGAGTCCTCTTCTTCGCCTCGCTGAGAAACGTGGTCGGCTCAGAAATGCTGGAGTTGGAGGTCTCCGAAGGCAGCAGCGCGGAGGAGCTGTTTGCTTCGCTCTGTGAGCGCTGGCCCGGCCTGGCACCCTATCGGCCGGTGCTGCGCGTGGCCGCCGGCGAGGAGCTGGTACCCTGGGGCCATGTCGTGCAGCCCGGTCAGGAGGTGGCCCTGCTTCCCCCCGTCAGTGGAGGCTCGGAAGACATGGTGCGCCTGGGAGAAGAGCCAATCTCGGTGGACGAGTGCCTGGCCTTCGTGCGCCGCGATGACTGCGGGGCGGTGGTGCTGTTCCTGGGCACGGTGCGCAACCAGACCGGCGGCCAGCCCGTGGAGCGGCTCGACTACCAGGCCTACCCCCCGGTGGCTCTCAAGGAGATGGCTCGCCTGGCGGCCGAGGCCCGAGTGCGCTGGCCGCTGGGCTCGCTGGCCCTGTGGCACCGGCACGGCTCCCTCGGTCCGGGCGAGATCAGCGTCTGCGTGGCCGTTTCGGCCGGGCACCGCAAGGAGGCCTTCGAGGCCGGGCGCTGGCTGATCGACACGCTGAAGAGCACTGTCCCGCTCTGGAAGAAGGAAGTCGGGCCCGAGGGCGAGGTGTGGATCGAGGGCGACGCCCGGGTCTAACGGGTGTGGTAGCCGTAGCCGGCCGCCAGGGCCGTCGAGACGAGGGCTCCCGGCCAGCCGAAGAGCAGGGCCGGAACGGTCATGACCGCCGAGCTGAGACCCACGAAGGGCACCATGATCTCGCGGTCGCGATCCATCAGATACATGGCCAGCATGGCCGCTCCCACGCCCACAGCCGCGCCCGGCAGGCCCCACTGGGCGGCGGCCAGGGAGGGACCGGCCGCAAAGGCGGTGACGCCCACGATGTTCTTGAGCGTGTCCAGCACCCCGGGTTCATAGCGCTCGCTCGGCGTGTGCTCGGCCGGGGGCTGGTTGTCCGGCTGCTGCATGCTGGCTCGGGCCGGCAGGGTATGGTGGCTCAAGGTCATTACGTTCATGGCTTTGCTCTCCTTGCTTTGTTGAGCCTAGCCTCACGTACTGAAGAAACCATGAAGGACGGCGGACTTGCCCCACCGCGGGCTGTGGGGCACGGGCAGGGCGGGCTCCCCACCGCCGGGCGTGG
>CAZWUN010000375.1:0-5107 GCA_964637145.1 uncultured Burkholderiales bacterium
GCCTCCAAGCTCGCTGAAGAGGCGCCCGAGCTGACTCCGGACGAACGCAAAGAGGCCCTGGCCTTCCTCAAGCGAGTGGACTTGATGGAGGGCGTTCTGGCCGACATGGAAGGCCTGGGCTATGTGGGCGAGGAGACCGGCAAGCTTCTGGTCTACCTGATAGGCGTCTCGCGCAAGCTCCGAAAGCCGCTCTCGGGCATCATCCGCTCGCAGAGCGGCTCCGGCAAATCCAGCCTGGCCGAACTTTTAGAACAGCTGACGCCGGCCGAGGACGTGCGCTTCTACTCGCGCATCAGCCCGATGGCGCTCTCCTGGGGCCCGACCGACCTGCAGCACAAGCTCATCATCCTCGAGGAGCGGATGGGCGGCGAAGGCGCGGACTACCAGATCCGCACGCTCCAATCGCGCCAGCGCATCTCCCAGCTGGTCGCCGTGAAAGACCCGGCCACGGGCCAGATGGCGGCCGACTTTCGCGAGGTCCACGGCCCCATCGCCTTCCTCGAGACGACCACGCAGAGCGACCTCAACCCCGAGAACACCACGCGCTGCTACGAGATCTTCCTCGACGAGTCCGAGGCCCAGACCCGGCGCATCCAGGAGGCCCAGCGCCGCGCGCGCGTGCCGGGCGCCCACGACCCCGAGGAGCTGCGCAAAGCCATCGTCCGCCGCCACCACAACGCCCAACGTCTCATAGAGAAAAAACCGGTCTTCATCCCTTACGTCGAGCACGTCACGTTCCCGACCCGGTGGCTCCGCACCCGACGCGACCACGAGCGTTTCTTAGCGCTCATCGAGGCTTCCGCGCTGCTGCACCAGCACCAGCGTAAGGGCGGCACGACCGAGGAGGGGACGAGCTACGTGCTGGCCGACCTGGACGACTACCGCCTGGCCTACGGGCTGACGCGCCGGGTGCTGGAGCAGACCTTCCACGAGCTGAGCCAGACCGCCCGGGACCTCTGGGCCCAGGCCCGCGAGCTGGCCCGGGAGCGCTGCCGGGAAAGCCCGCAGGATGCGGTCTTCACGCGCCGCGATCTGCGCCTTCGCTCGGGCGTGATGGACCACGCGGTGCGCACGGCGCTCACCGAGCTGGTGGAGCTCGAGTATGCCCAGGTTGTCTCGGGCTGCAACGGCAAGACGATGCACTACCGGCTGCTGGTCTTCGAGGAAGAGGGTTTGTCCGCGGTGGGCTGCCTGACCACGCCCGAGGAGCTGGCGGCCCGGATGCGCCCCCGATGACCTTGCGAGAGCTTGCGCGACCTTGCGGGCCCGAGCCCCCCGGCCAGGGCCACCTTGCGCGACCTTGCACGACCTTGCGGACCGGGGGCGAGCGACGCGGACGGCGCCCGCTCTCGGGTCTGGCGACCTTGCGCGCTTGCGCCGGAAACCCAGGAGCTTGTGTTGTGCGCGCGGCCACGACGGTTTGGTTCGGTTAGGAGAGAGGGTCACGGACGGCTCTCTCGCTTCAAAAAACGATGCGAAAACAAGAAGACATAACGATCTCATCTCAAGGAAGAAAGCTCTTCCTTGTGTGGATCTCCTTTTGTCTTCGAGAGGAGGCCTCATGCTGATCGACGAGCTCTTGCTCTGGAAAGACCGCTACACCGAGCACATGAAGCTGCGCGGGCTCTCGCCCCGGACGGTGGCCACCTATGCCGGCGAGTTGAAGCCGTTCTTCCGCTTCCTCGACGAGTATGGGGTGGAGAATCTGGCCCGGCTGGGCCGCGAGCATCTCGAGGAATATCGCACCCGGCTCTATTATGAGAAGTTCCGAGGCAAGTGTCTGTCGCTGGCGGCCCAGAAGGTGCGGCTCCAGGCCCTGAAGCGGTTCGCGCGCTTCCTGGCCGCCGAGCGCTTCCACCTGCTCGACGTCGGCCAGGCCGTCGACCTGCCGGCCGCGCCCCGGACGCTGCCCCGCGTCATCCTGACCGAGAACGAGACCCTGCGCCTCTTGGAGGCGCCCGACACGTCCACGCCGCTGGGACTGCGCGATCGGGCCATCCTGGAAGTGCTGTATGGGACGGGCCTGCGCAACGCCGAGCTGGGCGAGCTGCACCTCGAGCACCTCGACTTTGCTCGCCACGTGCTCCGGGTGGCCTGCGGCAAGGGCGCCAGGGCGCGCATGGTGCCGCTGGGCGAGGAGGCCGAGGTCTGGCTGGAGGAGTACCTGGCCCGGGCCCGGCCCAGGCTGCTGCGCGACCCGGACGAGCCGCGCGTGTTCCTGTCGATGCGCGGGCGAGTCTTCTACCGCACCGAGCTGGCCCAGATGGTGACCCGCTGGGCCCGCCGCGCCGGTCTCGACAAGCATGTGACAGCCCACACATTGCGCCACAGCTGCGCCACCCACATGCTGCGCAGAGGCGCTGGACTGCGGCAACTGCAGGTCTTGCTAGGGCACTCCTCAGCCGAGACCACCCAGCGCTATACCCGGGTGGAGCTGAGCGACCTGCGCAAGGTCCTGCGGCGCTGCCATCCTCGCGAGCGCGCCTGATGACGGCCGACGAGCTGGTGCTGGGTTTCGAAGGCTGGCTTCGGACCCGGGGCCGGGCGGCGCGCACGCTGGCGACGCGCCGCTACAATCTGCGCGAGTTCCTGGCCTTCGCCAGCGAGCGCAAGCTGGCTCCGGTCTTCTGGCGAGAGGAGCACCTGGCCGAGTTTGTCCGGTGCCTGGAGCGCCGGGGCGCCAGCCCGAAGGCCCGGAAGCTCCAGCTGGAGGCCGTGCGTCTCCTGGTGCGCTGGGCGGTGCGCCAGGGCCATCTCTTCCACGACCCGACCCGCGACCTGGTGCTGAGGACTCTGCCGCCGGCGCCGCGCGCCTGCCTGACCGTGGGGGACGTCGAGCGCCTGTTGGCCTCGCCCGACCCCGAGACGCCGCTCGGCCTGCGCGACCTGGCCGTGCTCGAGACGCTCTACGGCACGGGCCTGCGGCTGGCCGAGTGCACGGCTCTGGACCTTTCCGACCTCGATTTTGCGCGCCAGGTGCTGGTGGTGCGGGCCGGCAAGGCCGGGGAGGCCCGGGTGCAGCCCATCGAGGACCACCTGGCCGCGGTGCTCTTTCGCTGGCTCGAGGAGGGCCGTCCGCGGTTCGCCACGCAGCCGAGCGAGCCGGCCCTGTTCCTGGGCCAGCGGGGCCGCCGGCTCGGCTCTTCGTGGTATGGGGTGATCATCGCCCAGCACGCCCGCCAGGTGGGCCTGAAGCCCTTCGGGCCGCACCAGTTCCGGCACGCGTTCGCCACCCATCTGCTCGAGGGCGGAGCCAGCCTGCGCGAGGTGCAGGCGCTGCTGGGCCATCGCTGCCTGGTCTCGACGGCGGTGTACACGCACGTCCTGGAGGACGAGCTCATCGCCGAGTATCGGCGCACCCATCCCCGGGCGCGGCGGAGGCGGCGCCGTTGACCTTCGACAAGCTGATCAACGCCTACCTGACCGAGCGTCAGCGCCAGGGGATCTCGGCCGCGACGCTGGAGCTCTCGACGCGCTGGCTTTCGTTCTTCGCGCGCTACTGCCGCGAGCACCAGGTGGAGTCTCCACTCTGGCTGACGCCCGAGCACCTGGAGAGCTTCCAGAACCAGCTGCAGTGGAGCCCGCGCAAAGCGGGCGGATTCATGTCGCCCAACACGATCGACCAGGCGCTCCGGATGGTGCGCGCGTGCCTGCGCTGGGCGGTGGAGCAGGGCTGGCTGATGCACGACCCGACCCTGAAGATGGTGCTGGGCAGGCCGTTCCAGCCTCGGCAGCCGGTCCTGACTCGCGACCAGGTGCGTCAGATCCTGGACGCGCCCAGCCGGTCGACCTCAACCGGCCTTCGCAACCGTGCGCTTCTGGCGCTCTTCTACTACTTGCCGGTGAGCACGCGCCAGGCGGCCATGCTGTGCCTGGACCACCTCGAGCTGCCGGCGGCTCTGAACGTGCCCGGGCCAGACGGCTACCGGCGCCTGGAGCTCGAGGGCGAGCTGGCCCGGCGGCTCGAGCTCTACCTCGACCAGGCGCGGCCGCAGCTGACCCTGGAGAGCGGTGCGCTGTTCGTCTCGCGAGCCGGGCGGCGGATGACCTATCAGGCATTCGAGAGAGTCTGTAACGATCTGGGGGTCTGCGCTAGGACGCTGCGGCGCTCGTTTCTCGCGCACGCGCGGGCGCTGCAGGAGCCTCGACTTCCTTCTCCTAACCGTCTGTCGGAGGCCCGATGAAGCAGAGACTTTACCTGGAAACGTCCACCCTGAACGCCTACTTCGACGATCGTCCACCCTTGCGCCAGCGAGCAACGCAGCAGTTCTGGACGATCTTGCATCGCTATGAAGTCTTTGTCTCCGACCAGGTGGTCCAGGAAATAGGGCAAAGCCCCGAGCCACGCCGCGGGCAGGTGACTGGCTTGACCGAGGGTATTTCCACCTTGGGACTGACCGACGAGGCTCGGGCTCTTGCGCAGCGCTACATCGACAATGAAGCCTTTACCCGGCGCCGCCGTTTGGACGCCAACCACGTCGCCATCGCCACCACGGCTGGAATGGATTACCTGGTGAGCTGGAACTTCCGGCACATCGCGCGCGAGTGGACGCGAACGCGCGTGCAGGCAGCCAATCTGGAGATGGGGTATAATCGACTTATCCGGATCGTCACCCCGACGGACCTTCTTGGAGACCTATCGTGAGAATGTATGACATCGACAGAGCCATCGCTGAAGCCGGTCTTCCGACCGAGGGGACCGATGACATCATCCGTGAGGCACGCGAAGACTATCCTGACGACGAGATGCTCTTCGAGCTGCGGGTGATCCGGGGCATCCAGGGCGAGCTGTACGAGCGCCTCGGTCCCGAGGCCTGGAAGCAGCGCTTTGACGAGGACGTGCAGAAGTTCCGCGATGAGCAGGGCCTCGAGCTGGTGAGCGAGCCCCTCGAGATCATCCAGCGCACGCGCCGCAAGCCCCAGGCTTCCTAAGCCTTCCGTCCGTTCTCCACCCCCCCGATTCAGGGGACATTGACCCTTTGCGGGGAATACTTTCGCTGTGACGGCTTGGCCAAAAACCCCTGTACCGGGCGCGACGCTCACCCATCCCAAGTTCGAGTGGGACGGGTGGACCATGGTGAAGGAGACGACCGGCTCGGTTGTGACC
>CAZWUN010000376.1:0-5103 GCA_964637145.1 uncultured Burkholderiales bacterium
GATCCAGCCGGCCATCTCGGACGCCAGCCGGGCCATCGAGTTCAACCCCAAGAACGGCGACGCGTTCGCCATCCGGGGTGGAGCCTACATGCGCCAGCAGAACTACTCGGGCGCCACCCGCGATTTCGCCTTCGCGGTGAAGCTGCAGCCCGACAATCCCACCTACCAGATGCTGCACTACGTGGCCCAGGCTCGGGGCGGCAACACCAGCAAGGCCGACCTGGAGAAGTTTGCAGCTACCGCTCCCCAGACCAACTCCTGGCCCTATCCGGCCCTGCGCCTGCTGCTCGGCAAGATCAGCCCCGACGAATGCATCGCCGAGGCCAAGAAGAGTAGCGAAAACGAGGTCTACCGCGCCATGGCGGTGGATCAGGCCAACTTCTACGCCGCCCAGTACTACACGCTCAAAGGCGACGCCACCAGGGCCACCGAGTATCTGACGATGGTGGAGAACAACGAGTTGAACCTGCTCTTCTCGCAGAACCTGGCCAAGTACCGCCTGGCCCGGTTGGAGAAGTAATCCCTCGGGGTCACTCCTCGGAGAGAACCTCCACGGCCAGCCGGAAATCGGGCTTGCGCAGCCGCTCTTCCAGAGCCTGCAGGTAGCCGGCGTCCTGGGGCGCGAGCACCACCCGCATGGTGCCCAGCGTGCCCGGGGCGGCGGCGCTGGTGGTCAAAGGCTCGGCCAGCAGGCTTTCCAGGCGGTCGCGCAGGCTGTCGTCCTCGACCGCCACCTCCAGCCCGTCCTGGCCCACATAAACTTCGCCGATGGGCTCGCCGAGCTCGAGCGAGTCTGCCGTTTCCAGTAGCTGGTGCAAGATGACGTGGGGCATCAGCGCTTTGCTCCCAGGGTGTTGGCCCGGGCGATCAGCTCCTCGGTCAGGGCGAAGAGGGCGGGGTCGGCCGCCTTGAGGGCCTTGGGGTCCTCATAGTAGTGCGCGAATCCTTCAGCGATGTACTCGCGCGGATTGGTCTTTGCATACTCGCTGACGGTTTTGCCCTGCAGCCCTTCGGTCTTGGCGTGAGCCGCCTCCAGGCGCGCCTTCCAGCCCTGGTAGAACTGGGGGTCCTTCTTCTCCATCTGGAAGTCGATGGCGTGGCCGAGCTCGTGCACCGGGGCGCTCCCGAGGGCCCTGTCGCGCACCACCATCTTGTTCATGCCGCCACGGCTGAAGTACTGCCCGTCGATGGCCGAGCCGTCCAGGTTGTCCTTGTCGAAGGCCTTCAGGGTGCGGGTGCCCTGGCCAGCCCAGTCCATCAGCGTCATCTTGTCGTGCAGGTCGACCGTCGTGGTCTTGCCTTTGTCATCGGTAACATAGTGCATGTCGGGCACGAGCAGGTTGTGCTTTCGATAGTCGAGCGGGATCGACCCGGGGTTGGCCTGGGCGCCCTTGAGCATCTGCTCGAAGTGGGCCTTCTCCTCGGGAGTCTTGGCCCCCGCGGCCGCCTGGCGAATGCCGCCCAGCGCGTCCTCGCGCGCCGCCTGGAGCCGAGGGCCGTTGATCGACTCGAGCAGCCCGTGGAACTCCTTCACCTGTTCGGGAGTCTTGGCTCCATGGAACGCGGCCATTCCCGAAGTAGACATCGGCATCGTGGCCATCATCAGGGCCGCCTGCTGGGAGTCCGGGCTACCGAACAGCTGCTTGGAGTCGGTGGGGATGACGAAAGGCTTCACCGGCAAACCGGATTTCTCGGCCGCTTCGCCCAGCTCTTTGCCCCGCTGACCTTCGACCTCCTGGATCTCCTTCCAGAGCTGGCCGCGCTTCTCGGCGTGCTGGTCTGGCTGCGCCGGCGAGAGCCCGAAACCCATCATCGGCGGTGCGGGCAGCGCTGCCACCTCCTTCTTCAGAGCCTCGAGGCGATTGCCATATTTCTGGTCGAGCTGACCGTCGAGCTTCTGGGCAAAGGCCTGCATCTCGGGGCCCCGAGCTGCGATGGCCTTCGGGTCCTGGCGGCGCAACACGCCGGCCTGGAACATCTCGTCGCCCGGGTTGAGCACGCCGATCTTGAGCCCCGAGTCGCTGGCGAAGCGCAGCACGTTGGTATCCACCGCTCCCAGCGAGCTGCGTAGCGAGCCCGCCTCGGCCTGGCTCGGCTTGCCCGGGCCGGAAGTGTCGAGCATGCCGTTGATCAGCTGATCGCGCTCGGCGTGGGTCTGCATCAGGTTGTGCACCTGCCCGGGACGGGGCGGGCCGGCGGGACGCTCCTGCAGGGCCACGCCATCCCCCGTGCCCGCGGGCGCATTGCCGCTCCGGGTGGACGGTTTCGGGGGAGTGTTCGGGGGGGGCGGGGCCGCCGTCAGAGTACCGACTCCGGAAGCGCTCATTCAACCTCCAGCGGGACGCGATGCTTGTCCCAGGATACCCGCCGGCGACCGGAAATGTTCGGATCGCGATATGAACCGCAGTGAACCTTTTGTGAAAAGTTGTTGCCGGAGTGTTGCTTTCGGGTCAGCTTGCGAGAACTGCGCTCCACTTTGTGGGACTTTTCCAAATGTGGTATAATGCTCGACGTGGCACACGTCGTCCAGATCGGTGATCGCGGGAGGCTGGTTCTGCCAGCGGAGCTGCGCAAGCAGATGGGGGTTCAAGCGGGGGACCTGGTCTTGCTCGTGCCAGAACCGGACGGATCGGTGCGACTTGTCCGAGCGCAATCCGTCCTGGACGAGGCAATGGGCCTCTATCGCCACGGGCAGGGGACTGTGGACGATTTCCTGCGGGACCGAAAGCAAGATTGGGGCGATGAGTGACCGTTCTGGATGCCTCGGCCTTGTTAGCGTTCCTGCGCCTCGAGCCAGGAGCGCAAGTGGTCAGGGACAGCCTGCGCACGGGGGGCGCGCTCAGCACGGTAAACTGGGCCGAGGCTCTGACATTCTTCCAGGCCAACGGCCACTCCGCCCATGACATCGACTCGGATCTCAGGGCACGAGGGATCATCGGCCAACTCATCGCCCTGGAGCCGTTTCTTCCTGAGGACTCGTTGGAGGCCGCGCGACTGCGCCCCATCACACGGCCACTGGGCCTCTCCCTGGGCGACAGGGCCTGCCTGGCTCTCGCCAGGCGACTTCGATTGCCGGTTTTGACCGCGGACCAGATCTGGGCACAGCTACGCCTGGACCTGGACATTCGCCTCGTGCGCTAGAGGCGCGCAGTTGGGTGACCACAGCTAACCCGGGCCGCGCTCGAGCAAACGGGGGTCGAGCAGCCAGCGCAGGGTGGCCGGCCGGCCCGGCTCGAGGTCGAGCCGGATCACGCCGCCCTTCTTCAGCTCCAGGGCCGGGTGGCCCCCCAACATGCGCCCGGCCAGCTGGCTGAAGGTGGGCTCGTGGCCCACCACGGCCAGAACCTGGTCCTCGCGGCGCAAGAGCATGGAGGTGATGGCCTCCAGGCTGCCGTCGTAGAGCAGGCGATCTTGCTTGAGCTTGCCTTCGAACTGGATCTCGCGGTAGAGGATCTCGGCCATCTCCAGCGCGCGCGCCGCCGGGCTGCTCAAGAGCCGCCCGCCCGTCAGCCAGGGATTGAGCCAGGCAGAGAGCAACAGGCTGCGCTCGCGGCCCGCCCGGGTCAGGCTGCGGTCGAAGTCGGGCGAGCCGTCCTCGGCCTGCGCGTGGCGCACGAGATAGAGCTTCATGAGGCTAAGAACACCATCTGCACCGGCGTTCCCAGGGCCTCATGCAAGACCGCCAGGCAGGGCTGCACGGCCCAGCGCTCGAGCAGCAGATCGCCCGGACCCTCCAGCTTGAGCACCAGCGCCCCTTTCGACTTGCGCGCCTTGACCGAGCGAATCTGGCCCCGGTGCTCGGCATCCAGGGCCTCGGCCAGGCGCAGCAGGGCCGAGAGCTTCTGCACCAGAGGTTTCTCGCGCGGGGACAGGTCCCGAAACGGCAAATGGCTGCTGGAGGGAGCCGCCTTGCGATGGTAGCGGGCCACGCAGGCGATCAGGTTGCGCTGGGCCGGGGTCAATCCCAGCATGCGGCTGTTGCGGATCAGGTAGTGACTGTGCTTGTGGTGACCGGAAGGATTGATGAACTTGCCCACGTCGTGCAAGAGGGCCGCCACCTGGAGATAGAAGCGGGCCTTGTCATCCAGCCCGTGCAACCGGCGGGTCTCGTCGAACAGGCCCAGGGCAAGCTCCATGACCTTCTCGGCATGCACCTGGTCGAAGGTGCAGTGCCGACCCAGCTGGTAGGCGCTGCGCAGGGCCTGCTCCTCGCGACGGCGCGGGTTGGGCGTGAGCAGATCCTCCAGAAGCCCGTCCTTCAGGCCGACCCGGGGAATGACGAGCTCCTGCGCGCCCAACAGCTCCATCAGGGTTTCCAGCAGCACCCCGGCGGGAATGATCACGTCGGCCCGGTCGGGCCGCAGGCCCAGCTCCTCGATGCGCTGCTCGTAGGTCATCTGTTGGAGCTGCCCCAGCATTTCCGAAAGCTCGCTGCGCGCGACCAGGTGGCCGCCTTCTCGCCCCAGCAGGCGGCGACGCAGGTCGGAATAGGCCTCCACGTTGCCCCCCGTGCCGATGCACAGCTCCACCGGATCGGACGGAAGGGCGCTCCTCTGAGCCAGCACCAGTTCGCGCAGGCGGCGCACGAAGTTGCCATCCCCCAGCTTGAGGCGCCCCAGAGCCCTCACCGTGCCCAGCTTGAACGAGTTCAGGCTGAGCACCTCGGCCCCCCGGGCCACGGCCACCTCGGTGCTGCCGCCCCCGATGTCGATCAGGGCCGTGCTGCGATCGCCCAACTCCACCGCGTTGGCGACGGCCAGGAAGATCAAGCGGGCCTCCTCCTCGCCGTCGATGGCCTCGACCTCGATGCCGGTCTTCTGGGCCAGCACCTCGACGATGTCGGCTCGATTGCGGGCCTCGCGCAGGGCGCTGGTGCCCACGGCGCGATAGCGCTGCACCCCCAGCCTCTGCATGGTCTGCTTGAACCCGTTCAGGGCTCTGATCAGCCGGTCGAAGGCCTCGGGGCCGAGCGTGCCGTGGGTGAAGACGTCGGCTCCCAGGCGCACCGGCTCGCGCTCGGTCTTGATGACCGTGCGCGTGCCATCCTGAATGGCCGCTACGATAAGGCGCACGGCGTTCGAGCCGATGTCGATGGCGGCGACC
>CAZWUN010000377.1:0-5097 GCA_964637145.1 uncultured Burkholderiales bacterium
GCCGGTGGTGATGATAGTAACCACCGATCCGCCAGGAGGTCTTTCGCTCGTAGCGGCCGTCAGCCTGCTTGACGTAGCGCTCGCGCGGCTCGGGGATGGGCACGGTGTACTCGGTGCTTCCTTCCATGCGGGGATGATTGATGGGGCGGTCGTGCCAAACTTCCTCCACCTCGTCGTTCTCGGCGCTGCGAAAACCGAGCACACCGCCGGTTACCGCTCCGGCCACCGCGCCCAGAACCGTGCCCACCGGCCCGCAGAAGCTGCCGGCCGCGGCTCCGGCCGTCAAACCGCCCAGAATGGCGTAGCCCACCGAGCGTTTCTTGGGGTCATAGGGCTTCTCGGTCAGGGTCTCGGTGACGGTCTCGAGCCGCGGGGCTCCCTGCTCATCGTAGACGGGGACGTCGCGATAGACCTCCACCGGGCCGCCCTCGTTGGTGTCGTGCTTCTTGACGCTACCCAGGCCGTGCTGGGGCAGCAGACCTCGGCCCTCGACGTAGTCGCGCGGGACGCTGCCGAGCCGCTCGCGAGTGGTGACGGGACGATCATAGGTGCGCGTGACGGTGGTTCTGGTCATGCTTGCCAGTCTACCGGGATCTGGGCGGGTTGTTGTGGAACGGATGTTACTAAAGTGTCGAGCGTTGAATCGGGCACAGGAGGCGCGACGTGGACGAACTATCTGGAAAAGCCAAGGACACGTTGATGAAAGGGTGGGGGTTCCTCAAGAATCGCGCCAAGGAGACGATGGACGTCACCAAGACGGCCGGTCAACTGCGCGAGCAACAGAAGCGATATGGCGACTTGATCAGCGATCTCGGACACAGGGTTTACGCCATGGTCCAGAGCGACAAGATCGACATGGATAGCCTGCGCGAGCGCTGCGCCGAGATCGAGACGCTGGAAAAAGAGATCGAGCAGCTCCAGACCGACCTGGGCGAGAAGAAGGCGGAAATGAAGGAGCACATCGGGGATGCCATCCCCAAGCGGCGCACCTGTCCTCGCTGCAACGCCCCCCTGGGCCTGCTCGACCAGGAGTGCCCTCGCTGCGCTCCGGCGCCGGAATAGCTTGGACGTCAAGCTCAAGCCCTCCGACCTGGTGGTGGTGCTGGTCACCCCCCAGGGAGACGCCAACGTCGGGGCCGTGGCCCGCAGCATGTCCTGCTTCGGAGTGCGCGAACTGGTGCTGGTCAGCCCTCGCCGTCCGCCTGGCGAGGAGACCTACAACTGGGCGGTGCACGGCAAGAAGGTGCTGGATCGCTGTCGCACCGTGGCCACGCTGGGCGAAGCCCTGATCGACGTCAACCTGTCGCTGGGATTAACCCGACGCAGCGGCAAGCGGCGCCACCGCCTGTCCAGCTCGCGCGCGGCGGCCGAGCGCATCCTGCCTCGCTATCTCCCGGCCCGGGTGGCGCTGGTCTTCGGCAACGAGGAGAGCGGCCTGTCGCGGGCGGATCTAGATCTGTGCCACCGGCGCGTGCAGATTCCCACCCATCCCGAGCATGGCTCGCTCAACCTGGCCCACGCCGTGACGGTGATGCTCTACGAGCTGTTGGGGCGGGGCCGGCCCACCGCCTCCTTCAAGGCGGCCCGACCCGCCAGCCCTTCAGCCCGGGCCGGCATGCTGGCCGAGATGCGGGCCGGACTGGCAGCCACCGGCTACCCGGCCCACGGGGACCCGCTGGAGGAGGAGATGGGCAAACTCTCCGACATCCTCAACCGGGCCGCGCTGGAAGATTGGGAAGTCAACTTCTTGCTGGGGATCGTGCACCACCTGAAGAGCCGGGCTGTGAATTTACCTCAAATTCGGCAGGTGGAGACCGAACAGGAAGCGAATTCCGGTCAACTGAGCGGGGCTTGACGCCAGCCCTCTCGCCAGTTTCATCACGGAAAGCTCAACAGTATAGTCCAAGCGAAGGAGCATAAAGAGACCGGCCAGGCCGGTTTTTTCCAGTACGAGGCCCGTCTTTGGCCAAGAACTCGAGAGGAAATCCACCGGGCGACGACCTGATCGAGACTCGCCCGCGCCGGTCGTCGCGGGGTTCCGCTTCGGCCTCCTCTCGTGCTGCCCTGACAGCCGAAGAGCTTCAGCAAGCTCTGCGCGACTCCGAACGCCGCTACCGCAAGCTGGAGAAGCAGCTGGCCGAGTCGCAGGAGCAGGCCCAGGGCCACGAAGCTACCGCCCAGAAGCTCAAGAAGGCCCTGGTGGCCGCTCGGCAAGAGCTCAAGCGCACCGAGGAGACCGCCCAGAAGTATTCCGAACGGGTCGAGCAACTGGAAGAGCGGCGCAAGGCTTCCCGAGCTGGCTCTGCAGAGCTCGACCAGGCCCGCGGCGAGCTGCAGCAGTCGCAAGCCCGCCTCGTTAAGGTCGAAGCTGCCTTCCAGAGGAGCACCGAGCAGCTCGAGGAGTTCCAGTCTCAGATCGACGGTCTGTGTGATCAGCTCGACGAGGCCTACAACGAGCTGAGCCTGCTGCAAGAGCAGATTGCCGAGAAGGATGGCCAGGCCACCGGCGAGCTGCAGAGCCGCCTGGAAGAGCTCGAGAGCCAGCTCAGCACGCGCGAAGCCCGCCTGGGTGAGCTGCAAGAGAGCCTGAGTCAGCGCGAGACCGCCATCCACCAGCTGGAAGAGGAGGTGGCCCGGGTCCAGGCATTGCTGCGCGAGAGCCAGCTCGACCGGGAAGCCCAAGAAGAGAAGCTGGCCCTGCTCGAGCAACGCCTGGAGGCCAAGGAGCGACAGGCTGAAGCGCTGGAGACGAGCCGCTTCGAGCTGGAAGTGGCCCTGATCAACCTCCAGGGCGAGCTGAACGAAGGCCAGATCGACGCTCAACGGCGGCTGGCCCAGTTGGAGGCCCAGACGGGCAGTCGCATCCAGGCCCTGGAGGTGCTCGCCCGCGAGCGCGAGGAGCGCATCCAGGTTTTAGAGCGCTCCATGCTGGAGGCCAGCCTGGTCATGGAGCAAGCCGAGCTGCTCATCGGCGGGCTGGAAACCGTGCGCGATCGATCCCAGGAGCGGGTGCAGGGCCTGGAGCAGTGCCTGGTGGAGGCCACCACCGTGATGACTTCCGCCAGCCTGCGCCTGGACGGATTGGGGACTTACCTCAACGAGGCCAGCCTGGTGATGAGCGCCTCGGATCGCGCCCTGGCCAACCTTGGGGGCCAGATCAGCGGTCTGGAGCTGGTGCTGGCCGAGGCCCAGGAGGAGTCCGCCCAGAGAGCCGTCGAGCTGGACGCCCTGGAGCAAAACCTGGCCTCGCGCCATCAAGACATCCACCGTCTGGACCAGCGCGTGGCCGAACTGCTGGGCGCCATCGATCAGCGCGACGAAAGCCTGGCGGCCGTCAACGAGAACCTGTTGCGCACCAGCGAGCAGGCCAGTGACTTCAAAGCCCGGCTGGAGGCCAGCGCCAACGTCAACGTAGAGCTGAGCGGCCGCCTCTTGATCCGCGACAGCCGCATCCGGGTGCTCAACGAGGCCAACGACGCCCTGCAGCTCGAGCTCTACGAGTCGCGCATGCTGATCGCCGACCTGGAGCAGCAGCTGGAGGAGGCACGCGCCGAGCTGGCAGGCTCCAAGCAGCAGATCGGCGAGCTGGAGGCCCTGCTGGCCGAGCGCGAGGACGAGATCGGCCAGCTGCAGCAGGCCCTGGACGTGGCCGGAGCCGAGTCGGTGGCCCTGGCCGAGCGGGTGGCCGAGCTCTCGGCCCTCCACGAGGCCGAGCAGGCTCGGGCCGCGGGCCTGCAGCAAAAGCTGACCAGCACCACCCGCCAGCGCGAGAACGCCCGTGAGGAAGCCTCCGAGCTGGAATCGGCCCTGCACGAGATGCAGGAAACGCTGGAGACGACGCGCCACGACCTCGAGAACGAACGTGCCCAGCTGGCCCGGGCCAGCTCCGAGGTCCAACGACTGGAAGCGCGGCTGAGCGATCGCGAGCAAGAGCTCCAGGCCACCACCGACCAACTGGGTCACTTCTACAAGCTCAACGCCGAGCAAGAGAAGAAGCTCGCCACCCGCGAAGGTCGCATCAAACTGCTCGAGCAGAAGCTGCAAAAGGTCGTGGCCGAGCTGCTCAAGAGTCGCCAGAAAGTGACCGGGCTCGAGCAAGAGGTCAAGGGCCGGGCCCAGCGCATTTTCCAGGTCGAGTCCGAGCTCAAGGCTCAAAACGAGAAGGTGGTCCGGCTCGAAGGCGAGCTGAGCCGGCTGGAAGAGCTCGAGAACGAGATCTCCCAGCTGCACCAGAGCCACGACGAGCTGGAAGGCTCGCTCAACCGCACCCGCCAGCAGGCCGAAGACCTGACCGAGGAGCTGGAGGTGGCCCGCCAGCAAGTGGTGGAGCTGGACGAGCAGCTTTCCTCGGCCCAGGCCGATGGGGATGCCACCCGCCAGCAGCTCGCGCAGGCCCAGGGCGAGTTGGAGCGATCCATGGCCCGGGCCCAGCAGCTCGACCAGGATCTGACCCGGGCTCGCGAGGAGCTCGAGCAGGCTCGCGAGCGCGAGACCGTCACCCAGATGCAGGTCCAGAGCCTGGAGGAGGGCATCCTCGAGCTGGAGTCGGCCCTGCACGATCTCAACGCCGAGTCCGAGAAGGACAAGGAACGCATCCAGACGCTGGAGAGCGAGCTGGCCGAGCGTCGAGCCGAGCGCGAGCGCCTGGCCGCGGAGCTCGAGCAGGAGCAGGAGCGCCGGGGTGTCTCCGACAGTCAGGTTACTGCCCTGGAAGAGACGGTGGGCGAGCTGGAGGCAACGCTCTACGATCAGCGCTCCGAGCTTTCCGAGGCCAGGGGCCAGCTCGAGCAGAGTCGCGCCCGGGTCGAGTCTCTCGAGCAACAGCTCCTGGCGCTGGAGGGCTCCACGGCCGAGCAGGTAGCCCAGTTCTACAAGCTGACGGGCGAGCAAGAGAAGAAGATCGAAGAGCGCGATCTGAAGCTGCGGGCTCTGGCTCAGAGACTGGTGCAGACCAGCAACGCCCTCAAGAAGTCCCAGACCGAGGGCGAGACGCGTGCCCGCCAGCTGACCCAGCTGGCCCAGGCCCTGGACGCTCGCAACAAGTCGCTGCACGAAGCCGAGGAGCAGCTCTCCGACCTGGACAACCTGCTCAACGAG
>CAZWUN010000378.1:0-5080 GCA_964637145.1 uncultured Burkholderiales bacterium
TGTGCCAGGTGCGGTCGATCTTGTCTCCGGTCATGCCGCCTTTGGCCACCAGGGCCGCTCCGCCGAAGGTGGAGGCGAACTGCAAGGCCGTGACCCAACCCGAGGTGGGTCCCCCGGCGCTGAGCACCGCGTTGACCGCCGCCACCGTGAACAGGCCCAGTCCGGCCGCCACGCAACGGTGGCGGGTCTGGAGCAGCTGCTGGCGCTCGAGCTGGGTCTGATAGAGGGCGTCGCCCAGAGTTTCGCCCGGCAGCTTGTCGATCAGGTCGGCGTGGTAGCGGGTGGTGGCCGGGTCGGCGCTGCGATCGGCCCGCTCTCGGATCATTTTGACCACGTCCGGGCGGGGAGTGGAGAGCACCTGCATCTCAGGGCACCTCCACGAATCGGCCCGGCGAGCGGCCGGTCATGAAGTTCTCCAAAGCGGTCTTGCCGTTGGCCTCGAAGAGGTAGTCGGGCGAGTGGGCCAGCACCTCGTCGGCAGGGCGCTCGAGCAGCCAGCTGAGGGCGCCGCCCAGGGCCCCGGGCACGGCCACGGGCAGGAAGTGGCGGGCCAGCTGGAAGGCCAGATCGGCATCGCTGCCGGTGTAGTAGAGGTGCTCGGACTTGACCCCGGCGGTCTGGAAGTCTTCCGGCGAGACGCCCGAGGCCAGCGAAAGCACCCGCAACTGGCTCTCGATCTTCTCAGTGTAGCCCTTGTCGGCCAGCATGTGCAGGGCCAGGGCGGCCTCGATCCCCCCGCCCGAATGGGTCACCAGGGTGATGTCGCGCCCGGCGTCGAGCCCCTGGCGGAGCAGGTTGAAGACCGACTTGACGGCCGGGTCGTTGTGGAAGACGCGGCTGCGCAGGCTGTGGGCGTCCTCCAGGTCGTTCTGGAGGCTCTTGAGGTAGACCAGGTTCTTGGCCTGGCGCCGGCTGTCGTGGAGGATGGTCGTGCCGCTGCCCTCGTGCACTCCCACCACGGGCTGGCCCAGATCGGACATCAGCTCGCGGATCTGGCGCTGCTGCTCTGGAAAGCTCTGGTGGATGCCGTCCACGTACACGATGACCCGGTTGTCGCGCACCGCGCCGGCCGGCAGCTCGGCTCCCTTCTGGAGCGTCACGCTGCCGTCGGGCTGTTGCAGGAAGACCGCGCCGCAGAGCTTCCGAGGCTCGGGGCGCACGGAGTAGAAGTCGTCCTGAAAGCGATAGGCGCCGGGCGGGTAGGTGACGGCCATGCTCAGCAGCTTAGCAAGCGGGGCTCAAAAAAAGCTCATGCAGGGGGGCGAGCCGGGGGCTCGCGAAGGCCCCGCCATGGCACAGCCAGGAAGCCTGATCTCCGAAACCGAGCGCCGCGAAGCTCGGGAAACCTTCTTCAGCGAGGCCCGTCGCGACGGGGACCAGGTGACGGTGGCCGCCTACCGCAACCCCGAGGAGCTGGTTTTCGACTTCGCCCAGGGCTGGGTGGAGGGCACCAACGTGCACGGTGAACAGGTCCGCCTTCCCCTGTCGGGCATCACTCGCTTCGACCTGGACTTCACCACGCAGGAGGGAGACGAGAAGGCTGCCCACTACTTCTACCTCCTGCTTCAGGCGGGCCCGGACACGCTGGTCTACATGCAGCGAGCGCTGGACGAGGAGGAGAACCCCATCCCCGAGCCCTCTCCCCGTGAGAAGGCCCAGATCAACCTGGGCGCCCTTGCCACCCTGTCTCGCATCGAGGGGCGCAGCACGTTCCCTCTGTCGCCGCCCGAGCAGGCCTTCCAGTGGAGCCAGGCCAAGGCGTCTCAGTCGCTGGGCCGAGGAGGCGGCCAGGGGGCCTGGGCGCTACCCCTGGCGGCCGTGGTCGCGGCGGCGATCATCCTGCTGATCTGGCGCTTTACTCGCTGACTGGACGCCCCAGTCCGATCATTTCCTGGCTGACTCGTTCAGGCGCAAAATCTCGCCTTTGTCGGTCATTGAGGCCCCGTTGAGCATCCAGTTCTCATAAGGCGGCAGGACCTGGGGCACGCCCACGTCGGGCAGGGCGTAACTCCCGCTCTCCCGCAAAGGCGCGGCTGCAAAGGTCTCGTCGAACTCGGCCTGCATGATGGACCGGAAACGGTCGTAGAGGCCCTTCTCGCGCAGCATCTCAGCCGTTTCGCGCTCGATCCCGCCCATCAGGGCCAGCAAGTTGGGAAAGGTGCCATCCACCGTCTTGACGTTGGAGGCCAGTCGCCCATCGTTGGTGCCCGCCTCGCCCCCGCCGGCCGGGCCCTGCATCTGGGGCCCGAGCAGCATGTTGTGCAGCCACACCAGGCCCGGGTTGGGCCCGGTCTTGCCGGCGAACTCGAGCAACAGCGGAAAGGCTCCGTAGATGGCGTAGGTGTGGTTGTTGCGGATCGGCTGGCTGGCGATGTTCTCGATGCCGGCGCCGTCGATGTAGCCATCCCGGCCGGGCTCGTTGGCCGAGGTGGCAAAACCGGGATAATCGCGCTGCTCGGCGTTCTGGGTGCGAATCTGCTCGCGCACCCGGAAGAGCTGGCGGTAGCCCTCCATGTCGCGCAGGGGAAGGAACAGGTAGGCCCAAGACTCGTGGGCTGAAGCCCAGAAGCCTTCCCAGGTGGTGCCGGCCGGATGCTCCACCCGCTTCATGGCGATGCCGTCCCAGATGCGCTCGGTGGCGCCCTCGGGCAGGCCCTGGCCAAACATGGTCAGGTAGAGCACCAGCATCATCCCCTCATGGACTCCGTGCTCGCCGCTGAGATAGTCGGCCCGGCCCGGCACGCCGTGATTGGTGTGGTAGGTGGTGTCGGCCCGCCACGGATCGGCAATGTGCACGTCGCCGCGCACTTTGCCCGCCTCCGGGTCGAAGAACATCTTGACCACGTTCTGCTGTAAATGCCGGTTGTAGGCCGCGTAGCGCTCGGCCAGCTCGCTGTGGCCACTGTCCTTGAGGGCCTTTTCGGCTACCAGCATGGTCCAGACCCACTCGCCGTTGTCCAGTCCCGGAGCGTCGCCCTGCCAGTCGGGCGTGGGATGCAGGCTGGTGCCCCCATAATACCAGGGCAGAAAGCCCCCGTAGCCGGGCTGCTGGCGCTGGAAGGCCTCATAGCTGTCGAGCTTCTGGCCCAGGATCCGGGCTGCCCGCTCGGCCGAGACCAGCCGCGTGGCCAGCTCGTCGCCTTTCAGCGCCTTGATCAGGATGCCCATGTCCAGGCACTCCTTGGAGGGGGCGCTCCAGAAGCGCACGTCAGTCAACTCCCCACTCCTGGGGTCGAGGTCGAAGCCGTCATAGGTCAGCCCCGAGTCGGGATCGCGGGCGGCCTGGAAGTAGTCCGCCTCGTGATCGACGTAATCGCGCACGAATTCGGCCGCTCGCTGGGGGTTCTCGAGCAGCTCGTTGGGCCGGTAACTCCGGGCGAACCGGGGATCGGTGGCGATCACGCCCTGAGTCTAGTCGGATGGTCCGCGCGGGGCGTGAAAGTTCTGTAACATTTGTCGACCGCTCCTGACGTCGCTGGTTTATCGTCGCTTGCGCCAGGCTGGCGAGTCAAGCCAGCCAGCGAACCCCGTACAGGAGCCCGGCCAGCAGGGCCGCCCAGAGGCCCGCCTCGGCGGTCAGGTTGCGGGCGGCGTGCTTGAGCCGGAGAGCCACCTCCTCCTCGAGCTCGGTGGTGCCGCCCTCGGGAGACTCTGCCAGGCCCTGCTCGGCCAGGCGCACGCACAGGTTGCGGCGCGCTTGCAGGATGCAAAGGCAGGCGCCATAGAGAGGGAAGAAGCTGGTCAGCACCCAGGGGCTCCCGGGCGGAAAGGTGAAGGCCATGCCCACCGAGAGGCCCAGGAGAAAGTAACCCAGCCGGCGGCGAAACTTCTTGCCGGCGGGACCGATATTGGCGTCGCAAACGGTTCCGCTTTCCATGTCGGGGGCCTTCCCCGTTCGGGCAGGGGTTCCTACGAAGGCCCTCAAAGTGTGCCGCCATGGAAGAAGACGACCAGCTGCCCGTCCATCGCCAGATGCGCACTACCGCGAGTCTGGAGACCGTGTGGGATGCCTGGACCGACCCCGAGAGCCTGTCCCAGTGGTTGTGCGACTCGGCCACTGGCTGGCCGGCTCAGGGCAGCACCCTCAAGCTGACCTGGGCCCGCTTCGGCTTCACCATCGACTACTTCATCGTGGAAGTCGAGCGGCTCAAGCGGGTGGTGCTGCGGGCCCAGATCCCCGGCATCGGTTACCAGTTCATGGGGGTCACCCTGACGCGGCGCGGGGTCACGACCAACGTGAGCCTGAAGGAGACCGTGCACGAAGGCTGCTCGCCGGAAGAGCGCATGGAGAGCGAGTCGGCCTGGGACCTCAATCTGGCTCTTCTCAAGCTGTATGTCGAGCGTTACTTCGGGCGCAAGCGGGCCACTTTCTTCGCATTGCTGGCAGCGCCTTTCGGATACGAGCAGATCAAGGCCCACTTTACCGAGCCGGACAAGCTCTCCCAGTGGCTTGGCTCGGACATCACCTGGGGGGTGGTGGGCCAGCCTTACGCGGTAACGCTGGATGACGGCCAGAAGATGTCAGGCACGATCCTGGCCATCACCACCCATGAAGTGGCCCTCAGCTGGGATGAGATCGACGGTTACCTCGAGCTCAAGGCCATCCCGGTGGAGCCTGGCAAGAAGGCCATCTGTCTGCGCGGGGGCGGCTACGGCCTCGCGAAAGAGAAGGCTCAGGAGCTGGAGAAGACCATGGAGGCGGCCTGCATCCGCCTGTTTGCATTGTTGACCGGAGTTCAGATCGCATAAGGAGTATTCGATGCCGAGCCAGGAAGAGCTGAAGAAGGCCTGGGAGTCCCTGGACACGCTGATCTATCGCGTGCTGGACGCCGAGGGCAACCAGGTGGCCAACGCCCAGGTGCGCCAGTATGGCGAGGCCTGGCTGTTTTATGACGAAGAGGATGGCTATCTGGTGATCGACAGCGAGCAGGTGCAGAACCTGGTGCTGGCGTGAGGAAGGTCTTGCTGCTGGTGCTCGTGCTGAGTGCCATGGTTCGGGCCGAGCCCGCCTTTGACGAGTTGCTGGTCAAAGCCAGAGCCCAGGACCCGGGGCTCGACTTCACCGCCCTGCGTTTGGCTT
>CAZWUN010000379.1:0-5080 GCA_964637145.1 uncultured Burkholderiales bacterium
CTGCGCATGATCGCCGGCCTGGAAGAGGCCTCCAGCGGCGACATCTTCATCGGCGACCGGCGCGTCAATGACGTGTCTCCCAAGGACCGCGACATCGCCATGGTGTTCCAGAATTACGCTCTTTACCCGCATATGAACGTCTACGAGAACATGGCCTTCGGCTTGCGATTGCGCAAGTTTGCTCCCGACGAGATCGACAAGCGGGTCAAGAACGCGGCCGAGCTACTCAGCATCGGGCACTTGTTGCAGCGAAAGCCCAAGGAGCTCTCGGGCGGGCAACGTCAGCGCGTGGCCATGGGTCGGGCCATCGTGCGCCGGCCTCAGGTCTATTTGATGGACGAGCCGCTCAGCAACCTCGATGCCAAGCTGCGGGTGCAGATGCGGGCCGAGCTGCAGAAGCTGCACCGCACGCTGGGGGTCACCACGGTCTACGTGACCCACGACCAGGTCGAGGCCATGACCCTGGGCGATCGCATCGTCTTGATGAAGGACGGCGTGATCCAGCAGATGGACACTCCCCTGGCCCTCTACGAGCACCCCGCCAACAAGTACGTGGCCGGTTTCATCGGCAGCCCCGGGATGAATTTCTTTCCCGGCAAGCTGGCCCAGAACGACGGGCGCATCGAGGTGGTCACCTCGGGCTTCACCCTTGAGGTGCCGGCCGAGCGGCGCGAGGGGCTCGAGAGCGCGGTCGGAACCGAGGTGGTGCTGGGCATGCGACCGCAGGACATCCACGAGAGCACCTTTCATAGCGACGGGCCCACCTCTACGGTGTCGGCCACGGTGGAAGTGGTCGAGCCGCTGGGCTCGGAGATCTACCTGTATGCGGCCAGCGGTCAGGATCAGTTCGTGGCCCGGGTGGATGCCCATTCGGCCGTGAAGGTGGGGGAGACGGTGCAGCTCCTCTTTGACACGCGCAAGATGCATCTCTTCTCGGCCAGCACGGAGCAGTCGCTGCTACGGGCTCCCCAGCCCGAGCCCGCGCGGGCGTAGATGAACATGGCTTCAACCCAAGCCCGGGCCGACACCCGTTCGGCCGAGATGGTCGAGCCCACCGACTTCTTTCAGGTCGGTCAGGATGCAGGCACCGAGCCGCGCATCTACCTGCGTTACGACCTGTTTCGGGCCGTTGAGGAGTTCGCCCTCAAGGACACCTCGCGCGAGCTGGCCGGGCTGCTGCTGGGCCGGGTGGCCCGAGACGGCAAGTACATCCTGGTGGAGGAAGCGGTGGAGTGCGGCATCACCGAAGAGGCCGGCCGCTTCACCTCCCGGGTCTTCCAGTATGCCCGCAGGATCGCTCGTCACCGCTATCCCGACCTGCAGATTCTGGGCTGGTTCCACACCCATCCCGGCACCGGCCTGGAGCTCTCCAGCGAGGAGCGCGAGGTCCACAAAGCCCAGTTTCGCGACGCCTGGCAGATGCTCTACGTGGAAGACCCCACCCAGCGCGACCGGAGTTTCTATACGGACGTGGGGGGCCAGCTGACCGCCTGCCCCGGTTTTCGCATCTACGGCAAGGAGACTTTCAAGGAAGTGACCCAAGAGTCCGTCCCCGTCCGGGCCGATGAGCACCTCAAGGAACGCTATCTGGAGCGCTCGCTGGAGAAGATCCAGCGCATGCTGAGGCGCCCGACCTGGCAGCCGCGCGATACCCTGATGGTGCTGCTCTTGCTGGCCAACCTGCTGGCCCTGATCTTCTTCCGGCCCGGGGCTACGGTGGTGCAGGGCAGCAGCTCCAACACCACCGACAAGGAAGTGATCAAGCGACTTGATGCTCTCTCCAAGCGTCTGACCGACCTCGAGCAACACCTGGCGGCCATGCAGGTCATCGACCAGGAGCTCATGAGTTCGCCTACGCCCGAGCCCACGCCCGTGGCGGCCACCTCGCCGCCGCCCTCCACTCCCGGCAAGGCGCGCAGTCACAAGGTCAAAGCGGGCGATACGCTGGGGCGGATCGCCGAGAAGTATTACGGCACGAGCGATCCCAAGATTCTCAAAGCACTGGCTCGCGCCAACGGCCTCAAGGGGCCGAATTATGATCTCTTCCAGGGTGAGATGCTGAAGATTCCCGACAAGAAGGACTTGAAATGACCCGGCGCACTCTGCTCTTTGCCTGGATCTCCCTGCTCGGGTGCCTGACCGTGCAGGTGCAGGCCACCCGCGGGCAGGAGGCCCGCGTGGCCGTGAGCGTGGCCAGCGTGCATGCCTCACCCTCCCACAGCTCCGAGCGGGTGACCCAGGTCTTGATGTGGGATCGGGTGCTGATCCTCAAGACCTCGGGCGAGTGGGCTCGGGTTCTTGTCACCGAGCAGTACCGCACTCCTGAGGGCTACCCCGGCTGGATGTTGCGCAAGAACCTGGTCACGGGAACCCAGAGTGAGCTGCCCCCCGCGGTCACCGTGAGAGCGGCCAAGACGGCGCTGCGCGATCAGCCGGGCCCCCAGGGGAAAGCGGTCAGCTGGGCCTACCTGGGTACCCGGCTGGTCAAGGCTCCCAGCGAGGACCCGGCGGCCGAATGGCTGCCCGTGCTGATTCCCGGCCGGCCCGAGCCGGTCTATGTCAAGGCCGTCACCGTGGCTCTGGAGGGGGTGGCCCCCGCTCCCGACGGGCGCACGGTGGTGGACAGCGCCGCCCAGTTGACCGGCACTCCCTACCTGTGGGGCGGCATGTCCAGCCAGGGGATCGATTGCTCGGGACTGGTCTACACCGTCTACCGCCTGCACGGCTACGAGTTGCCCCGCGATGCCGACCAGCAGTATGAGGTCGGCGCCCCGGTGGGTCGCAAGGAGCTGGCTCCCGGCGACCTGCTGTTCTTCGGCAAGAGCCAGAATGACATCACCCACGTGGGCATCTACATGTGGCAGGGCAAGATGCTGCACGCCTCGGGCAGCCTGGGCGTGGACACGAGCCCGCTGACCGATTACGACTACAAGTTCCAGGGTGCTCGGCGGGTGCTGGGCGCTCCCCAGGCAGAACGATTGAGGATTTCCGCTCCATGACGCCATCCATGCCCCCCACCTTTGCCGAGAAAGACCTCAACTACTACCTGCGCATGATCCGGGGAGACTTCGCCGAGCTCGAGGAGACCCAGACCGCCAAGGTTTCCCCCGCCAGCTCCCAGAAGAACATCGTGGTGTTGCTCGGCTCCAGGGTGCTCGGACACGGCAACCCCGAGCTCGGCGAGCGGTTGCTCAAGTTCTTGCTGCAGGCCATGGTCCACAACCGGGTCAAGCCGCGCTCGCTCATCTTGATCAACGAGGCTGTCCACCTGGCCGCCGAGGGCTCCTCGGTGCTGAGCGACCTGATGGTCTTGAGCGAGCAGGGCGTGCGCGTGATGGTCTGCGTGCTCTCGGTGGACGAGTACAAGATCGAGGAATCCATCAAGGTGGGTGCCATCGCTGACATGGACAACATCTGCGAGCACCTTTTGACGGCCTGGAAGGTCATCACGTTGTGAAGATCTCCCTGGTGATCCCCACCTACAACGAGCGCGAGGGCTTGAGGGCGATGGTGGAGGGCCTCAGCGGCGTGCTCGAGCGCACCGGCATCGACTACGAGCTGGTCATCGTGGACGACAACTCCCCCGACGGAACCGGAGCCCTGGCCGACGAGCTGGCCCGCGAGCACAAGGTGCTGCCGGTGCACCGCAGCGGCAAGCTGGGCCTCTCCTCGGCCGTGATCGAGGGCTGGAAGCGCGCCACCGGCGACCTTCTGGCGGTCATGGATGCCGACATGTCTCACGACTGGAACATCCTCCCCACCATGGTGCGCATGGTGGCCGAGGGGGGCGCCGACGTGGCCGTGGGCTCTCGCTATGTGCCGGGCGGGGGGATGGGCGACTGGCCGCTGCGCCGCCAGATCATCTCGCGGGTGGCCTGCTTTCTGGGTCAAGCCATCTGCCCGGTGCGCGACGTCACCTCGGGCTACCTGGTCTTCCGCCGCGAGGTGATCGAAGGGGTCACGCTCGACCCCATCGGCTTCAAGATCGGCCTGGAGGTGCTGGTGCGCGGCAATTACCGGACCTTCGTCGAGGTGCCCTACGTCTTCACCGACCGCAAAGCGGGGCAGAGCAAGCTGGATTTCAAAGTGATCCGCCAGTACCTGGTGCAATTGGGTCGGCTGGTGTCCTACCGGCTGCGCCACCCCGCCCAGCGGGTGCGCCTCAGTCTGTCCTGAGGCGCAGCAGGCAGAGGGCCTCGATGTGCGGGGTCTGAGGGAAGAAGTCGAAGCACTGCAACCGCTCCAGCACGTAGCGCGCTCCCAGAACCTTCATCTCGTCAGCCAGGCGGGCGGGGTTGCAGGAGACATAGAGGATGCTTGAAGGGCCATCGACGGCCAGCCGCTTGATCAGTTTGGGATGGCACCCCGAACGGGGCGGATCGAGCACCAGCAGATCGCAGTCGAGCTCGGTCCATTCCTCGGCCGCGGCCACCTCGAAGCGCCCCGAGCGCCGGTTGCGCAGGGCGTTGGCCCGGGCGTTCTCGATGGCCTCGGGAACCGATTCCACCCCGGTGAGCTGGCCCGGCTCGAGAAACAGGCCGATGGTGCCGATGCCGCAGTAAAGGTCGAGCAAGCGCTCCACCGGGCCCGCCCATTGCCTGGCGGTCTGGAGCAGACGCAGGTAAGCCGGGGGATTGGCCTGATAGAACGAGCGCCAGGAGAGCTCGAAGCTCAGCTCCCCCAGCCGCTCGATCAGCTCGTCCTGGCCGGCCAGAAGCTCCACGCTATCCGGCTTCACTGCTCCCGCCGTGGAGCTTTGACGGGCCAGCAGCACCCCGGTGGCTCCTCGTTTGGTGAGCTCTTGAGCAAGCTCGGCCGCGGGCACGTCGCCTTGAGCCACCAGCACGGCCAGCCACTGGCCGGTGGTGCTGGAGTGGCGCAGCACCAGCCAGCGCAACAGGCCGGTCTGGGCCCGGGCGTCCCAGCCGGGCAGAGCGTGGCGCTGCTGCCACTCGCGCGCGGCTTGCAGAGCGGCCTGGTTGCACGGCGGTCCGATCAGGCAACTGTCCACCGGGCACACCTGGTTCCAGCGCCCCTGGCGCATGAAGCCAAGCTCTCCGCTGGCTCCGAAGCTGAGCTC
>CAZWUN010000380.1:0-5013 GCA_964637145.1 uncultured Burkholderiales bacterium
TTCGCCCCCATGCTCGAGGAGGAGGGGCGCTACCAGGACCACAACGGGATGGGTCCGTGAATGTTCTCCAAGCTGGTGGTGAATTTCCTTCCAGATCGCAGGATGGGTGATCTGATTGAGGCGCTCCAAAGCCTGCCGATCGCCGAAAACTCTCGCAGCCAGGCCTTTGCGGTCGAGCTCGCCGTCGCTTTGCAGAATGTCGGGCCCGAAGGCTTCCACCAGCTGAGCCAGCACGGAAGTGCCGGGTCGGGTCAGCTCGCGGCTGACCTGATCGGCATCCACCAGAGCCGCCCCGCGCCGAGACAACTCATCGGCCACCAGGCTCTTGCCACTGGCAATCCCCCCGGTCAGCCCGATGACCACCTGCGTCAGGCGTTCTCTTCGGCGGGTGCTTCCGAGGCGGGTTCCTCAGCCGGAGGCGCGGGCTCAGCTTCGGGCTCCGCCGCCGCTTCAGCTTCGGGCTCGACGGTTGCGGTTGCCTCGACGATCGGAACCTCGACCACCTCGGCCACCGGAGTGGGAGCGGGCTCGGGGGCTGCCTCGGGCCTGGGAGCAGGTTTGGGCTTCTCCTCCTGGGCCGCGCTCTGGCCCAGCAGCTGGGCCTTCAAGGCATCCGGCATGCGGTCGCCCAGCGTGAAGCCGGCCGAGGAGTCGCCACCCCGATCGCGGTACTCGGCCGGCATGGCCATACCGGGGTTCGCCTGGCGCAAGGAGAGCGTGATCCGACGGGTGTCGGGGTTCACGTCCAGCACCTTGACCTTGACCTCTTGCTCGGGCTTGAGAATATCCTGAGGCTTGCCCACCCGGAAGTCGGCCAGTTCGTTGATCGGGATCAGGCCCTCGACCCCATCGGCAATCTCGACGAAGACATAGTTCTTGACCAGCTTGCTGACCTTGCCGGGCACGATGCTGCCCTCTTTGAAATTCTCAGTGATGGTCATCCACGGATCCGGACGAGCCTGCTTGAGCGACAGCGAGATGCGCTCCTTGGACTTGTTGATGCTGAGGATGCGCACATCCACCTTCTCGCCCACACGCACCACCTCGCTGGGGTGCTTGATCCGCTTCCAGGCCAGTTCGGAGATGTGCACCAGGCCGTCCACGCCGCCCAGGTTGATGAAGGCACCGAAGTTGGTGAGCCTGGCCACGGTTCCACTGACGATCTGGCCCTCGTCCAGGTCGCCCATGGTGCGCTCCTTCATCTTGGAGCGCTCCTCCATCAAAGCGTTCTTGCGAGAGAGGACCACCTTGCGGCGAGCCTTGTCCACCTCGACCACCTTCAGCTCGAGCACCTCACCAACGTAGTCGGACAGGTCGTGCACCGGGCGCAGATCGACGTGGGAAGCGGGCACGAAGCCGCGCAGCCCAAGATCGACGATCAGTCCGCCCTTGACCTGCTCGGTGCAGGTGGCCGTCAGGGTCTGACCCGTTTCCTGAGCCTTGAGCACGCGCAGCCAGGCCGACTCGAGGTCGGCCCGCTTCTTGCTCAGGATCAGGACGCCCTCGGAGTCTTCCACGCGCTGGACCACCACGTCGATGGTCTCGCCCACTTTGACGACTTCCTCGGGTGGCAGGTTGCGATGGCTCAGCTGGCCCACCGGGATCTTGCCCTCGGTCTTGTAGCCCACGTCAACCAGAACGCCGTCTGCGTCGACCCTCACCACCACGCCCGACAGGAACTCGCCGGGCGCGATCTTCTTGAACGAATCCTCATAGGCCATGGCCGAGGCCATATCGGCGCCCGGGCTGGTGCCCTCCTGGGCGGGGGCCGGGGGGGCTGCCTCGGCGGCGGTCTCGGCGGCGGTCTCGGTGACGGCCGGAGTTTCGGCGGCCTGCGCGACGGCTTCGGCCTCGGGCTGATGTTCGGTGGATTCGGTCTGGGTGTTGGTCATGGCGCTGGTTGCTCCTTTCGATGTGGCTCTGCTACGTCAGAGCCGGTCAGTTGTTACTGTGGTCGGCGGTGGGATTGCTGCGAAGCGTGCAGCGCTCGCCCGGGAAGTTCCCCTCGAAGAGAAAATTCGCCCCGCTTCTCGTTTTCCTGTCTAACGCGACGAAAAAATCGCGTTGGGACAAATATTCAAGCCAAATTGGCCGCTCCATGGTGCGCGAACGACCAACCGATCTCCTGCTAAACTTCGTTCATGCAGGAGCCTGGAAAAACGAAGAAGTCGGGGCCCCAGTTCAGAGGAGCGCCCGACTTCCCGGCCGATCCCAGCAGACGCTACCGACGTCCGACGGGCTCGGCCTCGATGCGGCGCGGCTGGGCCCAATTGGGACCGTGCAGCACCTCGACGGCCACCGGCACGTCCAGTTGACGCACGCTCTCCATGATGCGGGCCACTTCGCGAGCCAGCGACTCCTTCTGCTTCGGCTCGATCTCGAAGATCAGCTCATCGCGCAGTTGCATCGCCAACATTCCGGGCAGGCTGCCCTCCCGCTGACGATGGACGATCTGCACCATGGCCGTCTTGAGCAGATCGGCGGCCGAGGCCTGCACGGCCGCGCCTCGAGCGGTGCGCTCGGCGGTGTCGCGGATGTCGGAGTTGCGGCTGGTCAGTTCGGGCATCGGACGGCGTCGACTCTGCAGGCTGGTGACCCAACCCCGAGTGCGAGCCTCCTCCAGCTGCTGGTCCAGGAAGCGCTTGAGCTGAGGATACTTCTCGGCGAAGCGTCCATGAAATTGCTCCAGACGATTGGAGGCGTCCGCAGCCGTAATGCCCTGGCGACGGGCCAGACGATGCACGCCGGCCAGGCTCAGGGCCACCTCGCGGGCGTCCTTGAGTACGTCCTCGTCCACCTCGTCTTGAGCCACTCCCAAGAGCTCGGAAGCCAGCTTGCGCGCGGCGTCCTCGGAGCGGGTGAAGCTTTTGAGCAGTCCGCTCTCCTTGGAAAGGTGGGCAGCCAGGCGCAGGTCGAGCTGGGCGTAGCGCACGCCCAGCAGAATACGCTTGCGATCCCGAGGGATCAGCGCGCCTTTGAAGTGGGTGCGCAGCTCGTCTCGAATGCTCAAATTGGGCAACTCCTCCACTTCGGCCAGAAGCCGGTTGAAGGTGGCGACCGCTCCGCCCACCAGGCTCGGGCCCATCCACTGGATACGCTCGGAAGAGGTGACCAGGTGGTCGGCCGAACGCAGCAGCCAGCCGTGGCGAGGGTGCACCAGCCGGGGCAGGGCTTCGAGATAGTAGGCGCGCAGCTCCTTGAGCGCCCGCCAGTCACGCACCAGGTTGCCGATCTCGTGCTGCTCGGATACCTGAACCAGCAGCTCGGGGCCGACGGTGGCGCCGTTCTTGGGCCGGTTCAGGACCTGCAGGCCCATCCGGTCGAAGAGCACCTCGGTGAGGTCCTTGGGCGACTCAAGGTCGAACTTCTCGCCGGCGTAGCCGAAAATCTGGTTCTCCAGGTCGCGGGTCAGGCGATCGATGTGGTCGGAGAAGTCGTCCAGACGACCGGCGTCCAGCCCGACCCCGTTCTTCTCCATCGATGCGGCCACCCAGACCATCGGCATCTCGATCTCTTCGAACGATTCAAGCAGATCGCTCTCGGCCAGACGGTCCTCCAGAATACGGGCCAGGCGGGCCAGGCCAAGCACGCGCAGGCCGGCCCAGGGGGTCAGCTCGTCGGCCGGCACCTCGGACAGGCGGCGGGCGCCAGGACCCCGGCCGAGCAACTCGGACTCGCTGGGGATGTCCACCCCGTAGCGGCGTCCGATCTCGTCGAGCCAGAAGTTGCCTTCCACCGAATCGAGCTGGTGGGCGGCCACGGCAACGTCGAAGAAGCTGGACTGGGGCCAGTCGCCCTCCACTCCGTCGAGCAGCAGGGCCCCACGCAGGTTGTGGACGTATTTGCGCCGATCCTCGCGCTCCAGGGCGGGACGCAGGAGCTCGATAGCCGCAGCGGGTTTCATATCCGTCTTGCGGGTGCCCAGCGGTACCACCAGAGCTTGCTGCTCGTTGGCGGAGACGGCCAACCCTACCAGGTCACTGCCGCTTCCCAGCCACAGGATGGACAGCGGTCCGTCGGCTTGAGCGATGCGACTGAGCGACTCTTTGGCCTCGGCGCCCTTGGCAAAGCGAATCTCGACCGGCAAGACGTCAGCATGGACTCCATTGCCGTTGCCGTTGCCGTTGCCGTTGGCTGCGCTGGACTCGAGCGACTCGAGCAGCTCCTCAACCTCCAGGCGACGGAAGACATCCTTGACGCGGGACGGGAAGTGCAGCTTGTAGCCGAACTTTTCCCAGCAAACATCCAACTCGAGGTCGGTGCGAATGGTTGCCCGAGTCTTGAAGTCAAGCGCCAGATCGCGGTTCTCGGAGAGCGGGTTGCGCCACTTTGCCGGCAGGAGCTGCAGCGAGTTGAGCAGGTCCTCCAGGCTGCCGTGCTGAGAGAGAAGCTTCTTGGCGGTCACCTCGCCGATGCCCGGAACGCCGGTGATGTTGTCCGAGGAGTCGCCGGCCAGGGCACGCAGGTCGGCCAACTGGGCCGGGCTCAGGTTGAAGCGCTTGCGCACCAGCTCGTCGTCGTAGACCAGCATGTCCGAGATGCCGCGCCGGGTTGTGAGCACGCGCACGTTAGGACGAACCAGCTGCAACAGGTCGAGATCGCCCGAGATGATCATCACCTGCATCCCCTCTTCAGCGGCCATCCGCGAGAGGGTTCCGATGCAGTCGTCGGCCTCGTGGCCGCGGACCCGGTAGACTTGCACCCCGAAGGCGCGAATCAGATCCTCGATGAGAGGGAGCTGATGAGCCAGCTCCTCAGGCATCTCCATCCGCTGTGCATTGTAGTCTTGATAGCTGCGCACGCGCTCGGTGGGAACGCCCTTGTCAAAGGCCACCGCGACGTGCGTGGGCTTTTGCATCTGCACCAGCTTGATGAACATGTCGGCGAAACCGACCACGGCGTTCGTGGGGGTGCCGGAAGTGGTCTTGGTCGGAGGAACCGCGTAGAAAGCGCGATAGGCCAGACCGTTGCCATCAATGAGAAGCAGTTTCCTGCTGTCGGACTCCATATGCA
>CAZWUN010000381.1:0-5011 GCA_964637145.1 uncultured Burkholderiales bacterium
GGTCTTTCTGGCCCCGGTGGGGTTCGTTCCCGGCTATCTCGAGCCGCTGGGCCTGCAGATGCCCGATGGCTCCACCCGCGAGATCAAGGTGCGGGTCAAGACCAGCCGCAGCCTGGGCGACGGACGCTACCTGGGAGTGGGCTCGGTGTTGGAGGGGCTGACCCGCGACGAGCAAGTGGTGGCCCAGGACACGCCCGAAGGCCTTCGCCAGGCTCCCCGCGTGCCCTACCGCACGGGGGTGGTTTCGCCCGAGTTGCCCAACTACAAGGCGCTCACGCTCGATTGCAGCCTGAGCGGGCTACAGTTGCAGACCGACGGGCCCCTGCCGGTGGGCCAGGTGATCCAGTTGAGCCTGGACCTGCGCGAGTCGGGCGAGCCGGTTCCCTGCCTGGCCAGGGTGGCCTGGTGCCGGCATGCCCCCGACGACGGCAAGTATCGCGTCGGGCTCGAGTTCGTGGAGCCGGCGGTGGAGCTGGAGCTGGCCCTCAAGTCGGTCACCGACGACGTGCTCGGCACCGCCGATGACAGGACCCCGACCGGTGTGCTCAAGGCGCAGCTCAGCCACCAGGGACCGGTCCGAGTGGAGTCGCTGGAGGAAGACCTGAGTCCGCTGGCTGGCAAGATCCAGAAGAGCTGGATGGATCAGGAGCGGGCCCTGCACGTTGAGGTCATGCTCGACTCCGGCCAGCTCGAAACGGTCAAGATTCCCGCCACCCGCCTCTTGCGCGACTATCGTGACAAACAGGGGAACGAGGTGGCCGCCCTGGGTTGCTCACGCAGCTCGGGAGGCAAGCGCTGGCGCTTTCTCAACTACGAGCAGCAGGCGGTGCTGGACGTGGAGTGCAGCCTGTAGAGTGCTGGCTGCAATTCGACTCGACGAGTCGCGAGGCTCGAGAGGGAACATGTACTCTGAGCGAGGTTCACCGGCCGTCCCAGAATGCAGGAGGAAACGGGGGACGGGCGGGGTGCTCAGAATGCTACTCTATTTTGCCCTCTTCCTCACGCTGTCCCATTCGGCCCGGGCCGAACCGATCACACGCATCGCCTTCGGCTCGTGTTGTCATCAGGATCGCCCGCAACTACTTTGGGAACCGATCCTGGCCACCCGCCCGGAGCTGTTCCTGCTCCTCGGCGACAATGTTTACGTCGACACTCGCGATCCGGCCCGGTTCGCCGAGGCATACGCCCGGCTCGACTCGGCACGCGGCTTTCAGCAGCTACGCGAGAGCTGTCGTCTCCTGGGGACCTGGGATGACCACGACTATGGCTGGAACGATGCTGGAAAGGAGTATCCTCTCAAGCAAGAGTCCAAGCAGGCGTTCCTGGAGTTCTTCCGGGTCGCCACAGACGACCCTTGGCGCTCGCGAGAGGGCATCTATACCTGCCAGTCCTTCGGTCCCCCCGGGCGACGGGTCCAGGTGATCGTGCTCGATACCCGCTGGTTTCGCGACCCGCTCCGCAAGGACACCCGGCCGCCCGAAGAGCGGGAGGGATCGGTGGGTTGGTACCTTCCTCACCTCGAGCCTGGTCCGACCCTGCTGGGCGAGGAGCAGTGGAGCTGGTTGCGCTCGACCCTCGAAGAGCCGGCGGAGGTGCGCCTGATTCTGTCCAGCATTCAGTTCGCGGCCGAAGGCCGGGGAATGGAATGCTGGGCAAATTTCCCTCGCGAGCGGGCCCGCATGCTGGACTTGATCGCTCAATCCGGGGCGCAGGGAGTCGTTTTCCTGAGCGGCGACGTTCATTTTGCCGAGCTCTCTTGCCTGGACGGCCCATACCCGATCTACGACCTTACCTCCAGCGGGCTGGCCCACAGCACGGGACTTGAAACCAACCTCGCCTGGTCACGCTCGACCAACCGGCACCGGGTGGCCGGAATGGTGGAGCCCGGACCGAATTTCGGCACACTGGAGATCGACTGGCTCGCTCCCGAGCCTGCCTTGATCTTGCGCGCCCATACCCTCGAGGGGCGGGTCAGTTTCCAACAGAACGTCCTGCTGCGCTCACTTCGTCCGAGCTCCTCGAGGTAGCGTCCCCCTGGGAATTGCGCGGATTTTCGTGCGTAGCGAAGTGCAGCTGGGCAGACCGGCTCTGACAAGTTACGGAGTCTGCCGTCGCTCTGGCGCTGGGAACTTACTTCCGTGCCTGAAGATCAGGCCTGACCTGAATTTTGGGCGATTGATGAGGTCCGCCATAGCACCGCCCGCTCGACACGCGTAAAACCAAAGCACCAAGGGTAAGCTCCTCCCGGGCACGAACTCATTGAGTAATGCTGGAACTCACCTCGGAGCAACGCGTAGTCCTCGATCCATGCAGTTGGGAAACCTATGAGCGCATTCTGGCCGAGCATGCTGACCGGAGCGTTCCCCGGTTTACTTACTGCGATGGAGTGCTAGAAATCATGAGCCCTTCTCCCGAGCATGAAGAGATGAATGAGGGGGTAAAGCAGATCATCTGGGTACTTTGCGAGGAACTCGACCTGGAGGTCCGTCCGCTAGGCTCCACCACGCAGCGGCGTAAGACGTTAGGAAGGGGCGTTGAGCCAGACTCTTCCTTCTTCTTTGGCGACACGGATCGAGAGCCACTTGACTGCCCCCCGGACCTCATGGTCGAGGTTGAGATCAGCCGCTCCGCCCTTGACAAGGTGCCCGTTCTTGCAGGCCTGGGCGTGCCCGAGCTATGGCGCTGTGGGCCGGAGGGAAGCCAGATTTTTCAGTTGCGCGGTCAAACCTACGAGGCGGCGGAACGCAGCGCTTTTGTGCCTCTGACGGCCGCTGACCTCAGCCATTTCCTGGCTCGCAGAGGACAGTTGAAGCAGAATGTCTGGTTGAAGGAGCTGCGGGCTTGGGCTCGAGCTAGACTGCACCAATCCTGACGACAATGTTCCCGTCGTTCGGGCAGTCTCCAGTCGAGCAGCAGGAAGGGAAAACTTTACAGACAACCCCGCCAGAATGGCGTAAAGTGAACTCACGGTTCCCCGAACCTGCACGAAACGCAAGAATCGTCGCTCCTACCCGGGGAACCTACATGGGGCTACTTCGATGGCGCCCCGACTGGGTTTGCAAGGCGGCTGGTGGGCGAAATGATCACCGTTTGATCACCGTTTCCGGGATCGCGTGGTTGAGCCATTCATCTTCGCTCAAGGAGCGATCACGTGCAACTTGGGAAAATAGCTCCGGAAGGTCGCTGCGTTGCGCGTCAGCAGCTGGAAGCCAGCAATTGCAGCGTGGGCTCCGATGTAGAAATCGGGTAAGGGTGATCGACGCGTCCCCCCTCTACGTCGTCCAGAATTACGCTGCTGTCTACCAGGACAGGAGAGAGCATCCTGGTCACTCGGCCCGTGTCAGGCTGAGGATTTCCTCGGTGGTCATTGCGACTGTGGCGCTTCCTTTCAGCCGGCCTACGGCAAGCGCCCCACGGGATGGACCTTTCACGGGCGGGATTCGCACCAGCCGCAAGCTCGTTCCATCCACTTCAAACTGGACTTCCGTGTTCGGCAAGAAGCCAAGCTCCTCGCGGAGATCGGCGGGAATGGTAACTTGCCCATTCGATGTAATACGCATATTCTTACGCGTAAGAGTAATCGATTTTAGGAGAAGCGTCAAACTATTTAGACTCGAAACGCACAGACGACTGGGTGTCGCTCTTGTGCAGAGAACCTGCAGGGGCCAGATCAAAGGGTTAGGTCAAAGACAGGGTGTTCAGCCAGACTCGGAACTGCCGGAGCATCGGGATGCTCCCCTGCTCGACGCCAAGCCGGACAAAACTGGGAAGTTCGTTCAATGGCAGGTTCGGTAGGATGCTGCTCCGCTCGAGGGTTCGATAGCCGTTCGGACCCAGGACTTCGACGCGCAACCGATGGTCGACCGAGTACCGCCACACCTCGGATACTCCTAGCGCCCTGTAAATCTCCATTCGATCGAGCGCACTCCTGGTAACTTCTACCTCGATGGCAAGGTCGGGCGCCGGAAGGACTTCAGGATCCGCCCCCGCTGTGAACTGGGGGAGAACCGTCAGGTAGTAGCACTCATCGGGCTCCAGGCCTCGCTCAAGCATCTCGCGCCGGAATGTGGTCGAACCTGCTGGCTTATAGTTTCGATCCCACTCGAGCAGGGCGGCTTCCAAAAGTTGGCCAAGGAACTTCTTGATTTCTTCGTGTTGGGGCGAGGTGGTCAAAAGCTCCAGCTTTCCTCGGTCAAAGGTAATCCGCACACGGACTCCCTCAAAAGCACGTAGAACATGGAGGTAGCCCTCCCAATTGGTCGAGGCGAGAAACCGCTGTTCGCTGGTTTGAGGCAGGTCAACCAGGGTCATACTCCGTGATTCGGTAACCACCGGGCGCGACCTTCAGCGTCATTGTGGTCTGGAGAAATGGTGATTCGGCCTACGGCAAGAGTTGCAGGAGAAACCCCCAGGTCTCTTGCCTGGAGGTATAGAGAAGCACGAACTGTCCGGCTATGGCGCCAAGAGCGGACATGACGTAAAGGATCCGGCCCCGATAGGGAGAGAGGCAGCTCATGACGGCAGCACCGGAGGCGCACAGGTAGGCCAGGAACCAGCTGTAGTAAGGTCCGTACTCAGGGTTCCGGGCCGATGCGGGAATCAGCCCGGCCAGGAGCAAGATCACGACGTCGCGAGCTGCGGCCCCGGCGGAAGCGCCCGGGATCCGCATCCAACTGCCGCGGCCCAGGTAGGCCCCCAGCGCCGCCAGGAGGCCGGGAATCAGGATGAACAGCCACACTTGCCAGGCCTGAGTCAAAATCACCGGGCATGCGTATCGGGCAATCTCGGACACGCGGCGTGTGTTCCGGGTTGAGGCCATCGATTCCTGGGTCAGGTCGACGCTTGCGGCTCGATGATGACGAAACGCGCAGAGACAGTGCGATTGCACTTCAGTCCCAGAACAGAGACACCCCATAAGGCCTGAACAGTGGATCCGGCGTGAGAACGGTCAAACCCATCTCGATCGCGGTGGAAAGAATGAAACGGTCGGCGGGGTCGCGGTGGTGCAGGG
>CAZWUN010000382.1:0-4984 GCA_964637145.1 uncultured Burkholderiales bacterium
GCCCTGCGGGTGGTGCGCTCGCGGGCCATGCGCAGGCCGTAGAACAAAAATCCCATTCCCAACAGGAAAGAGAGCAGGAAGTAGGTCAACCCGGCCATGCCGGCCAGGGTGGGAGCCATGCTCACGGGCACCAGCAAGAGCGTGTAGACCAGGATCTGGGCGCTGGCCAGGGCTCCCTCGGGATCGACCACCGTGATCATCGGCAGCCCCGCCCTGGCATAATCCTCGCGACACAGCCAGGCGATACCCATGAAGTGGGGCAACTGCCAGAGGAACAGGATCAAGAAGAGCAGCCAGCCCCCCAGCGTGACGGTGCCCTCGGCCGCCGCCCAGCCCACCAGCACCGGCAGCGCGCCCGGCACCGCCCCCACCAGAGTGCAGAGCGAGGTGGTCCGTTTGAGCGGGGTATAGACCAGCACATAGGTGATGACCGCCAGAGCCGCCAGCAAGCCCGAGAGCGGCTGCACGGCCAGGCCCAGGTAGAGGCAGCCCCCGGCCGCCAGAATCCCCCCGAAAATCTCAGCCGCCACCGGGTTCACTCGCCCGGCGGGCAGCGGGCGGTTCTGGGTGCGGCGCATGCGAGCGTCCACGTCGACTTCCAGCACGTGGTTGAGGGTGGCCGCCCCGGCGCCCATCACGTAGGTGCCCACCAGCAGGTGGGTCAGCACGGCCCAACTGGGCTCGCCGGTGGCCATCCAGAAAGAGCAACCGGCGGTAAAGGCGGCCATGGTGACCAGCCGGGGCTTGGTCAGCTCCACCCAGTCGCGGGTCGAACCGCGGGGCTCGCCGGCCACGCGGGGCGAGGCGTCGAAGGTCGCCAGGCGCACGGCCCAGACCGCCAGCGAGAACACCGTGGCCAGCACCAGGGCACCGTTCATGACGTGGAGACAGGTGGGCAGAAAGCCTCTGAAGCTCCACAGGGTGGCCACGCCCAACACCACCTGCAGGCTCAGCAGGCCCACCAGTGCGAGGGCCAGCTTGCGCAGCCGACCGTCCTGCTGGTAGCGGAGTATCTCGTAGACCAGGTAGCCACAGGCCAGCGATACCAGCAGCGCGCCCACGCGATGAGCGAAGTGGACGGCGTCGGCGGGGGTGGCCATGATGGGGATGATGCGCCCGCCGGTGAGCGGGAAGTCAACGAACTTGAGGCCGGCGCCCATGTGGCGCATCACGGCCCCCAGCACCAGCTGGCCCACCACCGAGGCCAGGGCCAGAAAAGCCGCTGTACGCAAGCGCCCGGCCCGCTCGATGGGGCCGGGCCGATTCCAGCCGGGCGAGGTGACCAGCACCAGGGCCACCACGGTACACAAGAAGAACTGAGCCAGGCAGCCGTGGGCCACCGAGACGGCGGTGGGGAGCTTGAGCAGCACCGTCAGGCCTCCCAGAAGGCCCTGGATGATGACCAGCAGCAAGGCCAGCCAGGCCAGGCGGCGCACCAGGGTTGGGGTGCGGGCGAAGCTGGTCCAGCAGGCCAGCACCAGGGTCAGGAAGCCCACCAGGCTGGCCACCAGCCGGTGCCCGTGCTCATAGAGCACGCCTCCTACCATGGCCGGGAAGAATCCGCCGAAGGAGAGCGGCCAGTCCGGCACCGCCAGCCCCGAGCCGGTGGTGGTCACGGTGGCGCCGATGAAGATCAGCAGAGCAGTAGCCAGCGCAAGTCCGCGGGTGAAGGCGGAGAGCGCGGGCGAAACACCGTTCGGCCGACTGGACTGATCTGTCATGAAGGAAAAACCGCTGAAGCGGCTGGTTACATTGTGAAAGATTTCACGGGCCCGGTCAATCAGGGAAAGCCCTGACGGCAAACCGGCTTCGAATCTTGCACTGGAGCCACTCCCAGGCCGTTCGGGCTTCGCGGGGGCCCTTCGCCCCCCCTTCACCATGACGAACTGTTAACCTGACGGCAAGAATCCCATCTGGCGGCGGATCTCGTACAGCATCACGGTGCCGGCCATGGCCACGTTGAGCGACTCCAGTCCGGGGGCCATGGGCAGGGTCACCGACTGGCCTCTCAGCTCCTGCAGGCCGTGGGCTTCATTGCCGAGCACCAGCAGGCTGCGGGCCGGGAAGCGGGTCTGGAAGACCGATTGCCCCCCGCGCACCACGGCGCTGAAGACGGCGTGCTCGGGCAGGGGCTCGAGCACTCGCGTCAGAGGCACGCTGAAGAGGGCTCCGGCCGAGGCGCGCACGGCCTTGGGGCCGAAGGGGTCGGCGCCCTCCTCCCCGACCACCACGGTGCAGGGAGCCACCGCCGCGGCGGCCCGCACCAGGGTGCCCAGGTTGCCGGGATCCGCGATGCCATCAAGGAAGAGCACCAGGTCGTGCCACACCACCGGAGCCGTCGGCATTCTGGCCACGGCCAGCAAACCCTGACAGGTGCTGGTGGCAGCGGCGCGGTCGAGCAACTCCTCCTCGACCAGGTACACGTCACTGCCGCGGGCCTGCCAGCGTGCCCCCAGCTCCTGGTGGCGAGGGCTGACCAGAACGGTCTCCAGCGGGTAGCCGGCCCGCTCGGCCGCGCTCAGGCAGCGCAGGCCCTCCACCAGAAAGCGACCGGTAGCCCGGCGCTCGCGGGCCTGATCCAGCCGGGCCACCTCCTTGAGGAGGGGGTTATGCCGCCCGAGCGTCTTCAAGAGGCTTCGTCAGAGCCAGGCAGAGATAGCGCTCGCGCAACTCGAGCACGAGATGATCGGCCACCAGCTCTTGCAGCACCTGCTGCACCTCGCTCGCTTCGGCCCCGGTCAGCTCGACCAGGCGGGCCAGGTTCAGGGGTTTTTGCATCGTTTCGCGCACGACCCGGGCTTTGAGGCCCTGACACAGGTGGGTGACCTCGGGCAGGCGGCGCCCGTCGCGCAAGAGCAGGCTGTCGCCCTGATCCTCCAGCCACAGATAGGGCCGCTCGGCTCGCATCCAGGCCTGCTGCCAGACCCGGATCAGCTCAACCGTTCGGCGGTAGAGAGCCTGCATCTCGCGAGGGACCTCACGGTCGATCTGGTATTCGTAAGCGATCTTCTCGATGTCGAGCCCATCGGGATAGATGTCCCGGTAGAACTCGTCGGCGCGCCAGTTGCGAAAGCCGTAGCGTTCCTTCTCGTGGTAATAGGGCGAGAAGCGCACGAAGGAGAGCTCGATGGCAAAGGGCGGATCCAGGTGGGGGATCAGCTCGAGGTGCTGCAATTGCCGGGTCAGATCCTCAGTCGTGGCGTCGGGAAAGCCCAGAATGATGTTGTGGCTGACCCGCACCCCCCGCTCGGCGCAGCCCTTCATGAACATCAGGTTGTGGAAGGTGGTGGTGCCCTTGCTCATTTTCTCCAGCAGAGCATCCTCCATGCTCTCGATGCCGGGCTGGATGAGCTGCACCCCGGCCCCGGCCAGGATGTCGAGGTGCTTGTCGGTCAGGGCCGTGCGCACCTCCACGAAGGGGATGCGCAGGCGCGGATGGATGCGACGCAGCTCGGGAAAGATCTCCTGGATCATGGGCGCGGTCACCAGGTCGTCCACCACGTAAAAGGCGGGCGTGGTGCCGGCCGGCGGGGTGGCGCGGTCGGGTCCGGGGGTGAAATATCGCTCGACCTGAGCCTCCACCTCGGCCAGCACGCGCTCATTGGAGCGCCGGCGGAAGGTGCCGTGAAAGGTGAAGGCGCAGAACTTGCAGGTCTTCTTGTCGCCCCAGGCGCAGCCGCGCCCCATCTCGATGGGCAGCACCCGCTCCATCAGGCCGCGGGTGCCCGAGTCGAGCCCCTTCAGGGTTTCGAAGTACTCGTCGTAGTCGGGATAGAACTCGTCGTCCAGGTCGTGCTTGACGGGGCAGAGGGCCGAGCGGCGCACTTCTCCCCGGTGGCGGTAGTGCACACCCGGCAGGTCGGCCGGCTCGGCGCCGTCGAGCAGGCGCTCCACCAGGGGCACCAGCACCGGCTCACCCTCCCCCACCACCCCGGCGTCCAGGAAATCAAACACACGCAGCAGCTCGGAGACGCTCTCGTCATGAATCTGCGAGCCGGCTCCCCCGAACACGATGGGCTTGTCGGGATGGCGCTCCTTCAAGCGCCGGGCCAGGGCCAACGAAGCGTTGATCTGGGGGTAGGTCATGGTGAACGCGAACAGGTCGAAGCGCGAGTAGTCGCGGGCCATCAGGTCGTCGAGCAGCTCGGGCACCAGCTCGCGCTTGATGGCAAGCAGCGACTGGAAGGGGAAGGAGACGGTCTGGCAATAGCCCTCGAGCCGCATGCTCGCCTGCCAGTCTCCGGCCACGCCCGGCTTGAAGGGCCGCTCGGAAAAGAGCCATTCGTAGACCATGCTGGGAACCTGGGCGGTGTACTGAACGTGAAAGCCTCGCTTTCGCATGCGGGCGTAGAGCTCGATGTTGGGGTAAAAACAGGTGGCCTCCAGGCCGCTCTGTTGCAGCACGCTCTTGAGCAGGCCCGTCTGGATGGAGGGCCGGGTGGCGGGCGCGAACGGCATGTTGAACAGTGCGACGCGCGGCATTGGCCGTTAGTTCGGGGCCCGGACGGGGCCGGCCTCCTGCGCAAGATCGCCGAGCAGTGCGGCCTCCTGCTTGAGAACAGGGAACTCACGCCGCGTGGCCAATACCGCCCCCCATGAGCGAGAGCCCGGTCCAGCGGGAGACGCCCTCCCCGGTCTTCGACGAGCTGCTGCGACTGGTGCGGGGGGCTCAGGGCGGCAGCGTTCCCAGACCCCAGCTGCAAGCGTTTGTCGAGCAGCTCACGCCCCGCTTCGTCCAGGCCCGCGAGGCCACCCGAGAGCAGATCGTCGGCCAGGGGGCCGAGCACGTGGAGCGGTTCGCCGAGCCCATCGCCCGCATCGAGGAGGCGTTCCAGGAGGTCGAGTCGGCTCTGCAGGCCGTCTTGAAGTTCGCCCGGAGCGGCGCTGAGGAGGACGGCCTGGTGGCCGTGCGCTGGGTGATCCGCGCCTCCTGGAACCAGGCCACCGCCATGGACGCCTACCAGCAAGCCGAGCTGGCCGTCGG
>CAZWUN010000383.1:0-4980 GCA_964637145.1 uncultured Burkholderiales bacterium
TGCGCACCCGACTTACCCGCGCAGGGTGGTGGACCTGGTTGCGCCGCCACCGAGTGGGCGCGCAGGCGCACCCGACTTGCCCGCGTAGGGCGGCGGACCTGGTTGCGCCGCCGAGTGAGGCGCGCATGCGCACCCGACTTGCCCGCGTAGGGCGGTGGACCTGGTTGCGCCGCAGAGTGAGGGCGCATGCGCACCCGACTTGCCCGCGCAGGAACGCGGAACCGTTTGAGGCGCCCTCTTTGACAGTCAGACAATTTAATGTTAAACTGAATTTATGAACACCATCCACCCCGGTGCCCGCATCGGCCACGTCCACCTCAAAGTTGCTGATCTGGAGCGCGCCCTGGCCTTTTACCAGGGAGTGCTCGGCTTCGAGCAGACCCAGCGCATGGGCAGCAGCGCCGTATTTCTCTCGGCCGGCGGCTACCATCATCACATCGGCCTCAACACCTGGGAGAGCCAGGGCGGCTCACCCCCACCAGCCGGGACGACCGGCCTCTACCACATCGCCATTCTCTACCCCACCCGGGCCGAGTTGGCCGACGCCCTGCACCGTCTCATGCAGTCCGGAATCAACCTGGACGGGGCCAGCGATCACGGAGTCAGCGAGGCGCTCTACCTCAAGGACCCAGACGGCAACGGGGTGGAGCTCTACTGGGATCGACCCGAGCACGAGTGGCCTCGACGACCCGATGGGCAGCTCGAGATGTTCACCCGCCGGCTGGACCTGGAAGGACTGCTGGAGCTCGTCAGGGCAGCGCAGCCTCGACCTTGACCTGACTGGCTTTCCGGGGCTTATGGATTAGAAGCTCAACCGAGTAGCCGGTCCCTGCCCCCAGCGCGGCGATTTCCAGCTGAGCGAGATCTTGTTGTGCCAGGCACTGGGCGGAGCCCCCTCACCTCGCGGAGCACAGCCTAAGCCGGCTGACCGGTGAGCCTCTCCAGCAAAGCCCCAACCTCGCTCTTGGATAGAAGCCTCCGTCGCGTGGGACCGCTCAGCCTTTTCTTCACAAGCGGATCGGTAACCACCGAACGCAAGAAGTCCAGCCCGGCGGGGGTCCAAAGCGCGCGACAGTCCCGGCAGTAAGCCTCAGCATACTCGGGGGAATCGAGCCCGACCAGGTCGGGGAGCGTTGCACTCCTCGGCTTGCTCAAGAGAAACCTGGCCATGTGAGGGTTCTGCCGCAACCCCTCCAGGAGCAAAGGAAGGGCGTCCTGTGGCCGGCCCAGAGAAAGCCAGGCGGCGGCCTGATTGAACAGCCGGCACGGTTCCGAGAAAACCTTCGCATACTCCGACAGGGCTTCCTCGAGGCGACCCTGGCGGTGCAGGAGCTCGGCCAACCGGAGCCGCGCGGGCGGGGCGCAGTTGGAGCAGCGCCGCAGGCAGTCGCGGTAGAGCTCGATCGCATCCAGGATTCGCCACTGCTCTTCACGCACCAACCCCAGGTTGAAAGTGGCCCGGACATAGGGGCGGGCTGCCAGCTCGCCCCAATCGAAGGTGCGCCTCCCCAGAGGAAGCTGATGCCAGGCCAGCTCCCGAGCGCGCTCGTACAGGGCCTCTGCGGCAGCATAGTCACCGCGGTGAAAATGGCAGATCCCTTCCGAAATCAGGATGTCCGGATCGAAGGGGTCGAGCTTGCGCGCCTTCTCAAAGCAAGCCCGGGCGCGCTCGGTCTCGCCTGCCTCGAAAGCCTCCCGGGCCGCCTCGACAGCAGCCTCCGCCTGCTCATTGGGCACAAAGAACTGACTCCAGCGGTGACGCGAGGCAAACCGGTCCTGAAGGCTCTCGCCCACATTTCCCCGCAACTCGTCGAGGCGGAGCGCCCCCGCGACGAGGATGGCATTGAGCTCTCGGCCCGAGCTTCGGAGCACGTCAGGATCTCGCTCCTGCTGAAGCTTGCTCAGCGCGTCCTGCAAAGCAGCGCGCAACAGTTGGGTCCGCTGCGCGACGGGAACCTCGCTGGGCCGAGAGTCTCCCACCAGCATCTGGGCCTCCTCTCTCAACTGGTCGAAGTTCAGGGCCAGGTCGGGCCAGCGCTGCTCCAGGGTGACCTGCAGCCCCAGCCAGGATTCAGCCTCGACGGCCAATCGAAGGGCGTCCTCGTCCGCGAAAGCGTGCAGGCGCCGCTGTCGGACGTTTCCCTCGGGGGTGCGGTAGGTGTGAAGCAGCAAGATTTTCTTGCCTTGCCTTCGAAAAAAGCTCATGATGTCATCCTTATTTTTTGTAGTGCCGTATCTTCTATTTTTGCACTACGAAAAATCTCCTCCTTTGCGAAATCGCTCAGGGATCATCTTGCGTGAGCAGGGGCAGACTGGCTTTGTGAGCATTGCGACTGGGAGTCGACGCGCATTATGAGGAGAACAATGACGATTCGACGGGCCAGCATCCTCACTGGAACCACGGAGGCGAACATCCGGCGGGGGATCATAGCGGGCGAGATCGAGTTGCGAGAGACCGCACCGGGACGTACGCACGTCAGGCTCGAGGAAGTGGAGCGCTGGGTCGTCCACTGCCAGAGCGACCCGGACGGGGAATGGCTGGGCCTCAGGGAAGGCGTCAGGCGTACGGGAATCTCTCAGGCTACACTGGTTCGCGCGATCCGAGCCGGCCAGATCAAAGCTTGCGAAGATTCAACACGGACCCAGATCGCCTATCTGATCTCGACTCCTTCCCTGGACAAGTGGGCCCAGGCGCGCCAGAATCCGACCTTCGAGCCCGGTCGGCACGTGACGCTGGAGGAGGCGATGGCGCTGTCGGGCGCCACGAAGTGGGTCCTTCTGGGGGACCTCTACTCAGGCGCTCTGCCAGGGCTCAAAATTCGGGAGGCGCAATTCCAGCGCTGGCTGATTGACCGAGCCGACCTGGCCGAGTGGATGAAGAAACATCTGCGGCCGGATTCGAGACTGATCTCAGTCCAGGAGGCTGCCCGCCGGGCAGGCGTCCCGGAAAGCCGGCTGCGCAACGCGATCCGGACCGGTCATTTGAAGGTCCGGAAGGCACGCAGCTCCTGCCTGATCGAGCCCGATGGCCTCGAGTCGTGGATCGCGGGCCTGAGTCGCTCGCCGCACGATTTCAGCCCCAAGATGGCGGCTCGCTTGTGCGAGGTCGCCCCGGCCCTCATCCGCCAGGCGCTTCGATCGGGACGGCTGGCAGCCTGCACTATCGAGCACCTCGCGAACTTCGCCCCAGACAGGCTCCTGGTGCTCGAGAACCGCACCGAGCTCATCCGGGCCGTCAGGCGGGGTAACGTGCTGGGGTTCGTCGGGTCGAGGATTCTGGTCAACAGGTCAAGCTATGAGGCCTGGTGCGGGTCCCCAACGGTGAACCTGGAAGAAGCTATGCGCCAGGGCCGGATCAGTTATCGCCGGCTCCGGCCCGCCATCGAGGACGGTCACGTTCGAGCCTTTCGCGAAGGGCAAGAGATCCGCATCGATCGCGACGATCTCCAGCGCTGGCTGAGCCAGCTGGGACGACCAGAGACTCAAGAGGCTCCGCAGGACCTCGAGGTCATCAACTTGACCCAGGCGGCTGGCGTCGCGTCTCTGAGCACCACCACCCTGGCGCAGGCCATCAAGAAGGGGGAACTGGAGGCCTACCGCCTCCCCAAGGAGTGGCGGGTTTCCACGGAGAGCCTGGCCCGGTGGATGGCGCAGCGCGAGACGCGAAAGTCCTGATCAGCGCGTGCAATTGCGGGAGAAAGAGTCTCCCGGCGACCAATCTCATGGACCACCTGGCCGGTTACCCCTGGTGGAGCGAACCTCCCGAGCTGAGCAAACCTGCCGTCCAGCAGGCGGGGCCAGCCGCCTGGCTATGCCCAGGTGCCGGCCCCGGTGGGCCCACTCGAACTTCTCGACCACTTCGCGCACGCGGCTGGCGTACTCTTCTGGCCCGACCGTGGTAGAAAGACAACCAAACCAGGCCGGCATCACCCGTCTCCAGTCCACGCCCACCTGCCATGACCCGGCCTCGTCGGCGAAGAACAGGAACGAGTCGTCGCCGTCATCGATGCGATCGAGCAGGTGAAAGAGGGCCTCGAATGCCTCGCGAACCTCGCTGGCCTGGCCGGAGGCGGCTTCCCTTACGCAGCTCCCCAGGAGGCGGTTGAACTCCTCGATCCAGTTGCGCGTCCCGGCCGACATTTGCTTCCAGTTCTTTGAGTTGACTTCGAAGGCGTCATACCAGCGACCTTTGAGAGAGGCGTCGCAAAATTCGCGCACCTGGTCACAAATGCCCTGCTGACGGTCGGGATTCGCCACGTTCTAACGTTCCCCGCTCCAGCGCCGGTAGGCAGCGATCCACTCCGCTCCAGCGGGAGGCGGGTCGGGCAGCGGCAGTTGCAGCAGGGATATCCGCTGCTTGTCGCCACCGGAGGCGCACACGGCGAAGATGTCCCGTTCGGTGTGTTCGATCGCCAGGACCCGAACTCCCACCCCCAATACCGTCGTCTCGAAGGGGAGACCCAGGTTCTCCTCCAAAGCGCAGAACAGGCCTCCCAACTGCTCGGCTTCGTTGTAGCAGTCCACCGTCGCTTCCTCCACCAGAGCGTCCAGAACGTCGGTCTTCATCATCTTCCCTTTCTGGCCTTGCGGCCTGCCGGGCCAGCCTGCTGCCGAAATGTCCGCCTGGCCATGTTCATTGAGTGCCCGCGCCTATTCCGAGCAGGTCCTGTAACGACGGCGGCCAGACTCCGCGGCGTTACCGCTCGAGCCGTCCGTGATCCGTAATCAGCCACCGGTTCCCGATCAGGGGCGGGGCTCCTTGTGGAGAGCCTGTGGGTTCCCGCACAGGGCGCAACCTCGTGGATGGAACAGGCTGTGCAGCCCTGCCACTCCTAGCCACAATCCTAAGACGACGCTCTTACCGACCTCAACATTGAACTGCTCACTTCAATGGGGCCAAGATCCGAAACCGTGGATGGCTCGACGCCGGACAAGCTCCCCCAGCCGGACAAGCTCCCCCAGCCGGACAAGCTCCCCCAG
>CAZWUN010000384.1:0-4976 GCA_964637145.1 uncultured Burkholderiales bacterium
CGCGCCGCTTCCGACTCCAACCTGGGCTCCGACGTGACCCGCCAGATCACCGCCCAGCCAGGCGCGCTCAAAATGGCCGCCGGCTTCATGATTCTGCTCGGGGGTCTGGGCGTGGTGGGCCTGTTCGCATTTCCGCCGCTGCCCTTCTTCTGTCTGGGCGGCCTGATGTTCTTCGTGGGCACGATTCTGACCAAGAAGTCGGTCCAGGTAGCCGATGTTCAGGCCCAGGAGCAGGACCAGAAGAAGAAGGCCGAGGTCAAGAAGCCCGAGAGCGTCGTGCAGCTGATGCAGGTGGACCCCATCTCGTTGGAGGTGGGACGCGGCCTCCTTTCGCTGGTGGACCCCAACCAGGGCGCCAAGCTGCTCGAGCGCGTCACCTCGATTCGTCGTCACATCGCCCTCGAGCTCGGTATCGTGGTTCCCGGTGTGCGCTTCCGCGACAACTTGCAGCTCAAGCCCAATGCCTACGTCATCAAGATCAAGGAGATCGAGGTGGCTCAGGGCGAGGTTCAGATCAACCAGTTCCTGGCCATCGGCCCGGAAGAGAAGCTGAAGAATTTGCGCGGCACCAAGACAGTCGACCCGACTTACGGCATGCCTGGCGTCTGGATTTCTCCCGAGCAGCGCGGCGATGCCGAGCGGCTCGGTTGTATGATCTTCGACCCGGTGAGCGTGGTGGCGACTCAGTTGACCGAGGTCGTGCGTGGCCACGCCAACGAGCTGCTTGGTCGCCAGGAGGTTCAGGCCCTCATCGACACCGTCAAGAAGACCCATCCGGCCGTGGTCAAAGAGGTCATCCCCGACGCCCTGACCCTGGGCGAGGTGCAGAAGGTGCTCCAGAATCTGGTCAAAGAACGCGTCTCCATCCGTGACCTGGTCACCATTCTGGAGACTCTGGCCGACAACGTGCACATTACCAAGGACCCCGAGATGCTCACCGAGTTCGTGCGCGTGGCTCTCAGCCGAGTGATCTGCAAAGAGTACATGAACAACGAGGGCACGATCAACGTGATTACGCTCGACCCCTCCATCGAGCAGGTCATTCAGTCGGCCATCCAGCGCACCGAAGCGGGCTCGTTCCTGACCCTGGACCCCAATACCGGCCAGGAGATCCTGCAGGCCATCTCGGGCCAGGTGCAGCAGCTGCAGGAGCGCGGCCTCCAGCCGATTCTGTTGTGCTCGCCCCCGGTTCGCTCGGCCCTGCGCAAGTTGACCGAGCGCTCCTTCCCAAACCTGGTGCTACTCTCTTGGAACGAAATTGCGCCCAAAGTCAACGTCAACTCGGTGGGAATGGTGCAGGTCTAAGACGAAGCAGGGCGGGCGATGTGGGAAGCGCCCATTACTGCGAAGAAAACGCTGCTTGAAGCGATCAAGACCCGGGTACTGGTCTGCGATGGTGCCATGGGCACCCGGCTTCAGGGCCTGCGAGGGGCCGGGCACGAGTGCCTGGACGGCCTCAACCTCGACCCGCTCTATCGCCAGCTGGTGATGGCCGTGCATCGCTCCTACGTGGAGGTGGGGGCCGACATTCTCCTCACCAACACGTACGGAGCCAACTCCATCAAACTGGCCCGCCACGGGCTGGCCAACGAGGTCCGCGAGATCAACATCGAGGGAGTCAGGATGGCCCGCGAGTGCGCCGGTACCGAGCGGTTCGTGGGGGGCTCGGTGGGCCCGCTCGAGATTCACCACATTCGCCACGAGTATGAAGAGAGCGAAGTGGCGGCTATCTTCAACGAGCAGATGGAGGCCCTGGTGCAGGCCGGCGTCGACTTCCTGGCTCTGGAGACCTTCCAGTCGCTCTACGAGGCCCAGGCGGCCCTGCGCGAGGCAGTGTCCTTCGGGGTTCCGGTGCTGTTCGAGGTGGGTGGGGTCCAGAACGGCAAGACCGGCACCGGAGCCGACATCAGTGAGTTCGCGCTGCTGGCTACTCGACTGGGCGCCCACCTGGTGGGGGCCAACTGCCGAGCACCATACGATGTTCTGGAAACCATCCAGCGGTTGGCTCAGTTCACCCACTTGCCGCTGGTGGCCATGCCCAATGCCGGCTCGCCCGAGATCGACCGGGGCCGCGTGGTCTACCATGTGAATCCCGAGCAGTTCCAGCGTTTTGGCAAGCGCCTGGTTGAGGCGGGTGCCTGCATCGTAGGCGGATGCTGTGGCACCGAGCCGGCTCACATCGCCATGCTCAAGCAGGCCGTCGAGGGGCTCAAGCCCCCCGCCGAGCGTCATCCCAGTGCCCTGCGGGTGCAGGAAGTGATTGCCCCCGCTCCCGAGGCGGTGCAGGAGCCCAATCCCTTCGAACAGGTCTTCAGGAACGTCGACTTCGTGATCTCGGTCGAGATGCGCCCTAACCGCGAGCATTCGCTGACCAGCTTTCTCGAGGCTGGCAAGCAGCTTGCTCAGCAGGGGGTCCATCTTTTTGATGTGCCCGACAACGCTGGGGCCAAGGTCACGGTGGATCCGCTGGTTTCGGCGGCCCAGATGCAGCGTGAAACGCAGATCCCGACCATGATCCATCTCTCTGCCTGCAATCGCAATCTGGTAGCGGTGCAATCCTATCTGCTGGGGGCCTGGCACGCCGGCATCCGGGCGGTGCTGGCCGTGACCGGCGACCATCCCAATGTGGGCGACCACGATAAGTACTCCTCCAGGGTCAATGACCTCAAGAGCTCGGTCAACCTGATGCGCCTGATCAAGAGCATGAATGGGGGTCACCTTTTCAACCAGGCCCCCTGTTGCCGGTGCGACTTCATGATTGGAGGGGGCTTCAACCCCGGCCGCGGGCAAAAGGCCCAGCTCAAGTGGCTGGAACAGAAGGTGGAAGCCGGAGCGCAGTTCATTTATACCCAGCCGGTCTACCGTGAGCTGGAGGTGGATATGATGCTGGAAGCCACCGCCCACCTCCCTATCCCATTCCTGGTGGGCATCCTGCCCATCACCAGTCGACGAAATGCCGAATTTTTCGCAGCTGGCAAGATTCCCGGCATCGTCATACCCGAGGAGATTCTGGCGCAGTACGAGAAGGTTGAGACGCCAGAGGACGGCCAGAAACTGGCGATGGATCTGACAAACGACCTCCTGGCAAGGATTCGCAAGAAGATTCGGGGGGTCTACCTGATCCCTCCCTTCGGAAAAAACCGCTACACCATGGTGAGCGAGTTGATCGCCGCCGTGCGTTGAGGAAGGGCCGACATGCGCGACTGGTTGGACTATCCCGAGGTTCTGGACGAAGCCGAGTATGCCCAGCTGCTGGCTGACCAGCTCGAGCTACAGGAAAAGCACATGAATCCCACCCTGGCCCGCTCTTTGAGGGCTCTGGGCAGCGCCATGATCGAGTGGCGAGGGGAGGGCGCCTACCTCATCGATCCTCGCGGCCGGCGTTATTATGATTGCATGGGCGCGGGGGGCACCTTCGGGCTGGGCCATTCGCATCCCAAGGTGATCGAGGCCGTCAAGCGACAGCTCGATCGCGCCGCGCTCTCTACTCGGGCTGGAATCGTGCCCGGCCAGGCTGTTCTGGCCGCTCGACTATCGGCGCGAGTGCCCGGGAATCTGCCCTTCTGCGCCTTTCTCAACTCGGGGACGGAAGCGGTGGAGGCGGCGCTGAAGCTGGCGCGACTGGCGACCGGGCGCCCCCGCTTCATCGGTATGCACATGGGCTACCACGGGATGTCGATCGGCACCCTCAGCGTGGGGGGCATCGATTACTGGAAGAGTGGCACGCCCAACCTGAGCGACGCGACCATCGTGCCTTTTCTGGACGTAGCCGCGCTCGAGAAGGCCATGGGACCGGACGTGGCTGCCGTGATCCTCGAGCCGGTCCAGTGGGCTTCCGGTTGCTCGGTTGCCACCCCCGAGTATCTGCGGCGGGTCCGGGCCCTGTGTGATGCTCACGGAGCCCTGCTGATCGCCGACGAGATCCAGTCGGGACTTGGTCGCACCGGCCGCTGGTTCGCACTGGATGCATCGGGAGTCGTGCCAGATCTGATCTGTGTCGGGAAAGTCCTGTCGGGCGCGGTCTGCCCGGTTTCGGCCGTGCTCTACTCGGCCCGAGTTCGGGCTGCCGAGGAGGCGCGACCCCTCTTCAACAACTCGACTTTTGCCGGCAATCCGCTGGCATGCGCGGCCGGTGTGGCCACCCTGGATGCGCTCGAGAGCGAGAAACTGGTCGAGCGCTCTGCCCATCTGGGCAATCTCCTCGAGAAGGGCTTCGACGAGTTGTGCCGCGACTTCCCGGACCTTGCCGTGGGCCATCGGGGGGTGGGGCTGATGCGTTGTCTGTGCACGACAGCTCCAGCCGTGGGCCTGACCGTACAGGAGATGATTCGCGAGGAGCACAGCATCCTGCTGACCTCGATGGTACACTGCCCTGAGGTGATCCGAGTGTCTCCTCCCTACGTCTCGAGCGACGCCGACCTCAAGCATCTGCTGGATACGTGGCGTTCTCTCTTCGATCACATGCAAAAGATCGGGCCTCAGGGTATCAATGGTTACTTGATGGATATCGCCAACCGCATCAACTCGGTGGTCAGGAGGTAGCTCGACATGGAAGAAGCCACCGCCAGCGATCTGGAAGGCCAACTCGGCCTCAGCGCCCCCGCGATGCTCAGCATCTTCAATCGGATGTATCTGGAGAGCTGGGCCCGGGAGATGAAGCGTCCCCAGAACACCGACCTGCTCAAGCGCCTTTCCGACTCCCCCTCGGTGGATCCCAAGCTCTTTCTGGAAATGATGGAGGTTGTGGTCACGGCTGCCCGTGACGCCACCGTGCTGACCCTCTACGAGAACAACGAGAAGCTGGTGGAAGACCTCAAAGCGGCAGGCGTCAAGCTGGTTGTGAACCAGACGCACGTGGATTGAGCACTTCCGTCGCACAAGTTAACAAAATGTTTGCAAACATTGGTCTTTACTTTGTTGAGGTGGGATGGGATAATAGGGGCGAAGTCTAAACGCTGGAAGGGGTTTCACGAATG
>CAZWUN010000385.1:0-3884 GCA_964637145.1 uncultured Burkholderiales bacterium
GGTCATCCTGTCGGGCGACCACATCTACAAGATGGACTACCGCCCCATGATCGCCCAGCACATCGACAAGAACGCCGACCTTACCGTGGCCGTGATGCAGGTGCCGCTGGAGGAGACCGACCGCTTTGGCATCATGAGCACCGATAAAGACGACCGCATCGTGGAGTTCTTCGAAAAGCCCAAGGACAGGGACAAGGGGAACCTGGCTTCCATGGGGATCTACGTCTTCTCGGCCGAAGTGCTGAAGGAGCGCCTGCTGGAGGCCCACCCCAAGCATCCCGACCTGGATTTCGGCAAACACATCATCCCCGGCATGATCTCGGCCGGGGACCGGGTCTACAGCTTCCGCTACGGAGGAGGCTACTGGGTGGACGTGGGCACCATCGACAGCTATTGGGCCACCAACCTGGAACTGACCAGACCCAATCCGACGCTGGACCTGTATGCCGACAAATGGCCCATCCTGACCAAGTCGGAAGAGCGACCGGCCGTCAAGATCGGCCCCCAGGGCAAGGTGCTCAGCAGCCTGGTCTCCAACGGCTGCGTGATCCGCGGTCTGGTGGAAAACAGCGTCCTCAGTCCCGGCGTCTACGTCAGCCCGGGAGCGGTCATCAAGGACAGCGTGGTGATGAACGACACCTGGGTGGGACCAGGGGCGCGCCTGGACAAAGTGGTGGTGGACAAGGACGTCTACGTGGGAGCCGGGGCCGTGGTTGGCACCGGCAATGAGAGCGTGGCCAATGCCCAGATGCCCGACAAGCTGTTTGCGGGCATCACGGTGGTGGGCAAGAGCGCCTCCATTCCCGAGCGGGCCGTCATCGGACGCAATGTTCTAATCAATAGCTCGCGAGGCGAGCAGCATTTCCCCGCTAACGGCCGGGTGGCCGACGGCAAGACGGTGTGAGGACGATATGCCCAACGCGGTAGCCATGATCCTGGCGGGCGGCTCGAGCCGCAGCCTCAGCGTGTTGACCGAGGTCCGGGCCGAGCCGGCCATCCCCTTCGGGGGCAAGTTTCGGGTCATCGACTTCGTGCTCTCCAACTGCGTGAACTCCGACATCTACAACGTGGCCGTGCTGACCCAGTATCGACCGCGCAGCCTCAACGACCACGTGGGCACGGGCAAACCATGGGATCTCGACCTGGGATCGGGCGGCGTGCACCTCTTGCAGCCCTACCAGGGCGGTCCTTATGGCGACTGGCAGAAGGGCACCGCGGACGCGGTGAGGCGCAACCTCGACTTTCTCAAGACCCAGGACGAGGAACTGGTGCTGGTCCTGGCCGGCGACCACATCTACCTGATGGACTATCGCCCCCTGCTGCGCCAGCACCTGGTCGAGAAGGCCGACGTGACGGTCGCCGTGCGCCGGGTGAGCCGACACGAGACCCACCGATTCGGCATCGTCACCCTGGAGGGCGACCGCATCGTACGCTTCGAGGAGAAGCCCCGCCGCACCAGCGAAACCATGGCCAGCATGGGAATCTACGTCTTCACCAAGAGCCTTCTCATCGAGCTTCTGGAGAAGAACGATTTCATCGACTTTGGTCGGGACGTCATGCCGGCCCTCACCAAACACAAGCTCCACGTGGCCGCCCACACCTACACCGGTTACTGGGCCGACGTGGGCACGGCCCAAGCATACTGGGAGGCCAACATGAGCCTGCTGGGCGAGAATCCGGCCCTGGACCTCTACGACGCCGAATGGGTGGTGCACACCCGCAGTGAGGACCGTGCCCCCGTCAAGCTTGGGCCCCGGGCCCAGGTGGACGGCACGCTGCTTTCCAACGGCTGCCGGGTCGAGGGTGTGGTGGAGCGCAGCGTCCTTTCTCCCGGCGTCTATGTGGCCGAGGGAGCGGTCGTGCGCGATAGCATCATCTTCAACGACGCCGTCATCGAGGCCGGAGCGGTGGTGGACCGGGCCATTCTGGACAAGAGAGTGCGGGTGGGCGCCCAGGCACTGGTGGGAACGGGCGAGGAGAACACCGCGAATCAGGAGATGCCGGAAATGCTGAACACCGGGCTGACCCTGATCGGCAAGGACAGCCGAATTCCCGCTCAAGCCGTGCTGGGACGCAACGTGGTAGTTCACGCCAACACCGATGAGCGCGTTCTGGGCAAGAAGAAATGCAAGGTTCCCAGCGGAGCCTGCCTGGGCAACAAGGAGGTCTGACCGTGGACTGGATCGAGGAAGGTGCAGCCGCGCCTGATTTTACCCTGGCGTCCGACCAGGGCCAGAAGGTTTCCCTCGCGGCGCTGAGAGGCCAGCCGGTGGTGCTCTACTTCTATCCCGCCGACGATACCCCGGGCTGCACGAAGGAAGCTTGTAACTTCCGCGATCGACACAGCGATCTCTCTCGCCATGGCGCGGTGGTGCTGGGAGTCAGCCCGGACGACGAGAAGAGCCACGGCAGGTTCCGAGACAAGTATGGCTTGAATTTTCCGCTGCTCGCCGACCGCGACCACCAGGTAGCCGAGCGCTATGGAGCCTGGCGCGAGAAGAACATGTACGGCAAGAAGTCCATGGGAATCCAGCGTTCCACCTTTCTGATCGGCCCCGACGGCGTGGTGCGCAAGGTCTGGAAGCGCGTCTCGGTGGACGGACACGACCAGCAGGTGCTCGAGGCGCTGGAGGCCCTTCAGGCAGCCCATTGAGCGAGGCTCTCCAGGGCAGGGTGGTCTGGTTCAGCGGCAATCGCCGGTTGCTGGGCGCGGGGGCAGCCATGCTCTTGCTGGGAACGGTCATGCTGGTAGGTGTTGCGCGCTCGCAAGAGCTCGCTCCCAACGACCCGGTGCGGGTCTTGATGATGATGTTCTTCGCGTTCGTCACCCTGACCGGGCTGATGCTGGTGCTCCTGCCCGACCGCCTGCGGGTAACTCAGGACCGTCTGCAGATCTTCACCTCTGGCCTCATTCCCGGACGGGCCTACCGACACGGTGCTTTCCGCGGTCTGGCCGTGGATTATCCCGCCAGCCAGGTCGACCTGGAGTTTGCGTCCGGCCGACGCATTCCGTTCTTCAGCCACAGGGATCCCTTCGTGGTCTACCAGCGGGCCCGCGAGTTGTCGGCCGCTCTGAGCTTCTTCGTTCGCAGTGGAGAGACCAAGCTGTTCAAGGACGGACAGCCCCCCAACAGGCCCAACTACTTCCTCCAGTTCGAAGAGCTCGACCCCAAGCTGGTTCGAGGACGCTATCCCCTGCCCGAGGCCGAGAGATTGGAGGACGGGTATCGCTTCAAGCTGGTGATGGCCCGGCCGCTTCCCGGCGGCGAGCGCGGCTTGATCGTCACCCTGGGTCCGGAGGGACTCAGGATTCAGCCCGAGGGCCGGCCGTTGTTGGTGGACGTCCCCCTGAACGACGTGCTGATGGTGGAGGCTACCCGAGCCGGCTATCTGGGCATCTTGACCCGCGACCAGGGGCTGTTGAAGCTGGAGGGAATTGGCTCGCCTCAGGACCGCTATCTCGTGCTGCACCTGGCCGCGGCCATGCGGCAGTTGATCAAGGAGGAAAAAGTCGATGACCAGACTGAGTGAAGGGCGGTGCGAGGCGTGCGACGCCGGGGCCCCGCCCGTTCTGGCTGAAGAACGCGAGCGCTGGTTGCAGGAGATCCCTCACTGGACCGTAGTGGACATCGACACGGTGCCCAAGTTGGAGCGAGTGTTCAGGTTCAAGAACTTCATCCAGGCGCTGGACTTCACCAACCGGGTAGGCGCTCTGGCGGAGGAGCAGAACCACCACCCGGCTCTTCTGACCGAATGGGGACGCGTGACTGTGCGCTGGTGGACCCACAAGATCAACAACCTGCACCGCAACGACTTCGTGATGGCAGCTCGATGCGATCAGTTAAAGTGAAGTGCTGAAGGTTTTGCAGAAACTGGCGCCGACA
>CAZWUN010000385.1:3894-4969 GCA_964637145.1 uncultured Burkholderiales bacterium
GAGGCCGCCCCCGAAGGATAGGCAAAACCTTCAGCACGTAACGCTCAACACATTGGCTCCTCAAGATTGAAAGGAGTTCTGACTCCCCAGCGAGTAATTTTCCTCAATGCTCCGTTTCCTGGTGGTCACCGTGCTGTGGCTCGCGCTCCAGGGATACGCCCTGGCTGGCGAGGCCGTTTCTCATGAGGTGCAGGAGGGCGAGTCGGTGGAAGCCCTGGCTCGCTTCTACGGCCTGACCGCGGAGACTCTTGCCCGGGCCAATCCAGACATCGATTTGAAGTCTCTCAAGCCGGGTCTGCTCCTCCAAATACCGCGCTCCAGCAGTTGGCCCCGACACCGGGTCGAGCCCGGCCAGACCCTCTGGTCCATCAGCAAGCTTTATGAGGTCCGTCTGGAGAGCCTGCGTCAGGCCAACGCCCGCGACAACGACCGCCTGCTGGTCGGCGAGGAATTGCTCATTCCCCGCCAAGGTTTTCCGACGCTCCCAACCGGGGGCTGGCTCGAGGTGACCCTGCCCGATGGTCGCAAGGCCTGGGCTCCGGTCGAGTCCCTTCTGGCCCCGGCGGGGCGCCCTCTCACTCCCCCCGAGCTGGTGGCCCTGGCCCGGCGCCTGATCGGCACCCCCTATCGCTGGGGCGGGGTCAGTCCCAACGGAGTGGATTGCTCCGGGTTCGTCCAGGAGGTTTTCCGCCTGGGGGGTTACGAGCTTCGCCGCACGGCCGATCTTCAGTTTTCCGATTGCCGCGAGGTTCCGCGCGACCAGATGCAAACGGGAGATCTGCTGTTCTTCAGCACCTACGAGCCCGGTCCATCTCACGTCGGCATCTGCACCGGACCTGGCCGCTTTCTGCACGCCAGCTCCAGCCGGGGAGTGGTTGAATCGAGCCTGGAGGAGAGCTATTTCGCGGAGCGCTTTCTGGGCGTCAGGCGCATCCGCGAGTGGCAAGCACCCGCTCCGCCCGAGGACTCCCAGGCTCAACTCTCGGACTGAGTTCCAAATCTCAAGCCAAAAGGGCTGAGGCAAGGGGCTGTAGAATGGGGGGGCACCGATCTCTGGAGGCGTCTCGTGTACTGT
>CAZWUN010000386.1:0-4939 GCA_964637145.1 uncultured Burkholderiales bacterium
GCGCGGGTCGATCTTCACCTCGCCCGCCAGGTGAAGCTTCATGTCCAGGATGGCCGACGCCAGCGCCTCCACGGTGGAGAAGCCCTGGTTGAAGGTGTCGGCTCGCTTGATCTTGGCCACCAGCTCGGGGGGCATGGGCTTGCCTGTCTCGGCGTGCAGGGCGAACTTGCCCAGCACCTCGGGGGTGGACAGCCAGCGCTCGTTGATCTGCGAGGGGAACTCCACGAAGTCGCGAGCCACGTTGGTGCCTGCCAGGGTGGGATAACTCACCTGGGAAGCCAGCCCGTGCAGCGCGTGGCCGAACTCGTGAAACATGGTGTCGGCGTCGTCCCAGCTGAGCAGCACCGGCTGGCCGGGGGGCGCCTTCAGGAAGTTGGAGTTGTTGGAGACGATGGGGGTGATCGGCTTCTGGAAAGCCTCCTGGGTGCGGTACTCGTTCATCCAGGCGCCCGACTGCTTGCCGGTCTTGGCATAGGGGTCGAAGTACCACAGGCCCTTGTGCTTGCCATCCGGCCCCAGAACCTCGTAGACGGTGACGTCGGCGTGCACCGTGGGCAGTCCCTCCACCTTGCGATAGGTGAACCCGTAGAGCTGGCCCGAGGCCCAGAAGATGGCCTCGCGCATGTTGTCGAGCTGGAGGTAGGGCTTGATCTCGCCCTCATCCAGGTCATACTTCGCCTTGCGCACCTTTTCGGCGTAGTAGCGATAATCCCATGGCTCGATCGAGTGGCCGGCCTGCTCTTGCATGTCGGCCACCTCCTCCTTGACCCGGGCCACCGCCGCAGGCCAGACCTGCATCATCAGCTTCATGGCGTTCTCGGGAGTTTTGGCCATGGTGTTCTGCAGGCGCCAGTGGGCGAAAGTCTTGTAGCCCAGCAGTCTGGCCTTGCGAGCTCGCAGCTGCAAGATCTCGGTGACCACGGCGTTGTTGTCCTGCTCGCCCCCTCCGTCGCCGCGCCGGATCCACATCTTGAAGCCCTTCTCGCGAAGGTCGCGACGATCCGAGTAAGTAAGGAAAGACTCCATGGCCGAGCGGGTGTTCAAGATCACCCACTTGCCCGCCAGGCCCTTCTCCCTGGCAGCGGCCGCGGCGGCATCGCGCAGCGACTCGGGCAGGCCGGCCAGATCCTCGGGCTTCTCCAGCACCAGCATCTCATTCTCCTCGTCGGCCAGGGCATTCTGGCTGAAGCGGGTGTAGAGCTGGGCCAGTCGCTGGTTGATCTCGGCCATCTCCTTCTTCTGAGCCGGCGAGAGCCGGGCCCCGGCCAGCACGAAGTTGGTGTGGTGCACCCAGGCCAGGCGCTGCTGCTCGCTGGTCCAGGTTGGCTTGTCGGGCGAGTTGTAGACCGCCTCGATGCGGGCAAAGAGCTTGTCGTTTTGAACGATCTCGTCATACAGCGCGGCAAATCGGGGCGACCACTCGCGCTCGATGGCCTGCACCTCGGGCGTATTCATGGTCGAGGTGTAGACCCCGAACAGCAGACTGACCCGGGTAAAAGTGCGCCCCGCCCCCTCGAGGGCGGCCAGGGTGTTGGCGAAGGTGGCCGGCTCGGGGTTGTCGGCGATGGCCTGGATGTCCTTGCGATAAGCGGCCATGGCGGCCGTGAAGGCGGCCGGGAACTCGGCCACCTTCACCTTGTCGAAGGGAGGGATGCCCCCGTACAGTCCGGTCCAGGGCGAGAGCATGGCCGGCTCGGCGGCGGTCGCGAAGGCGGGCGGGCCGGCGGCCAGAGCCAGGCTGGCGCCACCCAGAGCAAAGAGAAAAGTGCGTCGTTTCACAGTTTGGCGCTTCGCGCGCGTGGTTCCCGCTCCTTCGATGATAGATACACAAACTTCATCTCCGGGTAGAAAATTGTAATATCTTGCGAGAGTTTGTCATCATTCGGGGGGCTGCGCCGTCTCTGTCCGGGGAGGTAAGCTCGAGGCAAGATGATGACCATCAGCCCGAGCCTGCCACAGAATCCGCTGAACCAGCCACGCACGGTGAGCTCGCCGGCCAGTCTGACGAACCAGAACGGGACAGACGGATTCAGGCCCTCCCAGGACCTGCTCGACCGACAGGGCCAGATGGGGGCGGCCATGCTCGCCCAGGGCATCGCCGGCTCCCACTATGACGGCATTCTTCGGGCCCAGGCCCAGCAGCTGATGGTGGCCGCCACCTCGGGCGCGGCCAACGCCCAGAGCCTGGCCGAGCAGCTGATGAAAGACTACCAGAAGGCGCGCGAGAACGGCGCCAATCTCTCGCCGGAAACGGAAGAGCTGGTGCGCAAGGCCCTGGAGATGGTCCAGGGAGGACAGCAGCAGCAGCCCCAGGACGGGGGCGGGGGCGGTACTCCCCAGGTGGGGGGCGCCTCCCCTGCCGGCAACGGCGGAGGAGCCTCGCCCAGCGGCAACAGCGGGGGATCCTCCCCCAGCCGGAGTTCCTCTGGTCCCCGCCAGACCGGTAACGGCAATTCCTCCAACGGCGCCGGCCCCAGCAACGGGCCGCGCAACACGAATTCGAGCAACCCCAGCGCTCCCTCCCCCAGCACTTCGGAAAACCCCGATGCGGCTGCAGTCGAGCGGGTGCACGACCGGGTCTCCCAGGGAACCCCAGAGAACTGCAGCGCCACGGCCATCATTAAGGCCATGCAGCACCAGTGGGGCGACGACGCCATGAGGATGGAGACGCTGCCCAATGGCAACGTGCGCGTCACCATGCGCGACGGCTACTCGGCCGAGCTGACCCCCGATCAGGTCCGCCAGGCCCGGGAGGCCTCCGACTACAGCGGCAGCAACCCCGCCGCGGTGGAGCAGGCAGCCCGCATGAACGCCGCCGCCGCCCAGCGCTACGCCCAGGAGAGGGGGGTTCCCTACGAGCAGGCCCTGCAGCACCTGAACACGCGCCAGTACCCGGACGAGATCGCCCGCTACTTCGGCGTGGCCACCCAGAGCGTCGACCCGCGCACGCTCGACGGGCATGGCTTCGGCATCGTCTACAACGGCGAGCATGCCGCCAACGTGATGCGTTCACCCAGGGGCCAGCTCTACCAGGACGACCATGGCCGCGTTCCGCGCGGTCCCAACGGGCGCCGCCAGCCTTACGACGGCAATGTCATCTCCAACGGGCAGAACACCGGTCCGGCCACCCGCGGCCTGATCATCCGAGACGTGAACCCGCAGGGCCAGGGCCAGCAAGTGCCAGGACTGTCCCGCCAGGAGTGGAGAGGCTACGTGGGCGAGCGCGCGCGGCCCGCCAGCAGCAGTGGGGGCACCGGCGAACAGGCGCCGCGCCCGGCCACCAGCTCCGGCTCGGGCAACTCGGCCAGCTCCACCACGCGCGGCACCCGGGCTCCGGGCGGCTCGCGCGGCGGGGGCAGCACCGCGACTGTCGCGAAGAACACCACCCGCACGACCCGCAAGTCGAGCACGAGCTAGGGTCTACCCGGGGACGGGGGAACCGGGGCCTGCCTGGCAGAACCAGCCCGGGATGGCTTTCTTCGGAGAAAAGCAGAACTACGAGAGCGCCCTGGAGAGCCTGAAGGCGCGACGCATCGTGCTGGCCTCGAGCACCTCCTTTGGCATCGGTTGCGCCGGCGATGACGACCACGGGCGCTATGAGGAGGAGGTCGGTCTCTTCCCCCAGGATCGCCGCCTCTTGCACGGGGTCAGCTGGATCATCAAGCGCTCGGGGCTGCGCCAGCGGGCCCACCGCTGGCTGACCTTCGCTCAGGTGGGCAGCGTCTGGGTCTATCACTGGACCAACCGGCCCGACGGGATCCGTTTCAGCTTCGGTCCCTCCGGTTTCAATGTCCAGGGAGGCGGATTGCGGTTCAGCCTGGATACCAGCGAGAACCGAACGCACCAGAGGGCGCTCGACCACGAAGAGCCGGACCGCTATTGGGTCTGCCTGGGCGAGTTCCGACTGTTCGGGCCGTTCTACCGGTCCTCTTATGCCAGCGATCTGGCCGGTCACGTGGGCGCGGCGCTGGGCCTGCCCTGCGACACCACCCCCCGGCGCGAGCCGCGCCCGGGCCAGATTGCCGAGCCGGGCGAGAGCGAGCTACCCGAGGAGACACCGGATCAAACCCCGCGGCCGCGCTCAACGCCGCCAGTGCCTTCAACGCCTTCAGCGCCCTCAGCGCAGGAGCCCGAAAAGCCCGCGCCCGAGCCTCCCCGGGAGAAACCTGCCCGCAGCCTGCCCAGGGCTCCGAGTTACCGACAGATGCGCTCTGATCCTCCCGAGAAGAAGAAACGCTAACCAGACGAGAGCACCGTGTTGCGGTTGCGCATCCGGTCCCACCGAAGCTCGCCGTCGAACCCTCACTTGCTCGAGCTTAGGAATTTACGGGGCTGTCGTAAAAAAGCATTGATTATGACGAGAATCCCGCGATTCTTCCAAGACCCGGGCGGAAGCTTCTTCCTGTTCGGTCCCCGCGGGACGGGGAAGGCGAGCACTTGGAGGCTGCTGTCAGGTTGGGTCTCGAACGCCTGCCCAGGGCTGCGAGTTACCCTGAAAGACCGCTGACCAGACGAAGCACCGTGTTGCGGTTGCGCATGGTAGCCGGTCCCCCCAGCAGCTTCTCCAGAGCCGCCCCCGAGAAGCTCGAGAGATGAGAGCTCACGCTGCAATGCCAGAAGAGCTCGCGCCCCCGCAACGAAAACCGATCCACCTCGCTCTGCCGGGCCAGCAAGCGAGCCTCGAAGTCAGGCTCGGGAGCGGCCTTCAGGAAGGCCACGTAAAAGCCCGGGCAGTCGCCCCCAAAGGGCAGCTCGGCGGCCACGCAGGCCAGCTCGGCCGGGGTGCGGACAAAGGTATCCACCCGATAACCCAGCGCCTGCTCGAGATTGCGCTCGATGTGCTCTTCGAGCCGAGCGGCGTCTTGCTCGGCCGAGCTGAAGAGAACGTTGCCGCTGGCGATGAAGGTCTCCACCTCGGTCAAGCCGGCCTGCTCGAAGT
>CAZWUN010000387.1:0-1528 GCA_964637145.1 uncultured Burkholderiales bacterium
GGGCCGGCTGGGGCCCCGCCCGCCGCGCATACCCCGGGGGGCGGGGGGGGGCGGGGGTTTTCCCGGCGCCCCCCCCCCCCCGCTTCCCTTTCTGCGTTCCGTCCCGTCCGACGGAACGCTCCCTGCCCAATCCGATCCCGGGAGGTATCTCGTGACCCGTCACATCACCTCGCACGTTTCCACCGTCGTCAGCCGCCGGCGACCAACTGCAGTTCGCTCGCTCGGCGAACCGTTTTCCTTTCACGGCCGCAGCGTCGTCGCCGTCCACTCGGGCTTCTACCGCAATGGCCAGCACCGCCTGGTCATCGTCGACGAGCGATCCGGGGCACTGGTCGCCACGCCGACGTTCCCCGTCGACTCCAACGTGCCGCTCCGACACCTCGATACGGTCCTCGTCTCCGACTCCGGACCGTGCCGCGGCATCGTCGCCGCGCTCGAGAAGTCCGGAGTCATCTCGGACACCGGCGTCATGGTCGACGACCGTCACGGCCGGCTTCACGTCTGCGAACTGCTCGAGCAGGTGTCCCGATGAACCGCTCGACCCGTCGCGCCGTCTCCGCCGCCGTCATCGGTCTCGCCCTCGGGCTCGTCACAGGGCTCCCGCCCTGGCCCGAGCGCACCGTCACGGTCACGATCTCGCTTCTTCTGCTCGCCGCGGCGGCTGTCGCCGCGATGTGGGCTCTGCTCACCTTCGACGAGGGGCTGGTGCCCGAACCAGCGCCCGACGCCGAGGTGCCGGACGGCGAGCCTGCGCCGGATGCTCCGGCCACGGCTCGCATCCACCATCTCGACCTTGACGAACTCGCGCAGCTCGCCGGCTGCCACACGCTCGTCTACAGGGCCGTCGCCGACGTCCCGACCGCAGACCCAGAGACCGCGTTCGAGATGTCCCAGAATCTCGAAGCGCCGTGGACGGCTGGCGACGGCGTCAGCTCGCTTGCCGGCAAGAACTGCCGCTCAACGTCGGTCGGCGACGTCATCGAAATCGCCGGCACGCTCCACATCGTCCGCGACGTCGGCTTCGGCGTCGTCGGGAGCTTCGAGGAGGCCCTCGAGGACGCACGATCGTCGTCGTTTCTCGGACTCGACGTGAGCGCACACCCGCGCTCAATTCTCTATCACCAGCTGCGGACGCGGGCTTCGTGATCCGCGTCCATCACGCAACGACACTCCAAGCCGGCGACGAGGAACATTCGGTCACCTACGTTCTCGTCGCCGAAATCAAGACGCACTCGCTCGACGTCGCCTTCGCGACATCCCAGCAGTTCGGAAGCCGGCCATGGACCGAACGGCCGCACATTCGCGCCGTCGTCGCGACGCCTTGCAGGTCCACATCCATCGGCGACGTGCTCGAGTTCCGAGGGGAACTTCACGTCATTCGACCCACCGGCTTCACGCGCATCGAGTCGTTCGCCGCCGCCGCGGCAGAATTGCGGGCGGCCGTTGCCCTCGAACCAAACATCGGCGCGCCGAAAGACACGCCGAAGGAGCGAAGTCGAGCGTCCCGACCCGAGCCTTCCGCTCCCGG
>CAZWUN010000387.1:1628-4924 GCA_964637145.1 uncultured Burkholderiales bacterium
GCCCGGACCGGAAAAGGAGACCTTTCCGTGCCCACGTGGACGTCCACAGTTTTCGATCATCGCGGCCGCGCTGTCTCGCGTCTCGAAACTGCAACCGGGCTCGTTCTCGAGCCGAGGCGCGGCCGTCTCGACATCAACCTCGCTCCGCTCGTCGAGTCGCTTCGCGCCACCGTTCGCGAGGGCAGTCTTGCTATCGGCGATCTTCACAACGAGGCCGTTCGCGGACTCGACGACGGCCTCGTGTTTGCCGGCTGGTCGACGAAGGACGACGCCGCGATCGCCGGCGCCGCCTGGTCGACGGCGCGGGCGCGCCGCGATGTCTTCGCGCAGCTCGCGACACTCCTCTGTTCGTCGCGGATTCCAGAGTACGTTCCGGGCCGCGAGCGACTCGTCGCCGTGGCCACGAAGCTGCACCGCCTGGCGTCGCGCTAATCGCGTGGCTCGTCGGGCCATCTGGCTTCGAAACGATGTACACTTTCAGTCCGGAGGAATCAGACGTGGACTCACACGAAAAGCGATTCGAGCGCATCGAGCGCACCATGGAGTTCCTCGTTGAACATGACGCAGCCCTGTCGGCAAAGCTCGACAGTCTTGCCGTCCGCGTGGATGAAGTGGCGGGGCGTGTGGACGCGCTTACAGGCACCGTGGGCACCCTTGCGGGCGCCGTCGAGCGTCAGCAGGCCGAGATCGGTGAGATCGCGGTGGAATGCCGCGATGCCATCTCCCGAATGATAGACATCGCCGAAGGCATCGCCGACTCGGTGAACTCCCTCGGTCATCACGTGGTTGATCACGAAGCGCGCATTCGCAGGCTCGAAGGCCCGGCGCCCCCAGAAGTTGCCTGATGTCGTTTCTGTCGAAGCCCACCCGCCGCATCCGCGCCGCGCGCCGGCCGTCAGGCAGAAGCGCCGTCAAGCCGACCCAGGCTGTGTCGCCGAAGCCTCCCGCGGAGCCGAAATCCAGGAAGGCCCGGAAACAATCCCCAAGCCCGGTTCCGACCGGCGCGAGCGCCTACGTCATCGAGGCACGACACGAACTCGGTGCGATTCTCGGAGAGCCGCGCTGGACGCAAGCGGAGCTAGCCCGAACGATCGGGGTGAAGTACTGGACCGTGGTTGACTGGGAGCGCGGTCGAAGGGTTCCCACGCAGGGCGAACTCGACGTCATTGCCCGCACTGTCGAACTGGCCCGAAGAGGAGTCGATCCCAGGCAGATCGCGGCTCCCGATCTCGAAACCCTGCTCGAAGCGCCGGGACCCGTAAAACGTCGAAAACTGCGGTCGATCCTTCGTTCCGAAGGCGTCGAGCCTCCAACACGACTCTTCAGGCCCACTGGTCCCCGCAAAAGCTCACCCAGATCCGACGATCCCACCCTTTAACTCGGTCTCTGTCCCCGACGCTCCTTTGTCTGCTCCGTGGCGGCTACTTCGTGACCGCCACTTCACAGTCAAAGGAGATCGGGACAATGACGAGAGAAGAAGGATACGAGGAGATCGAACGGCTCAGGCGCGAGCGCGAAAGCGACGCCCCGCGGGCGATGCAGATGGACGTGATCCGTCACAAGGATCGCGACTACGAGATCAACGATCCGCGCACCCGGTACTCGGCTTCCGAGATCCGCGAGAACGCACTGCGCAGCGCCCTTGACGGACGCACCGAGCGCCGACAGTTCGACCGCGGCTCGTTCGCGCCGACGACGCCCGACGAGGCGATGACGGCCATCGCGGCTCCGATCGCCGAGACGCGCGAGATCGTCACCCAGGTCGCCGGCCTGATTTACTGGAAGGACCGCCTCGGCATCAAGGTCACAACCGAACTCGGCGCCGCCGATCCCGACGACAAGGGCTTCGCCCTCTGGTTCGCCCGCGACCGCGTCGAGATCGCGCGCAGCTCCGACGGCACGGTCCGTGTTTCGGTGCCCAAGTGGCACTGGGACAGAAGCGAGATCGAAGGCCTCGTCGCCCTTCCCGGCCGCACCCCGATCGAGGCGTAAGGCCCTCCCGACCGGAGCCCTCTCACGGGGGGTTCCGGTCCTTTTTCCGGGTCCGCCACGGACCCGAGGAGGACTCCATGGCCCGCACCCTCCGCAACGTCTCGATGCTCCCGTTTCTCGTCGTCAACGCTCGCCGCTTCCACACCCGTAACGGCGCCCGCCAGGAGTCGCGCGCCGTCGACGAGCTGCGCGAGCACGGCTTCAATCCGCGCCCGCGCTCCACGCGACGCACTCGCCCCGAAGTGACCGGTTACTCGAGCCGCAAGATCGCGGGCTATCTCGAGACGCGGCGCCGCCGCGAAGACGCCTGAGACGAAGGCGTCTCACCCTGCCCACCCCGGGCCTCTGGCCAGTCGGCCGGAGGCCCTTTTCCGTTCGCACAGGAGATCACCGTGAGCGCCAAGATCATTCCGTTTCCGCCCGTCGCGCCGACGGCCGGCGGCGAGCCTCCGCTCCCGCCGCCGACGATCGACCAGTTCACGCGAATGAGCGTCATCGAACTCGCCGCAGCGGGCTTCCGTTTCCAGTCCGCGACGACGGAATCCGTCGTCCTGGTCCACGACAAGTACGGTGAGCTGCGCCTCGCAAACAGGCTCGGCTGAGCCCGGAGGATTTCGCGATGCCCACTTCGCTGGTAGTTCCCCGTTCCGTTCTTGCCGAGGCCGGCCACCACCGGCTGGACCACCACCACCACTTCACTTTCCTCCGCGAGTCCACCGCGTACGCTTTCCGCCAGTTCGCCAGCGAGTGCGGGGCCGACGCCTTCGGAGCCGGGCGCACCGTACTCGTGGCCCGCGATCCGTCCGTCGAAGGCGTTTCGCCCGCGAGCACCTTCGTTGAAATCAGCTTCCGCACGCCCGAGGATGGTGTCGCGTGACGCGCGCGTGAGCTGCGCCCGTTGAGACGGGCCTGGACGCAGCCACTGGCAGCCCTGCGAAGGCGCCCCGACGTGCTTCCCGGGGCGTCGCCCGACACACCTCGTTGACCCGCGGAGGCCGCCTGCCGCACGGGCCGGAGCGCACGCAAAGCGAGCGCCCCGCCTCCGCGCGGCAGGCGCCACACCACGAGTCAACGGAGGTTCCAGATGTCGGACAGACTCACCCAGATCGCAGCCGTCGTCGCAATGCTTCGCAATGGCCAGATCGCTTCCTACGAAGCGACGGGTCAGGCTCGGTGGGTCGGCGCGTTCTCCGCGATGGACGAAAGCGTCTGGGAACATCTCAAGCTCGCGTTCTGGCCGGCGGCGGCCTGGACGCTCATGCTTCGGCTGATCCCCGTTCGCCGGCCCCCGAACTTCTGGGCAG
>CAZWUN010000388.1:0-4914 GCA_964637145.1 uncultured Burkholderiales bacterium
CTCTCTGGAGATGGCCATGGCAGCCCTGGAGCCGATCATCATGCTGATCATGGGACTGGCCACCGCCTTCGTGGCCCTGGCCACCCTGCTTCCCATGGTCAAAGTGGTGCAGTCGCTGTGAGATGCCGCGGCATCAGCCTGATGGAGCTGATCCTCTCGTTCTTCTTGCTGGGCCTTGTGGTGGTTCTGATCTTCAACCTCTACCCCACCTCGGTGGCCAGCGTGCGTTACTCGGGCCAGCGCCTGCAGGCCAACGCCCTGGCCGAGAGCTTGCTGCAGCAGCAACTGGCCATCCCGTTCTCGCAGCTGGTGCCCGGACCGCCCCGAGCCCTGCCCGCCGTGGACGGCCAGGGGACCCGCTTTCAGCCGACCCTGGAGATCTTCCCGGCCGACCGGCCGGCCACCAAACCAGGGCTGCTGCTGGGTCTGAGAGTCCGGGTGACCTGGGTGGATCGCCAGGTGCCCCACGAGGTCGTGCGAGAGGTCACCAGGGTCTATGCTCCCTAGGGCCTTCACGCTCATCGAGGTGTTGCTGGGCGGGGCTCTACTCTTGCTGCTCTTCCTCCTGCTGGCCCAGGTGCTGCTGCCCATGGCCACCGGGGCCCGACGCGGCACTCAGCAGATCGAGCTGCAACAGCTGGCTCAAGTGAGTGTGGACCGCATCGCCCGCGACCTGGCCCGCACTCCCCTGGAAGGGCTGACCTTCTCTGCCAACCCGCCCATTCTGGCGGTGCAGCCCCTGGCCGATGTCACCGGGGCCGGCGATCAGGCCTGGAGCGACCGGCTCCACCTGTACTGGCTCGACCCGACCACCCGGCAGCTGCGCTATCGCAGCTGGCCCCCCGGCCCCCCGGGTCTGGCCCGCAGCCCGGCAGTGGACGCGGCCTTCGTGCCCACCTCCTCGGAGCTGCAGCAGCTGGTGGCCGGGGTGAGCGACAGCAACCGGGTGTTAGCTGGCCACGTGGAGCGATTCGAGGTGGATCTGGCCGCGGCCGCGCCTACGGTGCGATTGCTGCTCACAGTCCAGGACCAGCGCTTCGAGTTGGTGCGCAGCGTGAACCTGCGCAATCAGCGCTTCTAATCTTCCTTCCAGAGCAGCACCCGGGCCCGATCTTCCAGGGGCAAGAGCGCGCTGGGGTCGGCGCTGAGCTGGAAGATCCCGGGGGCAGGCCCGGCGGAGACGGAGCTCTGGACCGGATCAAAGCTGCGCGTTTCCTCGTCACTCAGGCCGAGAGTACCCTGGAGCACCTCGGTCAGGTCTTCTGGCCAGAGACCGTTCAGGGTTTCCTGGGGGGCCGTCACCCCGCCAGTCGTCGTGATGTAGCTGAGCGTAAAGGTTCCGTCAGCACCGCTCGAGATCCAGAGACGAGTCAGAGGTCCGCCACCTGCCGCGGCAGCCACGTCGGCCACTCGCGCACTCCCTGTCTCGGCCAGCATCCCCCCTCCAATGAGAAGCTCGGGAGGCTGGGGCGGCGGATTGGTGAGAATGTCAAAGGGAGGCTGCAAGATCTTGCCGTCCCCGAGCAGCCGGGTGTCCGTCATCTGGACCGGCTGCGGATTGCGGGCCACCACCGCCCCCTGAACGCTGAGCTGCTGAGTGGACAACCCGTTCTCGGCGTAGACCAGCCCCCGCAGGTCGGAGCTGGCCGGACCGTTGCCGGCCAGGGTGATCTTCCCCTTGCTCAGCAGGGCCACGCGGTTACTGCTCTGCATCTGGGCCTGTCCGCCGATAGTGATGTCACCGGTGGCCACCAGGATCCCGTCCCCGGAGACACTGCCCGCGATGGTCAGGTCACCTTGCACGAAGACCAGCGACTGGACGAGCGTGAGGTCACCGGTCACGGTTACGTCTCCATCCCGTCGCACGGCCCCCGTGAACGTGGTGCTCTGCGAGTAGCTGGGGCGCAGCGTGGAGCTGAGCTGACCCAGAACCTGGGGGTCGAAACTGTCCACCTGCATGTCGGGCACCTTCAGGGGGGATTGTCCGGTCAGCCGCTTCCCACCCACCACGGTGCCCGGGGCCACCTGCAACCCACCCACGGCCCGAAGGCTTCCATGAACGTTGCTGCCTGGCCCCAGGCTGATAGCCTGGCTGGAAGCGTCGTTGCTGGCAATGTCGGCTGGCTCCAATGGATCGGCCGGCGTCCCCCCAGCTTTGAGCGAGCCAACCACCAGGTTGCCCAGCGAGACGATGGCCCCGTCGCTGGAGGCGGCGTAGGGATAGGGTGGCAAGAAGACCACCGCCCGCACGGTGCGAGTCACCCCGTTGGCCTTGCCGACCCCCACCAGGTAGGCTGCCTGTTGGGGCACGACCTGGCCGTCGGAGGCCAGAGTGGAGCCATTCTCGCTGAGGTTATTGAGCGACTGGCTCACCCCCAGCCGGCCGGCCTCGACGGGGTCGAACGTGACCCAACCCGCGCTCTGCTCGGGCCCCTGGCAGGCCACCGTCTCGCTGTTGGTGCCATAGGCTTTGTCGGTGTAGAGGTGAGCCAGAGCGATGTCCACCGCCGAGCGGGCCTGGTCCAGAGCCAGGGTGGCGTTGTTGCTGCGGGCCATCAGGCCGAGGTGGGTGATGTTGCTGGCCGCCAGGGCCAGGCCCAGCATGGCCACGATGGAAACCACCATCAAGGTGGTGCCCAGGCTGACCCCCTGCTTGCGCCGCATGGAGAGATTATGCCACAGGTTTCCGGCTCTTTCAGGAGCGGGCCAACAGGAACGAGCCGGTCAAGCCGGTGACCGAGGGGCGGGGCGGCGGAGTCGGCTCGGGCGGCGGCTTGTCCTCGGCCAGCTTGGCCTCCCAGTACTTGATGCGCTCGCCGACGTGCTGGATCCCCCGATACCCGTGCGAGATCAGGTCGGCGGCGTAAGCCACGCCCACCATCTGGGCGCCCACTCCGGCGTAGGCGGGGGTAAACAGCATGGCCAGACCGCCCACGAAGCCGACCAGGTCGGTGGCCACCCGCAGGGCGTCCATCCCCTTGTCGAATTTCGTGCTGGTCGGGTCCTTGAAGGTCTCGGCGCAGCGCACGGTGTTCATGGCCAGCAAGGCGCCACGCATCAGAGGCACGATGGTCGTCGCCATGCCCGTTTTGACGGAGTCGTTGACCACCCCCGTCATGAGGGTGTCCTGCAGGGTGGTGGCGGAAACGCGCAGGGCCAGCGCCGGGTCATTCTTGGCCGCTTCTCCCGCCTCGCGGGCCACCACGAAGAGCCCGCGACCGACTTCGCGACCGACTTCTCTCACTGTCATGGGCCGAGTGTATGGATCCAAACATCGCAAATTGTTGCCAGAATGAGAACTCTCCGCCCGGGGCGAACAGCTTGCATGCTGTGAGAACGGTGGTTTTGCGCAACCTCGAGCGCGCCCGCCAGTTCCCCTTGCAGGTCGAAAGCGAGGGGCGCCGACGGGGCGAGTTGGAAGCGTGTCAGTCCTGCGGGGGCAAGGTGCAGGAGGTGCTCTTCACCACCGAGCCCGCCCTCTGGAGCCAGTATCCCCTGGCGCTGGACGGTTGGGTCTGCCCGGACTGCGGAGAGGTGGTCACGCCTCGCTTCCTGGAGCCTGAAGAGGCCGAGGCGCTCTTTCAGAACGGTCTCTCGGCGGCGGAAACGGGTCGCTGGGAGGAGGCCGAACGGGCTCTGCGCCGGCTGTGCAACTCCTGGCCGCGCTACGCACCAGCCCGGGTCTACCTGGCCCAGGTGCTGATGCTTCAAGACGAGAGCCGCGTCCACCCCGAGGTCGAGGTCCATCTGGAGGCTGCCCTGCAAGGCGATGGCCTCAGCAACCAGGCGCCCCTGGCCGAGCTGCTGGCCCGGGCCCGGCTCACGCAGGGCGACGTGGAGGGCGCTCTGCAGGCCATCGCAGGCTGCTCGCTCGAGCCCGAGTTTGCGGTGCAGCTGGCCGACTGGGCCCGGGGCCGGGGCGATCTCTACGACCGGGGCTCGAAGGCTCTCATCGGGTTGCTCGAGCAGGGAGAGCAGGCCCCCCGCGAGCAGGTCGCAAGAGCTGTGGACGACCTGCTCGAGCACCTGCAGCACCGCCCCGACAGCTGGGCCGCCCTCTGGCTGGCAGGCCGGGGTCAGGCCCTGTTGCAGGAGCTGGAGGCCTCCTGTGTCCTGTTGCGCCGGGCCAGCCAGCTACAGCCCGAGCACCCCGACGTGCTGCGGGAATATTCTCTGGCTTTGCTGCGAGTGGGTCTCAACGAGGAGGCCCTCGAGCCGGCTCGCAAAGCCAGCGAGCTTCGTCCCGAGGATGCCGGCCTGGTGACCAACCTGGCGGTGGCCGAGTTGCTGGGGGGCGATCCCGATGCCGCCAAAGCGCTGGCTGAGCGAGCTCTGCGGCTGAATCCCAAGGATGCCAACAACCGCTCCTTGTTGCTCCTGCTCGAGGATGTTTGCATGGGGCGCTGCGGTCCGCCTCGCTCGCTGGGGGAGATCTCCCGGAGCGAGTCGCAGAGGGAGACAATCCCGCTCGTTCAGAGACCCAGCGAGAACCGCCCGGTGGAGTAGGCCCCCTCGTCGTCTCGGTGGGTGCGGTGGATCGAGAACTCCACCTCCTCCCCGTCCGTCTTCACCCGCATGCAGGCCGACGTATCTCGCGAGCCATAGCTCTTGGCCCCCAGAAAGTGCTGGCTGTCCAGCTCGGTGGTGTAGCCGGTGCCCGCTGCCGTCCGGTCGCTCCGCTTGCTCTGGTAGATCTCGGGCCCGCGCAATACCCAGCCGTTGATCGGGCTCGCCCCCAGCTCGTGCACCCGGGTGGTGCCCAGGTCGGTCTCCATGTGAAAGCTGTTGTGCGAGTCCCCGCTCAGGAAGACCACGCCCTTGAGGCCTTCGCGGGCCACGAAGTCGAGCAGAGAGTCGCGCTGGGCGCGGAAGGCGCTGCTCGACCAGCGCGCTTGTGGGTCCGACGAGGTCTGC
>CAZWUN010000389.1:0-4878 GCA_964637145.1 uncultured Burkholderiales bacterium
TGCTCATGCCCCAGGAGGTGGTCCAGCAGTAGGAGAGCTGGTTGTCGCGCCCGAGATACTTCATCTCGAAGGCCTTGGAGAAGTTCTGGCCCAGGTTGTGGGAGGTGCCCGCCTGCAAGGCCTTGTTGTCTTGCATCAAGGCTTCCACGCAGTAAGTGGTGACCGCCCCGGGGAACTTCTCCGATTCGGTCTTGCGGCCTTTGATGACGGGGATGGCCAGGAACTCGTGGGCGAAATCGGAGTAGACGTCCAGCATCCGGAGCGTCTCTTCCTCGGCCTCCTGAGCCGTTTCGTGGGCGGTATGGCCCTCCTGCCAGAGAAACTCGGCCGTGCGCAGGAACAATCGGGTACGCATCTCCCAGCGCATCACGTTGGCCCACTGGTTGAGCAGCATGGGTAAATCGCGGTAACTCTGGATCCACTGGGCATACATGTGGCCGAAGAGGGTCTCGGAGGTGGGCCGGATGATCAGCGGCTCGGGCAACTGGCCGGTGGGCTCGAGTCCGCTCTCACCCTTCTGCAGCCCCCCGTGGGTGACCACGGCGCATTCCATGGCGAAGCCTTCCACGTGCTCGGCCTCTTTTTGCAGGAAGCTCACGGGGATCAGCACCGGGAAGTAGGCGTTGACGTGCCCCGTCTCCTTGAAGCGGAAGTCCAGGTCGCGCTGGATGGCCTCCCAGAGCGCGTAGCCGTTGGGGCGGATCACCATGCAGCCGCGCACGGGGGAATAATCGGCCAGCTCAGCCGCCTTGATGACGTCGAGATACCATTCAGGGTAGTCCTTGGCGCGGGGGGTGATGTTGCGAGCCACTCAGGATCCTCGTTTCTGCAGGTGAGTGCGCACTTCCCAGAGATAGGGGAAGCAGCGTTTGGAGAGCGTGGTCTCCAGGTAACGAACCCCGGCCGAGCCTCCGGTGCCCCGTCGGAAGCCGATCACCCGCTCCACCATCAGGACGTGGGTATGGCGCCACTGGGCCAGGGCCTCGTCGAAGTCCATCATCGCCTCGCTGAGGAGGTACATCCTCAGGTTAGCGTCAGGGTGTTCGTAAAGTCGCACCAGGGCTTCCTGCAAACCTTCGCCTTCCTGGGCCAGCGAGCGCATGAGCAGCTCCTGGAAGGCCTGGTTGAGGTCGCGCTGCGCCATGCGACGCTCCAGGATCTCGCGAAACTCGGGCCGGTTCTTGAAGACCTCGAGATACTGGGGGTCCTTCAGGCCAGCCATAGATTCGATCTCTCGAAACTGGATGGATTGAAAGCCGCTGGCCGGGTTGAGCCGGTCGCGAAAGAGCAGGAACTCGGCCGTGGCCATGGTCTCGATGATGCCGATCTGCTGCACGAGCAGGCGCATGATCTTGCCCACTCGAGCCAGATGGTGCTGAGCACGCAGCACTCGATCCACATCCATGGCTCGTATGGCCGATTCCATCTCGTGCAAGAGCTGCTTGAACCAGAGCTCGAAGGCCTGGTGGATGATGATGAAGAGCAACTCGTCGTGGGCCGGCGGGTCGGCCCGGGGAGTCTGCAGCTCAAGCAGCTCGGGAATCCGCAGATAATCCTGGTAGGTGAGCTCGTTGGTCGCGAGGACGGGGGGGGCGTGAGGCTCTGCCATAGCGCGGGTGCTGTTCTGGTCTTCAGGGTGAATCCCTTCACAGGTAGGGGTTGGGGGCCACCACTCGGTTGTAGACCTGGAAGCCCACTTTCTCATAGACGGGCAGGGCGCTGGGGTGGTCGAGGGTGCAGGTGTGGACCCACAACCTGCGCATTCCTGGCCTCCAGGCCTGGCGCACGGTCCAGTCCAGGAACCAGATGCCCAGGCCGTGGCCGATGAATTCGGGAAAGAGTCCAAAATACTCCAGCTTGGCCTGTCCGCGCTGGCTGAAATTCAGCTCGCTGTAGCCGGCCGGCGTGCCCCTGCTGTAGAGCACGTAGATCTCGATACCTGGCGAGCGGACCACGGCCAGCAGCTCGCCGTCGCCCAGCTTGCGCCGGTCGTGCCACTGCCAGGCGCCGCCGACGCCCTCGTACAGGTAGCGATAGAAGGCGGCTGTCGGTTGCTCGCAACGCATGACCAGAGTCGCCGGCGGCGCCTCGCGCGGGTTCGAGCGCGGCGGCGCGAGCATCTCCAGGTAGGTGGTGGTGACCTCGGCAGGCTGCGACATGGCCAGGACCAGTATACATCAGCGACCGGCGTTGAGTTCAGTCTCATGGATTAACATTCTGGCAATAATCCTGTTACAAAGCTTTAACCTGGTTCACCGGGACTCTTGCGAATGGCGCGGTAACATGACCATGCAGGAGGCTTTGATGCACGAATTCTCTGATCGAAAGCCGCGCCGACGGCGCCACCCGCGGGTCGAATCCGCAGTGCCCCTCTTTTTTCAGGGAAAACAGACCTCAGGGCGCAGTCACACCTGCGACATCAGTCTGACAGGGGCGCGCCTGATTGTGTATGGCGAGGTGGAGCCGAATGAAGAGCTCCAGGTCACTTTGAACCTGGCCGACCACGCCAGCTTGACGTTGACCGCCCGAGCGGTCTGGCGCGAGCACAACGGGTCCTTCAGCACCGTCGGAGTCGAGTTTACGAATACCGGCGTTGGCGGGCGTGCAGCTCTGGGCCAGTTTCTGTCCCAGCGAACTCCGCCCGAGCGGGAGCCCATCTCGCCTCCCTGGGCCCACCGAGATCACTGGTTGATGGGCACGGGCTGCTGCGGTGGCCCAAAGGGTGCCGCTCTCAACTGAGGTCGAGCACCGAGTTCAGATTCCCGAATGCGTCCGGTTCGGTGCGCATGTTGGCCGGGTCGGGCAGCCATTTCCCATCCACCACCAGCTTGTAGCGGAAGGGGCCCTTCCCCGCTACGTGAATCCGGCATCGCCAGACATCCTCGGCGATCCTTGAGTAGGGGTTGCGGGGATACTCCCAGTTGTTGAATTCCCCCGCCAGATACACCTCACGCGCCTTCGGGTTCTGGTAGGTGAAGACCAGCTCTCGCCCTTCCACCCGGGGAGCCTGGTGGGCGGGTGCTTCTGGCTGGTGAGCGTGGCGGGCCAGGGTCACCGCGCGGCGCGGGTTGACGACCCCGAAGCCCTGCAGAAGGCTGGGCGCCCCGGCGACCCGCTCGGCGGTCGAGATCAAGATGTGCCGGATCGCTGCCGGAGAGAGACCCGGATTGGCCTGCAGCATCTGGGCGATGATCGAGCTCACGATCGGAGCCGCGAATGAAGTCCCGTCCACGTGTTGATAATGAGGGTTGACGAACTTTTCCTGCTCGGCCAGTTGCTCGAGGGCGGACCGGATCTCCCCGGGGGACAGTCCGCTGAGCCAGGATGGGAGTTCGGCCTGCTGGCGCAGGTTCTCCACCAGACGCGGCAGGCTTCGATCGCTGGCCCGGGCCAGGCGAAAGACCGCGTCCGAGCGGCGATCGACCGGCGTGCCCGGGAGAATCGGCGCGGCCACGTAGGCCGCCGGGGCGATGACCTCCGGCTTGATGAAACCGTCGGCGTCGATGCCGTAGCGGTGGGCGTAGATCTCGATCCCTTCCTCGTCGGGCTGGCCCAGGTCGCAAAACCCTCCCACCGTCAGCACGTGGGGGCTGTTGGAGGGGGGCACGTTGCTGAGGCTGTCGGGGTCGAAGGCATTGCCGGCGGCGGCTACCACCGCGATCCCCTGCCGGAAGCACTCCTCGGCGGCCTGCTCGACCGGATCGTGCTGGTAAGCAAGGTCATCTCCGTCTTCCAGCGAGATGTTCAGGACCCTGATGTTGTAGCGCTCACGATTGGCAAGAACCCACTCCAGGCCGCGCAGGATGTCGTCCTCCTCCAGGTCCACCTTGATCAGGACCAGTTCGGCCTCCGGGGCGATGGAGCGGTAGATTCCTCCTGACAGGTAGCCATTGCCGGCCGCCACCACGGTCGTCATGGTGCCGTGCCGCTGATAGGGCTCCCGGGTGTCCAGGGTGGCGTTCTCTCCGGTCACGTCCACGTAGCTCAGAATGCGGTTGCGGGCTCGAGTGAGATCGGGATGGCTGGAGAAACCTGTGTCCAGGAAGGCGATGGTGACCCCCTTGCCGGTCAGGTCGGGGTCGGCCTGCTCGCGCAGGGGGGTGGGCAGCACCCCGAAACGGCTGGTGAATCGATCCGGGCGGCGATGGCGTAACAAGTCTTTCTCCTTCTCTGGCGCTGCGGCCATTTCTGTCCGGTCGCGTCGGATTCCTCGGGAGGAGCCGCGAAAAGGCAGCGAGAATCCCGTGCTTCTCACGGTGCCGCGTAGCTGAATGTCCTCCGGATACTATCAAAAACCAACTCTGCACGCAGACAGCGTCGTCTTCGTCTCTGAAGATGACCTCTGGTCGGTTCCGACCAAGGGGGGCGTGGCCCGCCGCCTGACCGCCAACCCGGGGCGTTCCTCCGAGCCGCATTTCTCGCCCGACGGCGCTTACCTGGCCTTCACCAATCGCGATGAGGGCCATCCCGAGGTGCACCTGATGGATGCGCGTGGAGGCGAGAGTCGTCGGCTCACCTATCTTGGGGCCGATACCGTGGTGGTGGGCTGGAGCGGGGAGTTCGTCTACTTCGCGACCAATCGGGCCCTGCCGTTTCGCCGCATGTACGCTCTCGGACGGGTTCACGTCGAGGGTGGTCTGCCCGAGATCATGCCCTGGGGCCCGGCCAATGCGGTGGCCTTCGGACCCCGGGGGCAGGTGGTGGTGGGCCGACACACCTGGGATCCGGCCCGCTGGAAACGCTACCGCGGGGGCACGGTGGGCCAGCTCTGGATCGCCGATGGGGAAGAGGAGCCCTTTCGAAGCCTGATCCAGCTCGACGGAAACGTCACCCGACCGGTCTGGGTGGGGGAGCGCGTCTACTTTGGCTCCGACCACG
>CAZWUN010000390.1:0-4876 GCA_964637145.1 uncultured Burkholderiales bacterium
CAGGTCCAGCAAGCCGAACACCAGCCGGTCCCCCCTGCGCATCCCGAAGGGCACCTCCACCAGGCGCTGGCCGGCCTGCATAGCTCGCTCCCAGAAGGGGGTCTGTTTCACCCTCTCCAGCGTCTGAAGAGCCAGCGGCACCAGCTGGCTCAGCTCGGGGGTCTCGAAGGTGAGCCAGCGCGCCAGGCGCTCGAGCTGTTCGGGCGAGAGGTCGGGGCGGCGCATGAGATGCTCGAGCAGGCGGTGGATCAGCTCGCCCCAGAGGGCGCCCGAGTCGGGGCGCTCGCTCTGCAGAACCTCCTCGGGCACTCGGGCCGACCAGACCTCGGGGCCGAGATTGCTGGCGGTCACCGAGCTGCGGGTCCAGCTCGGGTGGCGGGCTTCGTCCCAGGAAGCTAGAGCGGGCCGGGGACGAGCGCGAGGGGGAGCCACGCAGGGGAGGGCAGCGGGCAGCTCCTCGGACTCGCGCAAGAACTCGTCGAAGGCCGCCCAGGGACGCTGGGCGCCGCCGTGGGTGCCGGTCCACTGGCTCACCACCAGCACCTCGCGGGCGCGGGTGGCGGCCACGTAGAGCAAGCGCAGGCGCTCGGCTTCCAGAAAGCCTCGTTCGGCGGCTTCGTGCTCGGCCCAGTCGGGCGGGCGGGCGAAGGTTTGCCAGCGATTGTGGATGGAAAGAAAGCCGCGGGCGCCGCCGTCGGAGCGCAGGATGCGCTTGGCGACCGTGGCCGGAAAGCCGCCGGTAGGGGACACCAGGAAGACCACCCTGGCTTCCAGGCCCTTGGCCTGGTGGAGGTTCATCAACCGCACCACGTCGGAGCGTCCGCACTCCAGGGCCAGAGGCTGGTCCTGGCGCACCAGGCGCAGGCCGCGCAGGGCCTCGGAGAAGCTCAGGCCTTCCTGACACGAGAGGCGGATCTGGTCGGCGATCTGCAAGAGCTCGGCGGCCTCGCCCCGGGAGGCCGCCAGGGCCACCAGGCCGGTTTGCTCGAGCACTTTCTCGACGGCGGCTCCGGGGGGCAGTTTGGAGAGCAGGTCGTGGGCGGCCTGGAGGCTGGCCAGGGCCTGGTTGACGGCGTTCTCTCCCTTTCCGGGGGTGAGCCGGAAGCTGCCCTCCTGCAGGCGGTGGCGAAACAGGGTGTCGTCGTCGATCCCGAACAGCGGTCCGCGCAGCACTCCCACCAGGCTCACCTCGTCCTGCGGGTCGCTGAGCACGCTCAGGAGGTCGAGCAGGGCGTCCACCAGCTCCTGGGCGCGGGTTCGGCCCCCGGTCACCTCGTGCGGGATGCCCTGCTCCTCGAGGGCCCCGGCACAGAAGGCAAGATCGTCGCGCTTGAAGGCCAGCAGCATGAAGTCTCCCGGCCGGTAAGCGCCGCTGGCAATGGCTCCGCCGATCCAGCCGGCCAGGCGGGGGGCCTCGCACTCAGCGGCGTGGTAGTAGTGGGCGCAGCTCTCCAGGCTGCGCCACAGGGTGGCCTGGCCCTTCTTCACGGGGGCCAGGGGAGAGAAGGCGGCCTGCATCTCGGTGGGCTCGGCGGGGAGCAGCCTGGAGAAGACCTGGTTGGTCCACTCGCACAATCCGGGCAGCGAGCGGAAGGAGGTGCTGAGCGAGACGGTGCCATCGAGGCGGTCGCGCACCAGGTTGTAGGTCTCGATGTCGGCCCGACGGAAGCGGTAGATGGACTGCTTGGGATCGCCCACGATGAAGAGCGCGCCCGGTCGGAGCCGCAGGTTGGTCCAGTCGCTCTCGGCCTGGCCGGGGAGGGCGGCCAGGAAGAAGAGCACCTCGGCCTGGATGGGATCGGTGTCCTGGAACTCGTCCACGAAGAGCCAGCGGTAGCGCTGTTGCAGGCGCTCGCGCACCTCGGGCCGCTCGCGCACGAGCCGGGCGGCGATGACCAACAGGTCGTTGAAGTTGAGCAGCCCCCGGCGGCGACGCTCCTCGCGGTAGCGCTCGCGGACGGTGCCCAGAAAGCTCATGCTCAGGCTGTAGAGGTGGGCTCTCCAGTCGCGCAGGAAGGGCTCGATGAGCTCCAGGCGCAGACGCTGCACGCACGCCAGGGCCAGGTCGCGACGCTCATTCTGCTCTTTGCGGGTGGCTCCCCACCACTTCAGCACCGAGTAGGGCTCGCGTTCAAAGAGCGTGAGGGCGCGCACCAGGTTGAAGAGGTCGCGCTGCTCGCGCCGGGCCCGGCTGAGGAACTGCTTGCCCTGCTCTTGCAGCTTGCAGGTGGTGGCCGGGTCGATGCTCTCGGGGAGCAGCGGCCCGAGCTCGGCCGCAAATCGGTCCACCGCCGCCCAGGCAGCGTCGGGGTCGGGCCGCGGGTGCTCCCCGGAGGGGAAGTCGACCTCGCCGTTGTCGCACACGATGGCCAGGGCGTCGAGCAGATCCGCCGGATTGGCCCCTGACTCGCCCAGCTCGCGCCGCAGCAGCATCCCGGCCGGCTCGTCCAGGCAGCGGCGGAAGGTGTGCTTGCGCAGGGTCTCGTCTTCGGCTTCGTCGGTCTCGCGAAAGCCGGGGGAGATGCCGGCCTCGACGGGATACTCGCGCACCAGCGAGCCGCAGAACGAGTGCACCGTGCCCAGGAACATCCGGTCGAGCTGCTGGAGAGCCTCATCGAGCAGGGGGGAAGGGCTCTCGGCCCGGGCCTCCTCCAGCGCGAGCTGCAGGCGCCCGCGCAGCTCGGAGGCAGCCTTGCGGGTGAAGGTCACGGCCGCCATCTCGGGGGCGCGGTAGCGGCCCTGGCGCAGCCCGGCCACCATGCGCGCCGACAGGCTGTGGGTCTTACCCGAGCCCGCCGGGGCCTCGACTATCAAGTTGCGCTCGAGATCGCTCACGATCTGATCGCGCGAAGTCTGATCGGGCAGAGCCATCAGTCCACCTCCCCGGCCCGGCGGCGGTAGTCGAGCAGGTCGTTCTGCTCGAGCTTGCGCAGGGCCGCCTCCCGGGTGTTGACCCGGCAGGCGCTCTGGAAATCGCAGTAGGTGCAGTCCTTCTTGCGGTCCTCGGTATGCAGGAAGGCGCCCGTCTCGAGGGGCTCGAGCACGTCCTTGAGCAGTGCCGTCAGGCGGGCGCGGTCGGGGTAGGGGAAGGCGATCCGCTCGCGCTCGGCGTGGGCGGCCGGGAAGTAGTAGGAGAGGCCCACCACCCGCTCGCCGGTCAGTTGCTCGGCCACCAGGCTGTAGAGGGCGTGCTGCAGCAGGCGGCCTCCCTGGTAGGTGGCTCCCCGGTCCACCTTGAGGCGGCGGCCGGTCTTGTAGTCCACCACCTCCAGGCCCTGCTGCACCCGGTCGATGCGGTCGATGCGCCCGCGCAGGCGCAGCTCTCCCCCCAGGTCGAGGGTCACCGGCTCGGCCCGGGCCAGCGGCTCATCCTCCAGCTCTTCCAGCCCGAAGGCCACCTCGCAGCCCACCGGAGCGCGCCCCTCTTGGGCCACCTCCAGGCTCAGGAAGTGGCCCAGGTCGCGCTTGAGATTGCGGGTCTCATTGCGTTCGACGGCCACCGAGGGTGGGGGCAACGCCCGGCGCAGCTCTTCCAGCTCGTCCTCGAGCAGCGAGCCCAGCAGAGGCCCGTCGCGCTCTTTCTCGGGACGCCAGCCGCGCGAGCGGAGCAGGCGGTGGTAACGGGCGTAGATCGAGTGCAGGACCTGGCCCCGGGTGGCCTCGTCGAGCCAGCGGTCGGGGTCGGGCCGGGACAGGTCGGGCGGCCGCAGGCGCAGCCCGCGCTCGAGAAAATACCGGAACGGGCAGGCCGCCAGGCCCTCCAGCCGGCTGGCTGAGACGGGCTCTTTCGTCTTTCGGGGGTCGAGCAGACCGGCGGCGGAGGGGACGTATCCGTCATAGACGGTGAAGCAGTCCGAGTCTCGCTCTTGCTGCGCCTGCAGGCCGGCCGCCAGGTTGACGTAGCTCTCGGGAGCGGGGTCGAGCAGCTCCAGCTCGGTGGCGCTGGCGGCGGCCTCGGGACGGGCGTAGCCCACCGGCTCGCCCAGCCAGCGCTCGAGCTCTTCGTAGCTCGTGAGCGGATGCACCCGGCGGGCGGCCTCGAAGAGCAGCCAGGAGGGCAAGAGCTCCTGGCCGCTTCGCAGATCGCGGGTGCTGTAGCTTAAGGTGACCTGGCCCGTCAGGGTGGCCAGGCGCTCCTGGACGCGGTGCAGGCGCTCGGCCGAGCGGTCGTGCGAGCGGGCCAGCTCGGGGTGCAGGGCCTCGCGCTCGCGGTCGCTGAGGACGGCGTCCTCGGTACAGACCGCGCCCAGACGGCCCTCCTCCAGCCCCAGCACGAAGGTGTGGGGCCTTGCCGTCAGGCCAACCCGGTCGAGCGGGGCCACGTGCAGGTGGCCGGGCAGCGCGCGCGAGCCCCCGTAGACCAGCGGCTCGAGTTTCTGACGCAGGGAGCGCACCGTTTCCTCCACGCTCCAGCGCTGGCCTTCGAGCAGCAAGAGCTCGTCCAGAGCGCGCGTCAGGCGCTGCAGGGCGGAGCGGTCCTCGGGGGTGGGCACGGCCACGTGCTGCTCCAAAATGGATCGCAGCCCGCGCACCCAGGTGGCCCAGTCGGCCCGCTCGCTCGCGTCCACCGGCAGGCGGCCCAGGAGGCTGGCGATCCACCCGGCCAGGCGCTCGACCTGGTCGGCCTGCTCCGTGAGCAATTCGGCCTGTCCGGGCTCGTCGGCGAAGGCGGCCCGCTGCAGCAGCCAGGCCCTGAGATGGGCGAGCCTGGCCTGGTAGGTCTCGCGCTCCCAGGTGGCCTCGGAGCGGGCCAGCAGGCTGGCGGCCAGGGAGGGCGCCAGATCGGGCGGCCGGAGCAGGTTGGAGAGCAGGAGCTCGCGCAGGTCGAAGGCGGCGTAGCGCTGCTCGATCCAGGTCAAGAGTCCCAGGAAGGCCT
>CAZWUN010000391.1:0-4864 GCA_964637145.1 uncultured Burkholderiales bacterium
GGCGAAAATTCAAGGAGACGGGCAGTCCAGAGCTTCGCGCCGACCTGACGGAGCACTACCAGGGTCTGGTGCGAAACCTGGCTCTGGGAGTCTTGCGCAAGCTGCGCTCGGGCACCGAGCTCGACGATCTCATTGCAGACGGTAATTTCGGTCTGGTGCGCGCCATTGACGGGTTCGATCCCGGGCGCGGCTTCAAGTTCGAGACCTATGCCACCCCGGTGGTGCGCGGTGCCATTTACAACGGCCTGCGGCGCATGGACTGGCTGCCCGAGCGCACTCGCCAGAAGGCGCGCATGGTCCAGAAGGCCACCGAGAAGCTGCAGCAGGAGACCGGCCGCGAGCCGTCCGAGGCCGAACTGGCCGAAGAGCTCAAGATGTCGGCCGAAGAGGTCTACGACCTGATCGCCAGCCTCGGCTGCATCTACCTGCTCTCGCTGGACCAGCCGGTGGGCGGCTCGGACGACAGTGACACCACCATGATGGAGCTGGTGGAAGCCAGCCCTTACGAAGACCCGGCCCAGGAGGTCGAGTTCCGCGAGCAGCGCGACCACATGCGCCGGGCCATCGCGCAGTTGGACGAGCGCCACCAGTTCCTGATCACCGAGCACTATTTCCGGGGCGTCACCTTCGAGGCCGTGGCCCGCGAGCTGGGGGTCAGCAAGCAGCGGGTCTCGCAGATGCACAGCGCCGCGGTGAAGAAGCTGCGCATCTTCCTGGGAGGCGACACGGTCAGCTCGGAAGCGATGCAAGACTTTCTGATCGAGGGACAGATCTGAAGGAGTTCGCTGCTTGCTCCAGAATGAGCGGGCTTCCATCAGCATCGTAAAAGGAAGTCGAAACGCTATGCCGGGTCCGCGCCGTGCCACCCGCGCCCGCCGCCCCTCGAGGTCGCGCCGGGAGATCGAAGAAGAACGCTTTGCGCCCAAACCGCTCACCCCGCGTGAGCGGTTTCGGAACACCGTCATCCACGCCGGTGTGGCCGTGTTGCTCTTTGCTTTTCTGCTGACCTCGGGCATCGTCTGCGTCAACCTCAACCAGGACCAGTCCCAGGCCCAGCAAGAGCTGCCCAAGCAGAGCGAGCTGAATTACTGGCGCGAGCAGGCTACCAAGGACCCGGCCAATATGGAGGCCATCGCCAACGTGGGACACTTTTTGATCGAGGAGTCCTTCAACAAGCAGGGCGACGAGCAGAAGAAAGCCCTGGATGAGGCCGAGCAGAACCTGGCCAAAGTGACCGTGATGGTGGACAGCCCCCAGCGCTCCTTTGCCATGCAGGAGATGACCCGGGTCAAGCTTTTGAAGAAAGACTACGCTGGCGCTCAGGCCCAGATCGACGAGGCCCTCAAGCACGCCGACCGCCCCATTCCGCCGGGAGAGGATGCGGTCAGCGTGGAGGAAGGGCGCAAAGCCGAGAGAGCCAGCGCCTATCGCTTGCAGGCCTCTCTGTTCGTCGAGCAAGGCAAGCAGAGAGAAGCTCTCGCGGTGCTCGACAAGGTGGCCGAGATCAGCCCCGCCAGCGTCATGCAGGTGCTCTTCCAGAAAGCCGACCTGCATGCCCAACTCGGCGAGAAGGATCGCGCCCTGGCTCAGCTCGACATGGCTGAGAAGTTCGCCGGGACCGATCAGGAGCGCATGATGGTGATGATCTTGCGCCAGCAGCTGATGGCGCCTCCGCCCAGCGCTTCTCCTTCTCCTGGAGGGGCCGAGGCTGTGCCAAGCCCCGTTTCAACCGCCAGCCCCACTCCGGTCGCGACCACGAGTCCCGCTCCGGCAAGCCCGGCTCCGGTCGCTACGCCTAGCCCGGCTTTGGCCAGTCCGGCTCCTGTCGTCACGACCAGCCCGGCGCCGGCCAGTCCCGCCCCGGCCGCTTCTCCTTAAAGACGCGTCGTCGACCGTCCATCTGTCGAGCCCCCCGTCGAGACGCGAGGGCTTGAACCTGACCTGACCCAGGTCCAGGGCCAGGAAAGTATGCGCTCGCGGGGGAAGATGGGAAAATGCAAGACGCGGTGCAGCGCCTGAGGAATCTGGTGGTTCCGGAGCCTCTCTCGATCTCGGACCAGTCCCCGGAGGCCTGCGCCAGGCGGCTCCTCATGGCCCTGCAGCTTTCCGACGACGGCCTCGAGATGATGCGGATGAACCTGCGCCGGCGTCATCCGGATGCCAGCGAGGAAGAGCTCGGACGGCTGTTTCTCGCGTGGTTGCACCATCGGCCAGGAGCCGAGCACGGGGATAGCTGGGGAGCACCACGGCTCAGCTTGTGACAGGTCTGCACGAACTCCTCGGGAAGTCGCCAGCACCAGCGGGCCAGGCGCGCCCTTGACCGAATCAGGGCAGCCGGGTTTGATCGTGGCGGAGTTGACCGCTGTGCTTGAGGAGTTGGGCGCTTCCGAGGCGTCCGGGTAGAACAGGGCAATGGAGTTGACGCGGATGCCCAGCCGCCGTCTCCACTGCCAGCCCGACTCCGGTCGCTTCTTCAGCACGTAACGCTCAACACATTAGAACGAGCCAGGAGCGCCTGGACACATCTGCGAAGTGCTGTCCTGATGAGCATTGAAGCCCAGGGCAAGCAGGCTGTCAGCCAGGCCATCGAGCACTACCAGGCCGGCCGCAAGCAGCAGGCGCTGGACCTGGCGCTGCTGGGGGCCCGCAGCGATCCCCACGGGTGGAATGTGGCCGCCGGCGTCTGTCTCGACCTGGGACGTTTCGCGGAAGCTCTGCAGCACGCCGACCGGGCCCTGGCCAGCGAGCTTCCTCCCGAGTCCAAAGCGGCCTCCTGGAATGCTCGCGGGACGGCCCTGGTGCAGCTCGGACGCCTGGCCGAAGCCCGCCGCTGCTTCGAGCCAGCTCTGGCCCAGCCGCTTCAGGCCATGAACCTGGCCATCACCTTGGCCTGGGCCGGTGCCCCGGATGCCCCGCCCGCCGGCGAACTGCTCGAGCTCGAGCCGACCGGCATCCGGGCCTGGTTTCCCGGCCCGCCGGCTCGGCGCGAGGGCGAGCTCACCCAGTTCTCGCTGGCGACCCCCGAGTTCCACTACCTGCTCGTCTGCCACCGGCTCACGCCCGAGCAGGTAGCGGACATGCGCAGTCGCGACACGGAGCAGGGCATGCTCGCCAACCTGGAAGCCAACGCCCTCGGTCCGCCCTGGCGTTTGCTCAAGCTCGACCTCCAGCCGGCCGGTGCAGTGCCTTCATCAGGGTTCGGGGCCGTCAACGAGGAGAACGGTCGCTTGCAGGTCGGCCGCCACTGGTATGACTTCCCCCACCGTCGCATGGTTGAGGCTGTGGTCACTCTGCTGCGTCCGCAGCTGGGCGCGGCGCCCGAGCCGGGACGATTCCTGAGCCAGGTGGATCTCAGCGAGGATATTCGCGCTGAATCGGGATAGGGTGACGGTCGTCCGAGCTGCGGCCGCGCGGGAAGGCCTCCAGGTGCACGACCACCTGATCGAGCACCAGGGCTGAGCCGGACCCCTCGGGCGAGTTGAACTCCAGCAATTTGCCGTCACCCGGGGTGCCCTTGCTGGTGAAGCGGGCTCCCGCGGTGCGGCGGAGGAAGCTCAGGGCCCGGTCGGGGTTGGCCGAAGCCGACTCGCCGCCCTCGTTGGCCGCCTCCAGGGCATAGGAAGGCAGCAGCTTGGGGAACTTGAGCACGAAGCCGGCCCGGTCGGCGAACAGGTCGGTCACCAGAATGCGGTCGTCCACCTGCACCACCACGCCGCGCGCTTCGGGGTTGTCGCGGGCGAAAGCGCCCAGCGCGTCCAGGTAGCCGTCCAGGCGCGCTTTGACGCGCGGATCCTCGTAGGTCTTGCCCAGGTTGGTCGAGGCGTGATACCCCGCCCCGGCCTGGGATTTCTCCACCGAGCTCCAGACCGTGGACTGGTCGGCACTCTCACGGGCGGCTGCGCGCACGGCCGGATTGGCGGCCACGGGGCGGCTCTTGTCGAAGGTGGGGGACTCATATTCCCAGCGTCCGCGCTCGATGCAGAAAGCGGCCACGGTGGTCTCGCCCGAGCGGGCCGGCAGCCACAGGTCGTCTTGCAGCACCCGGTCTTGCTTGGCGCCCTGCAAGATCTCGCCCGCCATGATGTAGACCGGCTGATGGCCCTGGTTGTTGATGGACAACTGGTTCACGCTGCCCTGCTGGCTGGTCTCACGAATGACCAGGCTGCCCAGTGCCAGTGCCTGATCGAGCGTGTGATAGTCGGGCAACTTGCGGGCCGGGAGGGTAACCGGGTAGAGCACCAGGTTGCGGTAGCGAGATGGGGTGCCGATCCGGGCGTCCACCAGCCAGTTCTCCACGGTCAGCTGGGGGCTCTGATCGAGCTCGCGCGCGGCCAGCGGGGAGAGAACCAGCAGCGCGAGCAAAACAAGAAGCTTCATTCGGTTTCGCATGATGGAGTGTTGGTCGTGGTTGGCCCTGAGCTTATTTCAGCGACGACAGGCGGTCGAAGATTTCAGCAACAACAGGAGCGACCCTTCATGAAGGAGCCATGAGGCTGTGACAGGGAAGATAGCGTCAAGCGCCGACAGCGAAAGTTCTTTCGCTTGTACGGACACGACTTGAGGTGACTTTCCGTGCGTTATGCTCGTAATATCTTAGATTTAGTCGGTAACACCCCCCTGGTACGGCTCAACAAAGTGGCTGCCGGGGTTCGTCCCACCATCCTGGCCAAGATGGAGTATCTCAACCCCGGTGGCAGCGTCAAGGACCGCATCGGCATCGCCATGATCGAGGCAGCCGAGCGGGAGGGCAAGCTCAAGCGAGGCGGGGTCATCGTGGAGCCCACTTCCGGCAACACCGGGGTGGGGCTGGCTCAGGTCGCGGCCCTGAAGGGATATCGCTGCGTCTTCGTGATGCCCGACAAGA
>CAZWUN010000392.1:0-4849 GCA_964637145.1 uncultured Burkholderiales bacterium
CGAGAACCGGCTGGACATGATCGACGAGAACACCGACGACATCTTCTTCCAGCAGGTCGAGGCCTTCCTGTTCACCGATACCGCCAGACCGCCCGAGGGCTACGTTCCCAAGACTTGAGCCAGCCCGACCCGCTGACCCCGGAGGATGAGGAGGAGCTTTACGAGCTTCGCTCGAGGGTGGTGCGCTTCATGCGCGAAGAGGACGTTTTGCGCTACGGCCAGATTGGCTACAAGCTGACTGTGCTCAAGACGCTGCTCGAGAATGGGGTCCACGACCCGGAGACCCTGCGTGGCATGGGAGCCGTCTTTGGAGATGCCTTCGTCACCACCTTCGAGCTCGAGTGGGTCAAGGTGTACGGGGAGTTTGCCCTGCACAAGCGAGGAACTGGCTTCACCATGTATCCGCTGGCCCTGATCGGGCCGGGCGTCGACGTCTACGAGCTCTTCGGCCTGCTCGCGGGCGGACTCGAAGAGCTAGAGTCCTAGGTACATCTGCCCGCTTTGCAGGGCAGGCAGGTGGTTGGCCTGCTGAAAGTGCTCCTCGCAAGCAGCCGCAACTCGGCCGGCCCGGTCCTTCTTGTCAGGAGCCAGGAATACGTAGAACTTCCAGAGGTCGGGGTGCTTCTCGCGGAGCACCTCGATGTCGGAGAGCTTGAGATCGCTCAGCGGTCGGGGGTTGCCTTCGCCCACCTGGACCCGCAGCTCGGCCTCCTTGAGTTGCATCTTCAGGGCCGGGCAGTAGACGATCAGCTCACCCGGAGAGAGCCGCAGCTTGCGCGAGAGATGCTCCTCGGCGGCCCGTCGGGCCGAGGCCAGGAAGTGATATTGATCCACAAACCATCTGACCCGCTCTTCCCCGATCCGCCGCGTCAACACGTAGACGCGCTTGTAGAGGCGGCGGGAAGCCAGGTGAGCCAGCAATCGGGCCACCTCGGGCAGGGAGGAGTAGCGGGTCTCGAGCAGGGCCAGGAGACGCTCGTCGGTCAGCCGAGATAGCTCCTCCAAGGTCAGGCCTTCCCCCACGGCGGCCTCCACTGCCCGGCAGATCATGGCTCCTGAGGCCACCTTGGTGTGATGAAAGTAGACCCGCTCGGAGAGAAAATAGCGCAAGCGCAAGAGGTGGACGACCTCGCTGAGCACGTCCTGGCGGATCAGCCCGCTCTTTTGGGCATCCAGGTAGAGGCCCCGTTCATCCACACGGAAACTGCGAAAGATCCGCTCGTCGTAGCGCTGGGTCAGTCCGCAAAAGTAGGCGTCTCGAGCCAGATAATCGAGCAGATCGGCTCCCACCGTGCCGCTCACCAGCTCGCAGAGGAAAGGCTCGGCCTGCCCCACCAGAATGTCCCGTACAGGCTCGAGCAGGTCCAGCTTCTTCAGGGCTTTGCCCAACTCTCCCCGAGGCAGTTGGGCGCGAATGCGCTCCGGGGTATCGTGACGGGGAAAGACGCGGCGTTCGTCCTCCAGGGTATGGCCGAAAGGGATGTGGGTCAGATCGTGCAAAAGCGCGGCCGCCTCTACCGCCAGACGCTGGTGCGGGGCCAGGATCGGACCCTGAGACTCCTCCACCGCCCGCAGCAGACGCCGACACAACCAGGCCGTGCCCAGGCTGTGCTCAAATCGAGTGTGGACGGCCCCGGGGTAGACCAGGTAAGCTGTTCCCAGCTGCCGCACGCCCCGCAGGCGCTGCACTTCGCGCGTGTCCAGCAGCTCCACCAGAGGCTGCGACAGGCGCACGTCGCCGTGGACCGGATCCCGAAAGACCTTCTCAGCTCGATCTGAGGTCAGTCTTCCTCGTCCTCGTCGTCATCCGAGGGTGTCCAGACGAACTTGTGGGTATCGGTGACGTGGATCGCCTCGAGCTCGGCTGAGACGTCCTCGACCTCGGTCTCATCCATGATCGCCTCGGCGCCGGCAGCCTCGAGCTGTTGCAGCACCTTCTTGCTCAGCTTGAAGGTGGGTTTCTCGCCAAAAGCTTCATCCCACTGGCTGCGATCGAGTTTCAAGACCAGGACTCCACCACACTCCATGCAATGGTAGCGCAATCCCTTGGGACCGAAACCCGAGAGTTTCATGTCCTTGAGCTGGCAGCGGTGGTCGAACAGCTGGCCCTGCGTTTTGACTTTCATAGCCGGCCCTTTTGCTCAGTAGCGAGCGAGGTCCTTCATGGCCTGCTGCAGGCCCTCCACCTGGGGAAGGATCACGTCTTCCAGGCTGGGTGCATAGGACACGAAACTGTCGTAGGCGCCCACCCGGCGAACCGGACCGTCCAGGTACTCGAACAGCTCATCGCTGATGCGAGCGGCGATTTCTGCGCCAAAGCCGAAGCTGAGGCAGTCCTCGTGAGCCACCAGGGCTTTGCTGGTCTTCTGCACCGAGCGCTTGATGGCTTCCCAGTCATAGGGGGCCAGCGTGCGTAGATCCAGGATCTCCGCCTCGATCCCTTCCTGGGCCAGCTCCCTGGCTGCTACCAGGCTCTTCTGCACCAGGGCACCGTAGGTGACCACAGTCAGGTCGCGGCCCTCCCGAACGCGGTTTGCCTGTCCGAAGGGAATCATGTACTCGGGGCCGGGATAGCGGCCCTTGTTGTAGGTCTGTCGGTAGAGGTGCTTGTGCTCCAGGAACATGACCGGGTCGTCGCAACGGATGGCGGTGCGCAGCAGACCGTTGGCGTCTTCGGCGGTGGAGGGGAAGACCACCCGCACTCCCGGCGTATGGGTGAACAGGACCTCGCCGCACTGAGAATGGTAGGGAGCGCCACCCTTGAGATAACCCCCGATGGGCACCCGCAGCACCAGTGGGCACTTGAAGGCTCCGTTGGAGCGCCAGCGCACCGTAGCCAGCTCATTTCGAAGCTGCTGCATGGCCGGCCAGATGTAATCGAAGAACTGGATCTCGGGAACCGGCTTGAGCCCGCGCTGGGCCATCCCGATGGCTCGGCCCACGATGTTGGCCTCGGCCAGGGGCGAATTGAACACCCGCGACCCCCCGAAGCGAGCCTGCAGGCCATAAGTTACCTTGAACACGCCCCCCTTGCCCTTGCACTCGGCCAGCACCTCGGAGCGACTGGCGTCGGCCACGTCCTCTCCGAAGACGACGATCCGGGCGTCCCGCTCCATCTCGTCGCGCAGGCAGGCGTTGATCAGGTCCACCATGGTGGTGGGCTCGCCTTCGAAGGTGGGGGGATGGAAGAAGGTCTCAGCGGTAGGATCCACCTCCATCGAGTAGATGTGGTGAGAGATGGTCTCAGGACCGGCGGCGGGGTGATGCTCCGCCTCTTCCGCCGCGCTGGTGACGGCCTGCTCGCACTCGGACTCGAGACGAGCGAGATCTTCCTCGCTGGCCAGCCCTTCGGTCAAAAGATAGGCTCGCATGCAAGCGAGTGGATCGCGACTGGCCTCTTGCTCGCGCTCGGCGGCGGTCTTGTAGAAGCTCTCGTCATCGGAAAGGGAATGGGAGTAGGGGCGTGTCACCTTCACGTGCACCAGGGCCGGGCCGCGGCGTTGACGGCAGTAGTTGGTTGCCTCGAGCATGGCTTCGTAGCAGTCCAGGAAGTTGCTGCCGTCAGCCTGGCGGTGGAAAAGGTCTGGCCAGTCCCCAACCAGCCGCGAGATACTGCCTCCGGCTGTTTGCACCTCAACCGGCACCGAGATGGCGTAGCCATTGTCCTCTACCAGGTAGAGCACGGGAAGCTTCAGATTGCAGGCCGTATTGAGCGATTCAAAGAACTCACCTTCTGAGGTCGTGCCATCTCCGGTGGAGACGTAGATCACCTCATCGGACTTGAACGACAGAGCCAGCTCGTGAGCTTGAGCGTAACGGCCCGCTTCGGCCGCCCCAACCGCCTGAAGGAACTGCGTGCCAGTAGGACTCGAGGACGTCACGATGTTGAGACCGGCGTGGCCCCAGTGCGACGGCATCTGCCGGCCGCCGGAGTTCGGGTCGTCTCCCGCCCCTACGGCTGAGAGCAACATCTCCAGCGGGGTCATTCCCAACGCCAGACAGAGAGCCCGATCGCGATAATAGGGGTAGAACCAATCATAACCAGCCTTGAGCGCCATCCCAGCCGCCACCAGGGGGGCTTCGTGGCCCGCCCCGCTGATTTGAAAGAAGATCTTGTTCTGCCGTTTCATCTGGATTTCGCGGTCATCGAGTCGGCGAGAGGTTACCATCCAACGATAGGCGTCCAGAAGTTGCTGGGGAGAAAGGCCGGCCCTCAAAGGCCTGGTTTGGGTCGACATAGCGGCACGTCCGTTAAATCATAAGGAATCTTGCCCGGCGGGCGGCTGGGAACTTCTTCCCCCGCGCTGGGGAACCTTCCTGTGCAGGAGACAGGCCAGGAGGGCACTAACCATGGGGCTTCACTTCTCCAAGGAGCGATTCATGTCGACGACCACGCAACCCTTGCCTGAAACCCTCAACCAGGCCCAGCGTCTGATGGACGAGTCTCGCCATCGCGAGGCCCTCGAGCTTTTGAGCCAGGCCCGCCGCGAGCAGGGCGACCAGGCCCCCCTGAGCGAGCGAGGGCGACTCCACCTCTTGACCGGGAACTGCCTGGTGGCTTGCGATCGGGGGGCTGAGGCGCTGGCCCACTTCAAGCGCAGCTCCGAGTTGTGCGAGGAAGCCAGGGATTCTGTCGGGCAGGCCAACGCCCTCGAGCAACTGGGCACCGCCTACCACCAGCGTCACGAGTTCACCCAGGCCGGTCAAAGTTTTCAGCGGGCCATCCGTTTATTCGAGAAGGCTGGCGATGGGCCCGGCCAGGCCCGCAACCTGCGCAACCTGGGTGGCGTGCAGATCGATCTGAACAACCATCAGGCCGCTCAGGCGGCCTATCAGCAAGCCCGGGTCC
>CAZWUN010000393.1:0-4848 GCA_964637145.1 uncultured Burkholderiales bacterium
CAACCTGGGCGGTGCCGAGACCATCTTGCAGGCCATCCAGTCGGCAGCCATCCCCGGAGCCATGGGGGCAGCCATCGCCTTCACGCTGGAGCTGGGCGAAAAACTGCGCGAGCCAGGGCACACGGCCACGCAACACAGCTCGTTTACCCCCGAGCGCCCCGAGCACATGCTGGGCCCGGGGCAGAACTTCGACTTCGTGGGGGTCTCGGCCGTCTACCACGCCGCCTTCTCCAACCTGGTCTCCCTGGACCTGCGGCCCCAGGTGGGCGAGGAGATGACCTCGGTGGAGCTGGCCGACCTGGGCAGCTCCATGTTGCTCTACGCCGGTGAGGCCAACAGCAAGTATCCGGGCTACCTGCAGACTCCGGACACGCCTCAGGTGATCGCCGGCGAGGTGCTCGCGCGCCTGCCCGAAACGGCCAAAGCCAGCGAGGACACCAGGCGCTGGGCCGAGATGGGCATGAAGCTCTTGCCGGACAACCCGCAGGCAGCCGGCTGCGAGATCCTCTTGAAGGCCGTATCGGACAAGAAGCCAGCCAACTCGGTCACCTTGCTGGCCATCGGGCGCCAGGCCCTGGAGGCCCTGCCCGAGGAGCGGCGCGAGAGCTTCGCGCAGAACGTGCTGTACCAGGCCGTGAGCCAGCGCCAGCGAGAGGGCGAGGAGCCCATCAAAGGCGCCTGGGCGGCACTGGACGAGGTGGCCGGGCGAGTCTCGCGCAACGAGCTTTCGGCCACCCAGGCCGTGCTCGGAGGGGTGGAGCAGCTCTCCCAGTCAGACCCCTGGCTGATGCACGGCACCACCACCCCGAGCAACGCCGGCATCGCCGCCAACGAGCACGTGGTCATCGTGCCCGGCGGGCGACTGAAGGTGCGCAAGCGCTAAGCCAGCACCAGGCCCGGGATGTCTTCAAAGTCAGCCCGATTGCGCGTAAGCAGAATTGCGCCAGACTGAACCGCCGTTGCCGCGATGGCAATGTCGTTGGCGCGACTTCGAGGGGAGCCAAGCTGACGGAATAGCTCGGCGGCTCGCTCAGCCAGGGCGGTATCAAATGCCACGACCGCGGACAGGATAGAGGTTGCCACTTCCAGGTTCTGCGGCGTCCGCGGCCCCCGCGTAAACTCATACCACGCAACAGCGCTCATCTGGAGCTCAGTGTCGCTGGCAGCAAGCTGCAGGATACACACTTTCGTGACCAGAGTGCATACCCCTCGCCTCCGGCAGAGGCTGGAAGTCAGGCCGACTCGGCCAGGAGCTGACGCTGGCTCGCGCCGAGCCGCAGCCAGTGCTGACCCTGGTCCACCGCCGGGATGGAAAGCACCAGGTACATACCCGGCGCTGGCGGCTGGGCCAGTTCGCGACCCACAAGCTCGGAAGCGACCTCGAGCGAAGTGACCGCCAGGGTGGTGGAGAGAACGCCCTCCTCGAGCTTGATGTCGCGAAGGTCGAGGCTGTCGATCATCTCCAGCCCTTCCTCGTCGCAGGGATCCACCACCATCACCACCGGGCTCCCCTCGCCGCGGCGGAAGGCCTGCCGGGCCAGTTGCTCGATCTGGTCCAGGTTCAGGTCAACCAATTCGTTCTCGATCATCAGGTCGCGGACTCTCCTTCGGCTTGAATATGTTTCCATTCTAGCATGGAAAAATTTTCTGCATAGGAGACACCTGTTCGATTTTCCGGACCGCGCTGAAAGTACCGGTCACAAACTACCAGGGTTGTTCGAAAGGCCTGCCCTGCCAGGGCCTGAAGAGTGACCCAGCGTGCGCATCGTGACTTTGAACATTTTCCGGGGAGGGGGAGACCGTTTCGGGCGGATCCTCGACGTCTTGAAGCAACTGGCGCCGGACGTTCTGGCTCTGCAGGAGTGCCTGGGCTGGGAGGACGGGGTGCGGCTGGCCGAAGCCTCGCGCAAACTCGCCCTGCCGGAGACCTTTCTGGGACGGGCCCGCCCGCGCGCCAGCGGCCTGTGCTACCACGTGGCCCTGCTCAGTCGCTGGCCCCTGGAGAACCGGGTGACCTACGCCAACCCGGGCGTCAACGCTCACTGCGCGGCGCGCGCCAGCGTGCGGGGGGTGGAAGTGCTGACCACCCACCTGGACGGGCACGACGAGGACCTGCGCCTGAGCGAGGCCCGCTGGCTGAGCACGCTGGGGCTTCAGCACCGCCCTGCGGTGGTGGCGGCCGACCTGAACTCGCTATCGCCCTACGATCCCTACCCGGCCGACCTGGATGAGCGCCTGGCCCGGGTCGGCATCCAGAAGTACGGCCGACTGGCCCGACGGGACGTGATGTACGAGTTTCACCAGGCCGGATGGCGGGACGCGCTCCACCTCCACGGGCAGCCCCCCGAGTGGGTGACCGCGATCCGGGAAGGCATCAGCTTTCGCACCGACTACACGCTGGTCTCGCCGCAACTAGCCGACCGGGTGGTCGAATGCCGGGTGGAGCCGGTGGGCGAGGACGTGTCCGACCACTGCCCGGTGCTGCTCACTCTGGGCTGACTTCTCAGTCGTTGCCAGCCACCACCACGTTGTCGAAGTAAACTCCGTCGGCCGTGATCGAGCGGTCGGTCTTGAGTCGGAAGCGCACCTGCACGTCCTTGCCGTCGAAGGCCGACAGATCGATGGACTGCTTCTTCCAGTCCGAGTCGCCCGTGAAGTTGGCCAGCGGGCTCCAGCGGCGGCCGCCGTCCTGGCTGGCCTCCACGAACAGGTTGTCGTGGCGCTCCTCCATCTGGTGCTTGAGGTCGAAGTAGAGGCGTGACCCGGTCATACCGGCCAGCGAGAACCTCTGGCTGGTGACCGACCAGTCCTTCTTGTTGCCGTAGTTGCCGTCGGGGCTGTCGGTCCAGACCTTACCCCGGCCAGCCACCTCGACCTGAGCCCAGGTGCCCTGGGCGGTCCACTTCTCGGCTCCGCCATCGGCGTTGTCCTCGAAGGCCACTTTGGCGGCCGGAACCTGAACCTGCGTGGAGGACAACTCCGAAGCATTGCCGGCATTGTCGACCGCCTTGAGAGCGAAGTAGAGGGTGCGCTCGGAGCCGGCCGGGGTGAGATCCACCCGCGCGTTCTCCTCCAGGCCCGAGTTCTGAGGCCGTCCGGTCGGGATCAGGGTGGCCCGCTGGAAGGAGGCCTCGTCGGTGATGGGCTGGTCGGACATGCGCAGCTCGTAGCTGGAGGCGTTGCCCTCGTTGCCGTCATCGCCCGGAGCCACCCAGCCCAGGCTGACCAGGCGCGAGCTGACCGAGCGGCTGCCGAAGTTGGCCGGAGCCGAGGGGGGCGTCTGGTCGTTCTCGAGGGCGTTCTTGGCGTTGAGCTTGCCGCCGGTAACCGCCTTGCCGCTCAGGGCCGTGATCGGGATGGCGCCCCGCAGGATACGGTCCTTGATCTCCTCGTTGGAGGCGTTCGGGAAGGCCGAGACGACCAGCGCGGCGACGCCGGAAACGTGCGGGCAGGCCATGGAGGTGCCGCTCATGGTGCCGTAGCGCCCGTCCTTCACCGTGGAATAGATGTCCACGCCGGGAGCGCCGATGTCCACCGTGGTGGCGCCATAGTTCGAGAAGGAGGCCAGCCGGTCGCGGCTATCCAGAGCCGCCACCGAGACGATGTTGCCCAGGTCGTAGGAAGCCGGGTAGGCGGGGCTGCGGTCGTTGTTGTTGGACTCGTTGCCGGCGGCGAAGATGTGCAGAGCTGGCGAGGCCTTGAGCGAGTCGTAGAGAGCCTGGTTGAATCCGCCGCCGCCCCACGAGTTGGAGGTGATGCGGGCGCCTTTCTCGGTGGCGTACATCACCGCTTTGATGGCTCCGGCGGTGGAGCCCGAGCCCGAGCCGGAGAGGAACTTGGCGGCCATGATCTGGCCCTCCCAGTTCACGCCCACCACGCCCTGGCCGTTGTTGCCCTCACCGGCGATGGAGCCGGCGCAGTGGGAGCCGTGGCTGTGGTCGTCGAGCGGGTTGCCGTTGTTGGCGAAGCTGTTGATGCCGAAAACGTCATCCACCAGCCCGTTGCCATCGTTGTCGATGCCGTCGCCGGGGACCTCGCCGGGGTTGCGCCACATGTTGTTGCGGAGGTCGGGGTGGTTGTAGTCCACGCCGGTGTCGATGACGCAAACCACCGGGCCGCCCTCGCGCTTGCCGGTGGTCACGTTCCAGGCCTCGGGGGCCTCGATGTTGCGCATCCCCCAGAGCCGATTGTCCAGGTCGTTGGGGATCTTCTGCTCGGTCGCCTTCAGCACGTCGTTGGCGCAGGCGTAGGCCACCTGGGAATCCTTCTCCATGGCGGCGATGGCCTGAGCGGTGGTCATCCCGTCAGCCAGTTTCAGGTGCACCAGGTCTCCCCCGAACTCTTGCAGCATCTGGTCGGGCACCCGGAAGCGCTCGATCAGGCTGGCGCCGTAGCGCGAGGCGAAGTCCTCCATGCCCTGCAGGGTCATCCCGGGCTTGAGCTTGACCAGCACCTCCCCCTCGTAGTGCTCGGCCAGCTTGGTCTCGAGCGAAGCAGCCTCTTCGGCCGTCTCCTGCAATACCTGGGAGAGGTTGAGCTGCACCGAATCCTGTGGCCCCTCGTTCCTGGGCGGCGCGGCGGCCGCGGCGGGGGCGCTGTAGGGGGTGACCGGGGACGAGTTGAGGGAGTGGATCATGATTCCTCCTGTGCTGATGGCCATTGCATCCTAATGGGTCCGAGCCCCGGGAGGGTGAACGAGTTTTGAACAATTCGAACATGGGAGCTTGCGAGCGGTGGTCCTGAGGGCGGAGCGCGACGCTCGAGCGGGTTCACCTCCACAGGCAGGCGGCACGTGTGCCAGCTCTGGGCCTGGCACAAATTGTGCCACCTCCACAAGCGGCACGTGTG
>CAZWUN010000394.1:0-589 GCA_964637145.1 uncultured Burkholderiales bacterium
GCAACCGGCCCTCGCGGGTCGGTTCGGGCAGATGGACCTCGCCGAAACCCACGTTCTCACGCGAATAGAACTTGATCTTCTTGAACCCCGTCACCCGCCAGGTGACGTGCACCTCGCCGTGCTCGCGGCGGGCCTTCCGGGCCGGCAAATCTTCGCGTTCGAAGCCATCCAGAATCTTGACCGAGGTGGCCGTGATGGCGTCGGTGTAGTAGTCCACCTCCACCGGCTTGACGTAGGCCCGGCGCTGGGCGTAGTCGAGCTGCTTCACCTGGTAGGTGCGGGCCTGGCACATGTAGATGGCGTCCTGGTAGACCGTGGAGGGGGCCGAGTGCCAGTCCACCTCGGCGATCACGCGGTTCTTCTCGGTCACGTCCATGATGCAGAAGTTCTCGGGCGAGGCGCTGCGCAGCGAGATGGCGTCGGCGGGGTAGGCATCTTGAGTCCAGTGGTACTGCCCGCCCGAGCGATGCAGCACCTCGTTCTCGGCCAGGAACTGGAGGATCTCCCCCACCGCGGCCCGGCCAAAACTCTCACCTTCCTCCAACGGCAACTCGAAGGCGGCGCACTTGAGGTGGCTGACCAGAATGGC
>CAZWUN010000394.1:599-4841 GCA_964637145.1 uncultured Burkholderiales bacterium
GGATTGATCAGGGCGTGCTCGGGGCTGGCCGAGAAGAAGAACTGGGGATTCTCCATCAAGAACTGGTCCAGCGGATCGCTCCTGGCCACCAGCACCACGGCGCTCTCCTCGTTGCGGCGGCCGGCCCGGCCGGCCTGCTGCCAGGTGCTGGCCACTGTGCCGGGATAGCCGGCCAGCACCGCCGCCTGCAGGCTGCCGATGTCGATGCCCAGTTCCAGTGCGTTGGTGCTGATCACCCCGCGAATGTCCCCCTGGCGCAGTCCACGTTCGATCTCGCGGCGAGCCCCAGGGAGATAGCCGCCCCGGTAAGCGCGAATCTTGCCCTCATCCTCCAGGGTGCGCTCGAAACGATCCTTGAGATAGCGCGAGAGCACCTCGACGTTGAGCCGGCTGGCCGCGAACACGATGGTCTGCAGGTCGGCCTTCAAGAAGCGCGAGGCGATCCAGCGCGAAGCCGTCAGATAGGAGCGGCGGATGCCCAGCTCCTTGCTCAGCACCGGCGGGTTGTAGAAGACCAGCGTCTTGGCCCCCGCCGGAGCACCGTTCTGGTCCACCAGCTCGACGGGTGCCTCGATCAGAGCCTCGGCCAGCTCGCGAGGGTTGGCGATGGTGGCCGAGCACATGACGAAGACCGGGTTGGAGCCGTGAAAGGCGGCGATGCGCTTGAGGCGGCGCAACACGTTGGCCAGGTGGCTGCCATAGACTCCCCGGTAGGTGTGCAGCTCGTCCATCACCACGTAGCGCAGGTTGGCGAAGAAGCGCGACCAGCGGGTGTGGTGCGGGAGAATGCCGGTGTGCAACATGTCGGGGTTGGTGATGACCACGTGGGCCCGGCTGCGAATGGAGCGGCGCGCGTCAGCTGGCGTGTCGCCGTCATAGGTGAACACTCGGGCCGTGCCCTGCAAGGCGTCGATGGATTCTTGCAGCTCAGCCAGCTGATCTTGCTCCAGGGCCTTGGTGGGGAACATGTAGAGGGCTCGGGCCGAATCGTCCTGGCGGATAGCCTCCAGCACCGGCAGGTTGTAGCACAGGGTCTTGCCCGAGGCGGTGGGGGTCACGATCACCGTGTGGCGCCCCCCGGTCACGTGCTCGATGGCCTGGCTCTGGTGGCTGTAGAGCCGTTCGATGCCCCGGGCTCTCACCATGGCGATCAGCTCGGGACTGAGCCGCTCGGGCCACTCTCCGTAGCAGGCCTGCCGGGCTTCCTGGCGGTGCACGGCGGCCAGGGTGCCCTTGCCTTCCTGCGAGTCGAGGAAGCGAGCCAGAACGTTCTTGAGAGCCATCTTCTCTCATGTTCTCGCTGAAATCCATTCAAGTCCTCCCGAACGGGCGGTCGAACTCATAGGAATCGGTACCCATCCGGTGAAAGCCGGGCGATGCTGTTTGACGCCGTATTCGATGGAGACCTGGAAACCGCCCCCGAGCTGGCCCGCCGAGCCGAAGAGCGAGGCTTCGCCTGCCTCTGGGTGCCCGAATCCAAGCACGACCCATTCCTGAGCCTGTTGCGCGCCGCCGAAGGCTCCCAGAAGCTGGGCCTGGGCACCGCCATCGCCGTGGCGCTGGCCCGCAACCCCATGAGCATGGCCTACCCCGCCTGGGACATCCAACGCTTCTCGCAGGGCCGCCTGTGGCTGGGACTGGGCAGTCAGGTCAAGGCCCACATCACGAAACGCTTCTCGATGCCCTGGGACAAACCCATCGAGCAGATGCGCGACTACATTGCCGCCCTGCGAGCCATCTTCCACTCCTTCCAGAGCGGAGAGCCCCTGAAATACCAGGGAACCCACTACCGTCACACGCTGATGACGCCCTTCTTCAACCCCGGCCCCATCGAGCACCCCGGCATCCCCATCGGGGTGGCCGCCGTGGGGCCGAAGATGAGCGAACTGGCCGGCGAGGCTGCCGACTTTCTCAGCGGCCATCCGTTCACCAACCGGGCCTACGTCGAGAAGGTCACCCTGCCTTCGCTGGAGGCCGGGCTGAAGAAGGCCGGCCGCGAGCGCAAGGCTGTCCAGGTCGTGGGCAACGTCTTTGTCATCACCGGCGATGAGGCTACCCAGCAACTGCTCGAGCGCAAAGTCCGCGAGTCGATCGCCTTCTATGGCTCGACTCCAGCCTACGCCGAGGTGCTCGAAGTCATCGGCCACGGGGAATTGCACCGCGAGCTTCATCGGCTCTCCCGAGAAGGGCGCTGGGGGGAGATGGCGAAACTCATTCCTGAGGACGTCGTGGCCTGTTGCTCGGTAAGGGCCGCGCCGGATCAGATCCAGGGCGAGGTCCGAAAGCTCTACGGGGACCTGTACGACCGGGTCGTGCTGGCCCCCTCCGGTATCGAGTCCTGAAGGAGGGTTTGAGCGTGTCCGATCAACGGGACAGACAACTCGAGAAGCTTTACGCCCAACAAGAAAAGCACACCGAGAAGGTCAAGAACTCGGTGCAAGACATGAAGAAGGCCTACGGCGACAAAGATCGCGGTGGGGCTTTGATGGCCCACAATATCAGGAAGGTTGCCATCGGACTGGCCGTGCTGCTCTTCTTGATCATGAGTGCCGTAATGTTGAGCGACCCGGCCTCCCGCAAGGCCTGGTTTTTCGTCGTCTTTTGCGCCGTGGGCGCAGGAGTGTTCGTCTACTCTAAACGACAGGCGGGCTGAGCCCGCTTGCTCGCCCTGCCAGCGAAAAGCCGGCCCGAAAGGCCGGCATTTCTCATTCACCCAATAAAAAACGCCCCGCAGGGCGTTGGGCGCAACCATCCGGGGCAGGTAGCTACTTCATTTCCCCCTGCATCATGCTCATCTTCTTCATCATGTCATGCATCTCCATACACATGTCGCGCATCTTCATCATCATCATCTGAGACTCGTTGCAGGACTCGTTCATGCGCATCATGCAGTCGGCCATCTTGCCCATCATCTCCTTCATCGGAGCCATTTCCATCATCGGCTTGTCCATGGCAGACCTCCCCAGGCGAACTCCCCGCTTCATTTCGAGGGCTTTTTGTTGTTCGACAGGGGCAGACTCTTTCCTTGGAGAGGTCATGTCGTGATAGGAAGTTCGTGCACCCCTTTGGAGCCACCCAGGAAATGCTCGAGTTCGCCCGCCGCGCGGTGGGCGAGGGCCCTGTCATGGACCGAGCGCGGCGGCTCTACAAAGCCATTCTCGATTACGGACTGGAGGTGGGCTACGACGAGGACCTGAGCTTTGAGCGCCGCCCTCACGGCTGCCGCACCGCCCACCAGGTCTTCGCCGAGCCGGGCGCCGATGGCCGTCGCTTCGCCATGTGCATCGAGTACACGCTGCTGCTCCTGGCCCTGGCTCCGGCCGCCGGCCTGGAGGTGGTGCCGATGCGCAAGCTGGAAGCCATCGGGGAAGGCCAGGGATTCGTGTTTGGACACGTGGCCGCGGGCATCAAGAGCGAGCATGGCCTCATGCTGTGCGACCTGGCCCAGCGGCGCTTCTGGCGCGAGAGCGAGGGCTTCGAGGTGGTCTCCCGGCAGCGCCTGCTGGGCTACGTCCACAACAACTCGGGCATCATCTTCACCCTGCAGGGCCGCCTGGAGGATGCCGAGGCCGCCTTCAGCCAGGCCCTTCAGGAAGACTCCGGCAACTCGACCTTCTGGTTCAACCGGGGATCGCTGCAGCTTCGACGCGGGCTGGCCCAGAGCGCCCGGGGCGATCTGACTCGAGCGGCCGGGCTGGAGCCCGGCTCGGTGCAGGTGCTGACCAACCTGGCCGTGGCCGAGACGGCTCTGGGTGAGCGCGAGCAGGCCCGCCAGACGCTCTACCTGGCGCGCACCCTGGCCCCCGAAGACGCCCGGGTGGCCTTCAACCTGGGAGTTCTGGCCTATGAGGAAGCCGATCTGATCGCCGCCGAGCAGCACTGGCGTGAAGCCGTGGCCATCGACCCCGTGTTTCAGCAGGCCCGCCGCTGGCTCTCCACGCTGCTCCGCAACACAGGCCGAAAAGAAGAGGGTTTCCGCATCCTGGGCGGCCTGGCCTGATCCAAACCGAGGATCTTTGTAACAACCTGCTCACAAGAGTAACGGAACTTTTGCACTGTACCCAAAAACTTTTCCAAGGTCTCAGGGTATGCTGGACAAAAGTCAGCGAATGGGGGAGCAGAGCATGGACCCTGTCCAACTTGTCGAGCAGGTTCCCAAAGCGGAGCCAGCCACACCACCCGAACCGAACGCAAACCTGGTCGGTCATTGCCTCAACCTGACCGGTACGAGCAACGGCAACG
>CAZWUN010000395.1:0-4830 GCA_964637145.1 uncultured Burkholderiales bacterium
ACGACCATTCGGCGGTGACGATCGGTAAGGCGGGGTTATTCATGAAGCGGCTGCTTCACTGAAGACCGCGCCGAGGCAGAGGACGGCGACCGCTTCGATGCCCACCGCGTGTGCTTTGTTCGGGCGACCCTGACCTCCTGGTCAGGGAGGAGGAGTCGAACCCCGGCGCCCCGACAAGAGGTGAACCATGATCGAACGTGATGAGATTCTGGCCATCGAGCAGCGGGTGGTCGCCCGAATGCTGTCCATGCTGCTCCGGTTCTGCGCGATTCTGGGGCTGGTCGCTTTCTGCTACACGGTGTTCTCGCCTTTCATGAACCTGATGCTGTGGGCGCTCATCCTGGCGGTGACGCTCTATCCCCTGCACCAGCGCCTGGCCGGGGCCCTCGGCCAGAAGCAGGGGCGAGCCTCGGTCGTCCTCGTCGTGCTCGGTCTGGTGCTGATCGTCGGCCCGACCGTCCTCTTGGCGAGCTCGCTGACGGGGTCGGTCAGCGGGCTGGTGCAGACCGCCAACAGCGACAGTCTGCACATTCCCCCTCCCTCCGATCGTCTGACCCAGATTCCCATTCTGGGCGAGCAGCTTCGCGAGCTGTGGACGAGTGCGATGAACGACTTGCCGGGGCTGATCCAGAGCATGCGACCCGAGCTTGGGGATGCCCTCAAGAAAGTTCTCATGCTGGTGGCCAGCACCGGGGGCGGAATCCTGGGGTTCATTCTCTCCTTCGTCGTGGCCGGGGTCATCATGGCCTATGGGGCCTCGGGCGCGCAGGCCGCCAGGCGCATCGCCGTCCGCCTGGCAGGTCCCGATCGGGGCACGCCCCTGATCGAGCTCTGCACCGCGACCATTCGCGCCGTGGCTCTGGGGGTCATCGGCGTGGCCTTCATCCAGGCCCTTCTGGCGGGTCTGGTGATGTTGATGGCCGGCATCCCCTTTCCCGGGGTCCTGACCGTCCTGGCTCTGATCCTGGGGATCGCTCAGGTGCCGCTGATTCTGCTCCTCGCCCCGGCCATCGCCTACCTCTGGATGGCGGGCGGACACTCCACCGCCCACAACCTCCTGTTCACCCTGTTGCTGTTGGTGGCGGGGATGGCGGACAACGTGCTCAAGCCCATGCTGCTGGGCCGGGGCGTTGACGCCCCCATGCCGGTCGTGCTGCTCGGGGCCCTGGGCGGAATGGCCACCGGCGGCCTGCTCGGGATGTTCATCGGGGCCACTGTCCTGTCCATCGGCTATCAGCTCTTCATGGCCTGGGTGGACAACGAATTGCCGGGGACCGTCCAGGAGCCACCTCCCCCGGCCGACCTCGCGCCCGAGAGCTGAGGCCAGGGCTCGAGACCATGGGAGCGGGGAGTTCGCCCCGCGAATCTCTCAGGTTCGTTCCGCGCAAGTTTGCAGCCCAACCGCGCCCGTGGTGGAGCTTTCGGTGGGCGTGCCGCCGCCTGGGGAGAGGAGGGGCGCTGGGTGCGGCCGCCGCCGGGCGCGGGGCAGCCGGGACCGAGCCACCGGCGACAGCTCAGGGGATTCTTCTGCAAAAGAAGCGAAACTCCCAGGTCATGGAGATTCCAGGAGTCAACCTCTCTCGACTCGACTGGAAGGCGACCCGCCCTCAGGGCGCGGCGCCGCCCTTGCTGGATCAGTGGCAATCTTCCCAATCCGGCTGGGCCCCCACCCGACCGGTGGCCTCGGCCACGCCCGAGAGCGGTCGGCCGAGCACCCCATCTCTGGCTTCCACCGCTCACCAGGCCGCCCTGCGGGCGGGGGGCTCGCTGGTGAGCTGGCTGCTTCCCTCGGAGGCCAGGGTCGATCCCGAGGAGACCGCCCGTCGCTCTCGCAAGAGCGACACGGTGCTGCACGGACTGGAACAGCTCTTCGAGCAGCACCCCCAGGGCCGCAAGGCCGAGGCCGAGCTGGCCGACATCCGCGCGGGCAAAGAGACTTACCTCAGCTTTGGCACCGGCCTCTGCTACAAGGTTCTCAACCTCGACGAGGCTCAGTTCTTCCTCTTCATGCGAGGCCTGTGCGGCCCGGAAGATCTGGATCGGCCCGAGCTGGCCCGCAGCCTCAAGTGGCTGAGCGAGCAGAGAACCGGCCTCAATCGAGATTCCGTGAGCGAGCTTCCGCTCTCCAACTACCGAGAGCTCCAGCAGCCCGAGAGCGAGGTGACGGTCCAGACCGGAAAGTGGTCCCACGGCAAGTTCAAAGGCGCCGAGCTGGAGCCGTTCGACGCCTTCCGGGCCGGCATCGAGCCGTCCCTGAAAGCCGCCGCGCTGCTCGAGAAGCGCCTCGGCAGCGGCAAGGACCCGGCCTGGGAGCTGATCCACAATCCGACCTTACAGCACGCCGGTGCCGACCTGGAGACGCGGGCCCGGGTGGCGGTGGCTTGCCACAACCTGCGCCAGCCCGAGCCGGCCTACGAGAAGCTGCTCGAGCTCGCGGGAAGGGAGCCCCTGGACCCGCTGCTCGAGAGCTTCAAAGAGTTCTCGGTCAAGACCGGTCCCGAGGCGGCTCGCGCCCTGGAGTTGAGCCAGAACCAGCCTCCCAAGCGATTTAGCGAGATTCAGAGCCGGGTCAAGGACCTCGACCTTGCCATGGGCCTGGCGCGGCTTGCCCAGGAGCCGAGCAAGGCGGCCGACCTGGACCGGCTGCTCGATTTCGTGATGCGCACCGACCTGCGCGAGGCCATGCTTTCGAGCTGGCTGGCCGCTTCCGGCAAAGTGGAGCTGGAGGCCTCGCTGGACCTGCTCTCCAAAAACCGCGATTACGGTGCCATCATCCACCGCATGTGGCGCGAGGTGCCCCAGGTCGACCAGACGACTTTCCTGAAGCTGGCGGTGCACCAGGACCTGCCCTACGAGACGGTGCACCGCGCTTACCGGTCGGTGCAACAGGGTCCTCCCGAGCAGATCCCCACCCGGCTGGAGACCTGGGAGAGCTGGTATGAGAACCTCCGGGGCGATCAGCTCGACCGCGTCGAGTCGGCCAGCTTTCTGCTCGAGAGCTGGCAGGGACCCCTGGCGCAGGACGGGCCCGATTTCGCGCGGGTGATCGACTCGAGTGGGGGCGATTGGAAGAAGGCTCGAGAGCTGTGGTCGCAGCTCAAGGAGCTTCCCAGTCGCGATCTGGGCCTGGCCTCGCTGCAGTCGCTGAAGTCGCACCAGAGCGACGAGGTGGCCCGGCTGGCCGCTCTGGGCTTTGATGAGCCCGAACGGGCCGCCGGTCTGCGCTTTCTGGTCGAGAAAGGGGTCCCGCTGGAGGCGGGCCTGGAGGCGGTTTCTCTCTTGCAGGGGGGCGAGGCGCCGCTGGTCGAGCTGCTGAAAGACTACCTGAAGATCCGCAACCAGGTCGAGAGCCTGCCCAACGCCGACACCCTGACCCGGGCGGCCATGCGCCAGGCTCTGGACCTGAGCCCCACGGCCCCGCGAGCGCTGGCTCTGGCCACCGAGGCGAGCTGGGGCCTGACCACCGGGCTGGAGCTTTTGCCCCTGCTCGAGCAGGGCGACCGGGCCGAGCGGCTGGCCAACCTCGAGTGCGCCGGCTGGCTGGCGGCTCGCGATCAGGGACGCCGTCAGCAGACCGGTCAGTACTTGCGGCTCCTGGTGGCGGCCGAGGTGGGGGCCGAGGGGCGCCAGGCCCTCCTGACCACCCTCAAGGAGGCCCGTCTGTCCGAAGTGGAGGACTTTCTTGGTCTGCAGGCCGGTCCGGCCGAATCGGCCGTGGCCCGCCTGGGGAAAGCCGCCGGACTTCTGGCCAGGACCAGGCCGGCCCCAGAAGCAGCCCTCGAGGTGGCCCGCCGGATGGGGCCCGGAGACTGGTCCCAGGAGGCTGCCGTGCTGGTGGCTCTGGGCGATCAGGCGGGCGAGATCGCCCGCCAGCTCGGCTCGCTCGAGGCTTTGAAGATCGCCGCCCCGACCCTGGGCGGGCTGGCCGGCAGGGGCAAGGACACGGCCCGGGCCTGGCAAGTCCTCTCCACTCCGGTCGGTCAGGAGAGCCTGGCCGAGCGGTGTAAGCTTACGCTGGGCTGGCTCAAAGCCCACCCCGGGGAGTTGGACGAGGCGGTGAAGGACTACAGCGCCGCCACCGCGCGGCTGGCTCCGGACGAGAGCCTGGAGCAGCGGCTCGAGTCGGCGGGAAGGCTGCGGAGCATGCTGAGTTCGAGCGACTTTGGCAAGGTGGTGGCCGAGCTCGACGCGCGCGCGCGACGAAAGCTCGGCCCGTCCCACCTTTCCGAGGGACTGGAGGCCTTTACCGCGGCCGCCAGCCGACTGGGCCTCTTCGGTGAGCTGGACGCGGACGCGGTCTTGCAGGAGATGAAGACCCCGTCGGCCCGGCCGGCGGGCCCGCGGGCCGGCGGGATCGAGGAGAAGGGCAACCAGCTCACCCTTCCCGGAGTTCGCCTGAGAAAGCGCCTCTGACAGGTGGCTGACAAGACAGGGCCCTCGAGCATCGATGACTACATCGCGTCCTCACCGGTGAGGGTCCAACCGATCCTGGAAGAGATCCGGCAGGTCATTCGGGCTGAGGCGCCCGGGGCCGCCGAGCTGATCAGCTATCGCATGCCCGCCTTCAAACAACACGGGATCCTGGTCTACTTCGCCGCGTTCAAGGCTCACATCGGGCTCTTTCCACCGGTCTCGGGTGATGCGGCCATCGAGCGTGCCCTGGCGCCGTATGCTGGTCCGAAGGGGAATCTCAAGTTCCCGCTGGATCACCCGATACCTTACGACCTCATCCGGCGGATCGTGCGCTTGCGCGTCGAGCAGGATGCGGCCAGGGCCAAGGCCGCAAGAGCCCGGCCGGTCGCCGCAGGCGGCAAGAAGCGCTGAGCCGGG
>CAZWUN010000396.1:0-4795 GCA_964637145.1 uncultured Burkholderiales bacterium
CCGGGCCAGGGCGGGGGGTCTGGCTTCCAGGATCTGCTCGATCAGGGTGATGGCTTCCTCCACCCGGTTGGTGCGCTCGCAGGCCAGGCTGAGGGGCTCCATCCAATCCGAGCGGCCTCGCTCAGCGGCCTGGCGGGCCTGGATCAGGAACTGGTAGGCGTCCTCGAAGGCGAAGTCGCGCAGGGCCATGCTCCCGGCCGTGAGGTTGGTCTCGTAGACGCGGGTGCTGCGCCCCTCGCCCAGGGCGTAATGGCGGGCCACGGCGTAGCTCAGCTCGGGCCGGGAGGCCATCAGGGGCTCCAGGCCCAGGGCCAGCTTGCGGTGGATCTGGCGCGAGCGCTCGGGGTCGAGCTCGCTGAGGAAGGCCTCTCTGATCCGGTCGTGCACGAAGAGGTAGGTGGACGGCCCGGAGCGCTCGATCACGTTGGCCCGGACGGCCGGCTCGAGGTTCAGGCTGGCGCCCTCCACCGCGGCCAGATCGTCGCTGGAGAAGCGAGTGCCGAAGACGGCGGCCGTGGTCAGCTGGTTGCGCAGGCTCTCCTCCAGGGCGCCCACGCGCTGCAGCACCAGCTCCAGGATGTCGTCGGAGAGCTTGAGCCCCTGCAGGGCCCGGTGCTCCAGGCGCCAGCCCTCCAGCGAGGGGAGCACCGCTCCCGAGACCAGCATGGCCCGCACGTACTCTTGCACCGTGAAGGGGTTGCCCTGGCTGCGCTCGGTGATCAGCTCGACCAGCTCGGGGTTGATGGGACGCGAGCCCAGCAGGGCATAGACCATCAGCTCCACTTCGGCCCGGGTAAGGGGGTTGAGCACCAGCCGGGTGGTGGGCACGGCCGTGTCCAGGTAGAGGTCGAGCCCGGGACCGGGGCGGGCGGTGGCCAGCAGCATCAGGGGAGCCTCGCTCAGCCGCAGCCGCAGCCGGCGCAGCACGGCGTGACCGGCCTCATCGAGCTGGTGGGCGTCGTCGAGCAGCAGCACGGCCGAGCCGTGGATGCGGGCCAGCTCGAGAAAGAAGCGGGCGGCGCACTCGAAGACCTGATCGCCGGTGCCCTCCTCGGGCTGGGCCCCGAAGAAGCTGGCCGCAGCCGGACCCAGGCGGGCTAGAAAGCCAGCTCGCTCGGCGGCGAACTTGCGCAGCTCGCTCTCGATGGGCGTGCGCTGCACGGGCGGCAGAGTGCCCAGGCGAGCGAAGAAGGCATCCACCCAGGCCCGGATGGAGGCGAAGGGAACCTGGCCCTGCAGGCAGCGCGCCTCCAGCACCAGGGGACGCTGGCTCTGGGCCCGCCGCAGGAACTCCTGAGCCAGCAGGCTCTTGCCGCTGCCGCCCTGGCCCTCGATCAGAGCCGACACGCCGCGTCCGCGCAGGGTCTGCTCCAGCGCCCCGCTCAGCTCCTCGAGCTCGGCTTCGCGGCCCACCATGGCCTGGGCCTGGTGGCGCAGCTCCTGGCCCGTCTCGCCCAGGCGCACCGGTTGCCCCTCGGCCAGGCGCTGGCTCAGCTTGGTCAGGGCCCGCAGGTCGGCCAGCAGGCTCTGGCCGGTCTGGTAGCGATCGCGCGGATCCTTGGCCAGCAGCTTCTCGATGATCAAGGCCAGGGCCGGGCTGATCTTGGGATTGTAGTCGCGCACCAGGGGAATGGGGGCCGAGGCGTGCAGGCGGAGCAGCTCGGAGGTGCTGTCGGCCTGGTAGGGGGGGCGTCCGGTGGCGCAGTGGAACAGCACCGCACCCAGCGCGTAGAGGTCGGTGCGCTGGTCGAGGGTGGCGTCGAGCATTCCGGTCTGCTCGGGCGCCGCGTACTGGTAGGTGCCCACGGCCGAATCGGTGGGCTGGCTCTGCACGAAGGTGGCGAAGCCGAAGTCGATCAGCCGGGCCGTCCCGGCTCGGGAGACGACCACGTTGGCGGGCTTGACATCGCGGTGGATCAGCCCGTGACGGTGCACCTGATCGAGGCCCCCGGCCAGCATCTTGGCCACCTCGACCAGCTCGCCTTCCTCCAGTGGGCCGGCCTCGAGCTCGGCCTGCAGCGTGTAGCCGGGCACGAACTCGCGCACCAGGTAGGGGCGGCCGGCGGCCTCGCCCACCTCGATGATCTCGGGTAGCCCGGGATGGCGGATGCAGGCCAGGGTGGCGTAAAACAAGAGCGAGCGATCCTGGGGGTCGTTTTGCACCTTGACCGCGTAGGTCACATCCCCTCGCTTGCCCCGGTAGACCACCCCGCGCGCTCCGCGCCCTAGCTCGCCGTCGATTCGATAGCCCGGAATCTCGGGGACCTTCACGCAGTGCAGCGTTCGTCCTCGCGCGGGCGGATTCCCGGCTCTGAGCATTTCGGTCGAACTTGCCTGCCACCGAGGCTCGTGCTTGGTCCCGCCCGGGGTCTGAAGGCGCATTTCTCCGATCGGCGAAGTCTACGAGCGTGCTGCTTGAGCGGGAACGTCGCCGATTTACCCCGGAAGAATATCTCTTGCTGGAAGAGCAGTCCGAGATCAGAAGCGAGTACTGCGACGGCGAGATCTTCGCCATGGCCGGTGGAACGCTGAATCACAGCGCAATCGTCAGGAACGTGCTGGCGGAATTGCGCCAGCGGTTGCGGGGAGGGAGCTGTCGACCCTACGGTTCGGATCTGCGCCTCTACGTTGAGCAATCGCGCTTGTTCACATACCCCGACGTGCTCGTCCTCTGCGGCGCTCCAGCGTGGTATCGCGGGAGGAAGGACACGGTCACCGATGCCCGGGTGGTCTTCGAAGTCTTGTCGCCCTCGACGGAGCGGTATGATCGGGGCGACAAGTTCCGGATGTATCAGGATGTCCCGTCTCTCCAGGAGTACATCCTGCTCGCCCAGGATCAGGTCCGAATCGAGCGTGGATATAAGCAGAGCCCGGATCGATGGGTTTTGGATACCGCTCCTGTCGAGAACGGAGAGCTGGCCCTGCTCTCGCTCGACATCCGGATCCCGATCGACGAGCTTTACCTCGACGTCATCGAGGGCTGACCTCGTATGGCAGGAGTACCCACGAATCCCAACACCTGGCCAGGGGCCTGGGGGGCAGTGGTTGACCGAAGGAAGCACCAATAACAGGCTCAGAATCACTGCGCAGGACAGAACGCCGAGGGTCACTGTGCTTTCGTCAACATCCGCGTCTCTCCCGGCCAGGCAGGAGGTCGAAGCTCGGGACATCGTGTTTGCCGAGAACTTCCTCGAATTCCGTTCGTCCGACCCGAGCAACTGCGCACCCTTCCCAGCGGAGAGCTTGCCAATCCGCAGGAGCTCGACCACTGCGGCCTCTGCCATGACTTCGGCGGCTCGCTCGTGAAACTCGTCACGGAAGAACTTACACCAGTTCATCCTTGCGGAAAACAAGTTTAGGGTATGCAATCCTTACAAGGCTCTTTTCCCTCGTTGATTGCATCGTTTTTGGTGGTGTATTCGACAAGATTGGTTGGGTTGATTTTTCTTGCCCATTCGCACGTAGGGACGTGAAATTTGTTTCTCTTCTTGCTAGCAATGAAATATGCTTCACCTGGCTTACGATTTGGATGACTGGTGGGACCCCGCGCATCAAAGCTCGGGGCTTGCTCAGTTACGGACGAAGGAGTCGTCGTTGTGTTGGAACCAAACGAGGGATAAAGGCCGACTAGAAGCATCATCAGCATCATCAGAATCAACCCGAGCGCGATTAGCATCATGGGCTTGCCGATTAGCGGAGTTCGGGGAGAGGGGGCGGTTAAAGGCAACGAGCTTGGTGGCGCGGGCGAAACCAGTTGTGGCCGGGGTGCTTGGCTCGGCCGGTTTGCTGCCGTCGACCCGCGCATCTGTTCGGGTTGCTGGCGCAGAGCCTTATATTCTGTCTTACGTTCCAGGTAAAGAATTCGCGCTGAACAGCTCCATCTCTCCTGTCTCGTGACTCATAACGACTCTATACATGCGAAAGAAATCCTGCCACGGGCCCAAGAATCCCCGCTCTCCCAGAGCAACATACAGCGCGGCGGCTCGGGCCTGGCAGTTTAGTGAGCGCTTGGGATTGAAAGCGATATCTGTGAACCCTCGGTACCTGCTCAACTGGCTTGCCGAATCCGGATTCTGCCGCAGGGCGTTTATGTAGAGCCAGTCATAGAAGGCGGTCTTGGGTTCAGCAGGTAGATTCTCTTCGAAGAACTGAAACCCAACAACCGAGCCGGAATTTCTCAAGCGCTCATCAGCGCGCGCCTCATGCCCTGGACGCTTGTAGAGATCCTGAAACGGACCGCTCTGCTCAAAGACTTTACTGCCCTGAAAGGCGGACTCGACCGAGAGTCGGCAGCCCTGGTGCTCAAAGGTGAGACTCAGCGCGCTCAGATTGCGCCCTAGCGGCTCTGGTGACCGTGAAGATATTTCAAGCAGCGGTGCGAGCCCGAGTTCAGTAGCGCTTTCGTGCAAGCCTCGGATGTTCCTTAGTGCTTGCGCTTTGGCGAATCCTGGGTGCCAGACAAACTCGACCAAGCGTTCTCGCACCAATGGATACGTCGTCACAGGAACGAATACGGGCCGCTGAGCCATCTGAAACCTCCGACTGAATCTTATGGATGGCCGCCCAAGTAACAAGGAAAACCCATTTGATCACCTGATCAAGAGCAGGAATTGTTTGGTATCATAACGGCTCTCCCGCTTATCGGCTTCCTTGCCGGACGAGGGAAGGACAGCCACGGAAAGAACTAAGGATCTCACGAAACCCGGGCACATCCGAGTTGATCGGACACCGGCAAATTTCCACGACGCAAAGGAGACATCCTGGCTTTGTTCGCTCAAGTCAAGATTCTGATCAT
>CAZWUN010000397.1:0-4793 GCA_964637145.1 uncultured Burkholderiales bacterium
GCGCTCGAACGAGCAGAGTTTCGATACCGCCGGTATAAATTTCGAGCATACGTTCTTACATGTGGTTGACTTCGCAGGATTGAGACCGAGGAGGAGCTCCAGGTTCAGAGAGCCGAGAGTTGCTGCCTCGAGCAGACTGCACCTCAGCGCCGAGCCAGCGTTCCTGACCGGCGGGACAAAGTGGGCGTTCGCGCTCGCCGGTAGGAGAAATCCCGCCGAAGGATAACTGCCCGCCGTGCAAGCCTACATGTTCGCTCACCGGGTTTTTCCGCGCTGGTTCTTCGAGGACCCGGCGGCGGTGGCCCAGGTGCTTTCGGGCCCGGAGGCCCTCCCCCACCTGATCGCGCTCTGGAAGGAGGTCGGGATGGCCTGCCAGGAGAGCCTGGCCAGCGATGGGCTGGCGCTGGAGCCGGTGCGACTCGACGACTGGAAAGGAGCGCTGATCCGGTTGCCTCCCCCAGGCGAGGTGCCGGAAGCCCACTTTCTGTGCCTGGTCTGGCCGGCGGACAAGGGGCCCGCGGCGGCCCGCATCCTGACCCTGGAGCATTCGCTCGACCTGCAAGGAGAAAAGCGGACGGTGCTGGGAGAGTGGCGCTCGGACGGGGCCCACCTGAACTTCGGCTCGGGTCCGGAGGCGCAGAGCGAGCCTTTCCTGCAGGCGGTGCGGCGCATCCTCGGCAAAGGCTAGCTCCGAGGTCCAGACTGCTCCACGGACAGACGATTGCGGCGGGTCGCCGGTCCACGCGCAGCGCGAGACGCGGCGAGTCCCAGGATGCGATGGGTGACCGGTCGACGAGCGCCAACGCGGCCAGGTGGCCGGTCCAGGGAGCATGGGAGCGCGGCCGGTCGCAGGTCCACAGGGCAGGCGGTCGCCGATTGGTGGAGTTGCTCTACGGCGTAGCGCCCGGCGGGGACAACTAGCCTCAGGGCGCCTCGTCACACACAACTCCTATGCGGATTTAACATTTCAGCAATGTTCCTGGCTGCCCCCAGGGGATAGACTGAGAGCAGACCAACCTGCAGGAGGTCCTTATGAAGCGATTGATGATTCTGGCCGCACTGCTTTGCTGCCTGGCCCTACCGGCGCCCGCTCAGACCGGCGTCACAGTACAGATCGGCGTGGGCACCGGATATCCCACCTACCCCGTGTATCAGAGCTACCCCGTCTACTACCAGCCGGGCTATGTCTATTACCAGCCAGGCTACAGCTACCCGGTGCAGCCCTATTACAACTACAACACGGGCTGCTATCCCAACGGCTATAATCCGGGCCCCGGCTACTCGTATCCCTACGGCTACAACCAGGGCTACACCTATCCCAGCGGCGGATACAACAACGGCTCCTGCGCCCCCCGCCCCACCTATCACAATCATTCCCGGCCTTACAACAACGGTCGTGCTCGGCCCAGCCAGGCTGCTCCCGTGTATCGAGCCAGCCGCGTGGTGCGCTGAAAAGCGAGCGTAGAGCTTCTCGAAGCCAGACCCGCCCCGGGGTTTCTCCAAGCGAGACGCGCCAAGCTCACCCGGCGTGAGCGCAGGCTTCTTCAAGCGAGAGGCGCAAAGCTCACCCGCGCCTGAGCGAGCAAGAAGCTCGAACCATGCGCGTCGCCATGAGGACCTCATCTCACCAGACCCTGGCACCGATCCGGCTTCTGGCGTATAATACCGGCACCGTGAGAACCTTCATCCTCTTCCTTCTGCTGGGCTGCCTCGCCCTGGCTCAGCCTGTCCCGGTGAGCGAGGCCGATCAGACGGCGGCCCGGGCTCTGCTCAAGGAGCTCTATTCCGCCTACGAATCGCGCCAGGTCGACCGGGTGATGGCCCTCATCGCCCCGGCCGTGGAGGCCTCGGCCCAGGGCGACGCGCAGGGCCGCGCTCAGGAGATCCGCGACGCCTTTCGGGCCTTCCATGAAGACCTGCTCAGCCATCCCGACTTCCGGCTCGAGCCCTTCAACGATCACTTCCTGGGCTTCGAGCCGCTCAAAGACGGCGCGTTCCGGGTGATCTCCTCGGTGCCCATCATCCTGTCCGACAGCCTGGTCTTCAAAGAGTCCGACGGCACCCCCACGGCCCCCATTCGGCTGAGGCTGGGGGCCTTCACCATGCAGCGCGACAAGGCTGGCACGCTGCGCATCACGGGGATGGACCTGTGAGCAAGGTCAACCTCAAGGACCTCAATCCCGACGAGCTGGTGGCCTTCGTGCGCGAGCTGGGCGAGCCCGCCTTCCGGGCCCGCCAGCTGCTGCGCTGGATCTACACCGCCCGCGAGACCGACTTCGACCGCATGACCAACCTCTCGCTCAAGCTGCGCTCGCGCCTGAAGGAGAAGGCCGAGATCCCCGAGCTGCAACTCAAGGAGGAGCGGCACTCCGAGCAGGAGACCACCAAGTACCTTTTCACCCTGCCCGACGGCGAGGTGATCGAGAGCGTGCGCATGCACTACCTGGGCGACGACGTGGGTCCAGGGCGAGTGGCGGTGTGCATCTCCACCCAGGTGGGCTGCGCCATGGCCTGCGACTTCTGCGCCTCGGGCAAGCTGGGGCTGCGGCGCAACCTGGCCACCTGGGAGATCGTGGACCAGGTGCTGCAGATCCAAAAACGCGTGGATGAGCAGGGCGAGCGGGTGGCCAACGTGGTCTTCATGGGGATTGGCGAGCCGCTGCACAACTACAGCAACACCCTTCGGGCAGTGCGCATGATCAACTCCCCCGAGGGGCTGGGCATCGGGATGCGCCACCTGACCGTCTCCACCGCCGGACTCGTGCCACGCATCCGCGACCTGGCCGGAGAGAAACTGCCCCTGCGCCTGGCTATCTCGCTGCACGCCACCAACGACGCGCTGCGCGAGAAGATCATGCCGGTCAACCGCAAGTGGAAGCTCGCGGCTCTGCTGGAAGCCTGCCGCGAGTACCAGGAGGCGACCGGGCGCCGGGTCACCTTCGAATACGTGCTGCTCGACGGGGTCAACGACTCGGTGGAGGAGGCCCACGAGCTGGTGCGGTTGCTCTCGGGGATGCACTCGCTGGTGAACCTGATCCCCTGGAATCCGATCGAGGGGGTGGGCTACAAGCGCAGTCGCCCGGCTCGCGTGCGGGCCTTCCAGGAAGTGGTGGAGGGCAGTGGGATCAAGTGCACGGTGCGCCAGGAGAAAGGTAGCGACATCGCGGCCGCCTGCGGGCAGCTGAGGCTGAGCGACCTGAAGCGTTGAGCTGGCTGCGCGAGCTGGAGAAGGCGCTCGAGGAGACCATCGAGGGCCGCACCGAGGGCAGCCACCGGCTGGAGATCGCCCACCTGTTGCTGCGCTTGATGCTGGACAGCCGGCTGGTGCTGCGCAACAAGGTGGAGATGGCCCCCAACTCTTTTCGCATCTGGTGCGGGGAGGCTCTGGGCGAAGAAGACCAGCAGTGGTTGAGCGAGAACCTGGCCCGCGAGGCGGCCGAGCGCGGCTGGGTGCTGGCCGGGCCGTGCGAGTTCTTCTTCGAGCCAGGCCGCGAGCTGGCCGCGGCGGCCGGCTTCGCGCTGCAGGGCGAGCCGGTGGTGGCCCTGGTGGAGAACTGCGGCGCGATGCGCGAGCGAGGTTTCGTCACCCGGCGCGGGCTGGTGCTGGGGCGGGGCCGGGGAGCCGAGCTGCGGCTTACCGACCCGCGCCTGTCGCGCCGCCACGCCCGGCTCTACCCGGCGGTCGGCATGCTGTGCCTGGAAGACCTGGGCAGCCGCGCCGGCACGCGCCTGGAAGGGGCGCGCGTGGGGCGGGTGCCTTCCGAGGTGAAGGACGGCAACCGCATCCGGGTGGGGGACACCGAGCTGCAGGTCTGGCTGCTGCCCTGAATTCTGGACTCACCTGTCCTCGCACCCAGAGCACCAGTTCGCCCCGTGGGATCAGCGCGAGGCCGGACAGGCACAGGGCCTCACCGGGTCGTACCGGGTGACCAGACCGCCTTTCCGGGCACGGCCTCTGGAGAAGTTACCTGACGCCTTCCAGCATCGGAAACTCGCTCTCGATTCTCCTCGATCTACAACCCACGACCCGGCAGCATCGGAAACTCGCCCTCGACTCTCCTCGATCTACAAGGCCCTTCTGCTGCCAGGTGCAGGGAACACGCCCGTTCCCGTCGTGGGGGCCACTCCTGGACCCCAGGACCCGCGATTTCAGGTTCGAATATCCAACCATCTCGATGGCTTTGAAACCGGTCGCCAATGGGCTGGCCCTGCCGCTCGACGAGAGCCTCTTCCAGTGGCTGCACTCGCTGGGTTATGCGGGTCTGGTCTGTGCACTCCCGCTCGGATACGCCTCCTGGCACTTTCAGATGACCCTCTGGTCCGTGGCCAGCCTGATCCTGGTTGCCCTCTCCTTGCTGGCGGTCTTCTATCGGTCCGGGCGAACTCTCGACCTTGTGAGCCGGGAGATTCAGAGCTGGAGCTGGTGGCCGGGCCACGTGACCGCGACGCAGGATCTGAGCCGGGCCTCCGCCGTCAAGCTCTGGCGAGAGCCGGTGGTGGTGGATCGAGGCAAGCACAGGGACAGTTATGACCTCTACCACCTGGGGGTGACGGTGGACGTGCAGACGATCCCCATCGCCTCGTCCCTCGACTCGCTGGAAGCTCGAAGGACAGCCGAACGTCTTTGCCGCGCGCTGGACCTGCCGTTTCAGAACAACCTGGTCGACCCCCCCGAGACCCGCAAGCCCGATCAGCTCGACCTTCCCCTTAAGGACCGCCTGGAATCGGTCCCGGAGCCCGTCCGGCCAGGCCGCCTTCAGGCAGAGTACCGCTCCGAGAGCGGGGAGCTGGTA
>CAZWUN010000398.1:0-4777 GCA_964637145.1 uncultured Burkholderiales bacterium
GGCAGGGCCTCGTCTTGCAGGCGGCGCTCTTCCTCCAGCTCCTCGATGCGCCGTTGGCGTGCCTCGAGCTCGCCGCTGAGCACCTGCTCGGCCTGTCTGGCATGCTCGAGGTCCTTTTCCAGCCGGGTGAGCTGGGAGAGTCGGGCTCGGGCCTGCTCGAGCTCGTCCTGGCCCTGCAGCTTCTCGAGCTGGGCCTTGAGGCTCTTGCTCTCCTTCTCTCGCCTGGCCAATCGCTCTTTCACATCGGCCAGCTCCTTGCGGCTGGCCTCCAGCTCCTGCTGGCGCAGCGCGAGCTCGGCTTGCAGCTCCTCTGAGCCGCCCCCTCCGGCCTCGAGCTTGGCCTGCAGGGATTTCAGCTTCTTGGCGCGGGCCTTGAGCTGCTCGTTCAGTTCCTTGTTCTGCTGCTCGAGCTTGAGATTCTGCTCGTCGAGCTCATCGAGCTGGTCCTCGAGGTCGTCGATCTTGTCCTGGCTTGCCTCGAGCTTGTCCTCGAGCTCCTCCACGCGCTCGTTGGCGCTGGCCAGGGCCTTCTTGAGGCGAGCTTCGAGCTCTCCCGGTTTGACGACAGGCGCGGTCGTGCCCTTCTTAACGGCCACCAACCCCCCGAGTCCCCGTTGTGGGTCGTGCAAGCATGGACTTGAGAATCACACAATCCTGGCGTAAATTTATTCAAAGATTCGACCTTGGACTCCCTGGTCCTTTTCAGTCCTTCGAGGATTCCCAAGCACCGCGCGAGAAGGCCGGCCTGCATGTCGTTGACGCAATCTTGGAGCCTGTCCAATGGGCAAATGGTCGCCATGCGACCGGCCGACGTGGCCGATCAGGAGGCCGTGCGGGGCCTCTATTTCGCTACCTATGGCGACCGCTACGGGTTGCCGGAAGTGGCCGATCCCGAGGAGACCCGGCGGGCCTTGACCAGCGATCAGGTCATCTGGCTGCTGACCGAGCACGAGGGAACCGTGGTGGCTTCGCTCATCATCGCCATCGTGCCAGAGCACCGGTTGGCCAAGAGCTTTGGCGGCATCGTGCACCCCGATTACCGGGGCCAGAAGATCATGGAGCACATGCTGCGCCAGGCGCTCGAGCACCTGATGGTGGAGGGCGGCCCCTTCGACATGATCTACGCGGTGGTGCGCACCTTCATTTCGCTCGAGTTCCACAATGACCTCAAGAAGCTGGGCTTCGTGGACGTGGGCATCTTCCCCAATGTGCGCAAGGTGCAGCGTTACGAGACCCACGGCCTTAAAGTCTGCCTGGGCAAAGAGGCGCTGCGGGCCAGAAGGCGTAGCCCTCGCCTCATCCCGCAGGCCCACACCCTCTACGAAATCGTGCGCAGCCGGCTGGACATCGAGCCGGCCCGCATCGCCCCGGTGCGACTTCCCAAGGTCCCCTCCGGCCGCATCGAGCTGTCGGTGCGCAACGATGCCAGCGACCTGGAGAAGATCCGGTTCCTGCTCAAGACCACCCGCAACATGGTCTACGACTTCTTCCCCCTGCACCAGCCCAATTTGATTCTGGCCGACAGCACCAGCAAGCTGCGCGCCTTCCTCAATTTCCAGCCCCGGGACGGGCACGCCACCCTGGTGGGCCTGACCACGGGCGAAGCGAACCGGGTTCAGGTGCTCAACGCGGTGGGCGATCAGTGCGAGGCCATGGGCGTGGTCTACCTCGAGCTGCTGGTCAGCGCCTACGAGCCCGAGCTTCAGGCCCAGGCCTATCAGGCCGGCTTTCTGCCCTGCGCCTACTTTCCCGCCGCCCTGCTCAACCGGCAGGGCGAGCGGGAAGACTTCCTGGTGACCTCCAAGACTTTCGTGCCCCTGCACTTTCGGGGCCTCCGCCTGACCGAGGAGTCCAAGCCCTTCCTGCTCGAGTTCTTCAAGCTGTACACCTCCAGCCTGTGGGAGGAGCTGATGGATGCCTGAGCGCGACCTCGAGCGCGCCGAGTCCCTGCGAAAGCGCCTCAAAGGGTCCACCGCCGCCCTGATCGGTGGGCGGGCCGCCTTTACGCTGCACCCGGGCGCCGAGCGCATGTTCCTGCGGGCCATGCGAGAGGCCTTCGCCCATCACTTTCTGCACTGCCCCCTCTATCGCGAGCACTGCCGGCGCCAGGGCTTCGTCCCCTCGCAGCTGCGTCGCCAGGAGGATCTGCCTCGCATCCCTCACCTGTTCGTCAGCGTGCTCAAGGAGTATCCGCTCCTTACCGGCCCGCAGGAGGCGGTCAAGCTGACCCTGACCTCGAGTGGCACCGGGGGGCGCCAGAGCTCGATCCCGCTCGATGGCGTCACGCTGCGGCGCATTCGCAAGATTGTAGCCCACGTCTACGGAGCGCTGGGCATGCGCAATCGCCGCCGCACCAACTATCTCTGCTTCACCTACGACCCGGCCGTGGCCAGCGACCTGGGCACGGCCTTCTCGGACCAGCTGCTGACCTCGCTGACCCGGGTGCAGCAGGTGCATTACGCCATCCGGCCGGTCGAGGAGGGCTGGCAGCTCGACCGGGACAGCTGTCTGGATGCTCTGGAGCGCTTTCAGCTCACCCGCTATCCGCTGCGCATCCTGGGTTTTCCGGCCCATACCTGGGAGGTGCTGCGAGAGTGCATCTGGCGCCGCGGGGCCAACTTCAACTTCGGTCCTCTCAGCTACGTGCTGACCGGCGGGGGCTGGAAGACGCTGCAAGACCGCGAGATCCCCCGCGACGAGTTCCGCACCCGGGTGGCCGAGTGGCTGGGGATCCCGCGACAGAACGTGCGCGACCTCTACGGCATGGTCGAGCATGGGGTTCCCTACACCGAGTGCGAAGCGGGCGAAATGCACATCCCTCGCTATTCCCGCGTCCACGCGCGCCATCCGCGCACCCTGGAGCTGCTCGAGCCGGGCCAGGAGGGCTTGCTGCACTTTTTGACCCCCTATCTGCGCTCGTTCCCGGCCATCTCGCTCTTGACCACCGACCTCGGCCGCGTCGAGCCCGAATGCGCTTGCGGGCGCCGCTCGCCTATCCTGCGCCTGTCCGGGCGCGGGGGCGTCAACAAGCACAAGGGCTGCGCCATCACCGCCCTGGAAGTGCTGACGTGAGCCACTACCTGTTCGGCGAGATCGTGCGCCAGAGCGAGCGGCTCGACGCCGAGCAACTCGGTGAGGTGATCGACCGGGCTCGCACCGCCCAGGAGCGTCTGGCCGAGGTGCCCGTGCTGGAGGTCGTGGAGCTGCTCGACCGGCTCAGCCGTCTCTGGGCCCGCCCCCGCTTCGAGGGAAGAAGGCTGGCCCTGGAGCACCTGCCCGGCCTGGTGGGCTTCACCCCCCCGATGGTGGAGCAGGGGCTGGATACGCTGGTGCAGCTTCTGGCTCGCCCCAACCTGCTGGCCAAGCTGCGCTACGAGCTGGGCCAGCCGGAGGCCCTGGACCGTTGGATCTGGCGCCCCGGCTATCAGGGCTATGTGCGCGCCGCCCCGCTGGGGGTGGTGGTGCACATTTCTCCCGGAAACGTCTTTCTGGGCGCGGTGGACTCGCTGGTGCACGGCCTGCTGACCAAGAACGCCAACATTCTCAAGGCGGCCTCGGTGGACCCGTTCTTCCCCCTGCTCTTCGCCCGCAGCCTGCGGCAGTTGGACGCGTCCGGGCAGGTGGCCGGCTCGTTCGCGGTGGTCTCCTTCGCCGGCCACGATCCGGCTTTGCAGAAAGTCGTCAAGGAAAAGGCCGATGGACTGGTGGTCTGGGGCGGCGCGGCGGCCCTGGAGGCCTGGAGTAGCGGTCTCTCACCGGGTCTTCGCCTGGTGGCCTACGGGCCTCGCCTGTCGCTGGCCCTGGTTACCTTCGCCCACCTCGAGACGGTGGGGGTGGAGGAGACCGCCCGGCGCCTGGCTCGCGACGTGGTGATGTGGGAGCAGCGCGCCTGCGGCTCGCCTCAGTCACTCTTCTTGCAGCTGCCCGACCCGGGTCCGCAGGAGGATCTGGTACAGAGCTTCCTGGAGGCGCTGGGCCGCCATCTAGACGAGCTGGCCGTGGAGTTTCCTCAGCCCGAGCTGAGCCGCGACGAGGAGATCGAGCTGCTCAAGGAGCGTGAGATCGCCTCCTTCGGCCAGCTCGTGGGGGACTCGTTCGAACGCCACGGGGCCACCTGGAGCCTGCTCTGGCGCAATCGCCTGGACCGGCTGGGCTCGCCCCTGAACCGCAGCCTGAGCATTCATCCCTTCACGCGTCTCTCGGAGGTGGCCGAGGCGCTGCGCCCCTACAAAGCGGTGCTGCAGAGCGTGGGGGTGGGGGCCCTGAGCGTGGAGCTGCGCGAGGTGGCCAACCGCCTCGCTCCGCTGGGGGTGACCCGGTTCACCGAGCTGGGTCGGATGCACACGGGCAAAATGGGATCGCCTCACGACGGAACCTTCCAACTGGCCCAGCTGCTGCGCTGGTGCAGCATCGAGTCGGCTCCCGAGCGCTTCGACGTGGGTCGGCGCCTGGACCCTACCCCGGCCCGGTCGGAAAAGGGCGAGCGTTTGCTCGACCTGCTCGAGTTCGCCCGCGACCGGTCGCCCTTCTACCACGAGCGCCTCAAGGACATCGAGCTGGAGCAGCCCGGGGCGCTGCTGGAGGTCCCCCTCCTGACCGGGGCTGACATTCGCGCCCACACGCCCCCCGTGGGCCAGGGCCTGTTGACCGGACCTTTCGAGGGGGCCTACGTCTTCGCCAGCGGCGGCTCCACCGGGGCTCCCAAGTTCTCGCTTTACACCTACGAGGAGTGGAACGAGGTGACCGACATCCTGGCCTCGGTCTACGAGGTGGCCGG
>CAZWUN010000399.1:0-4770 GCA_964637145.1 uncultured Burkholderiales bacterium
CCCGCGGAAACCTCTTGCCGGACGAGAAGCTGCAGGCTCTGGAGCAGCTCCTGAAGGTGCACGGCCAGGTGGGCATGGTGGGCGACGGGGTCAACGACGCCCCCGCTCTGGCCCGCTCCTCGATCGGCTTTGCCCTGGGGGCGGCCGGCACGGCCACGGCCATCGAGACGGCCGACGTGGCCCTCATGGAGGACGACCTGGAGAAGCTGCCCGAGTTCGTGCGCCTCAGCCGGCTCACGGTCAGCGTGCTGCGCGAGAACATCGGCTTTTCAATCGGGCTCAAGGCGCTCTTCTTCGCCCTGGCGTTGCAGGGCTCGGCCACCCTGTGGATGGCCGTGTTCGCCGACATGGGCGGGAGCCTGATCGTGGTGCTGAACGGGCTGCGGCTGCTGCGCTTTCGCTGACCGGCCAAGAGGACGGAGCGAGCGGCTTGGGGAAGGCCACCCGTATGCGTCGGGGGCCACTCCTACTTCTGTGCTTATGCTTCCTTCTGGCCGGAGCCCGGGCCGATTCCGCCCGGGTGGCCCGCTTCTACGTGGCCGGGATGACCTGCCAGGCGGGTTGCGCCGCCCGGGTCGAAGACTCGCTGCGCGGGCTGAGGGGTGTGCTCGAGGTGCAGGTGAACTACTCCGCACGGCAGGCCCGGGTTGTCTATGACCCCGAGGTGACCGGCCCCCGGATGATCGCGGAAGGTCTGTTCCAGGCCACCGGGGGAGCCTATCCTGCCCGGCTGTTGGAAGGAGCAAAGACTTGATCCGATCCCTCACCCTCATCGCACTTCTCTGGCTGGGGCTGATCGCCTCCGCTCACGCCTGGACGCCCGAAGAATTCTCACCCGATGACCTCAAGTCCGTGCAAGCTGCCATCGACTTTCTCAAGAGTAACCCCGAGACGGCCGAGTGGGGGGCGGCAGCCGAGAAGCACCTGGCCGATGGCAAGCTCAAGAAGAAGAAGCGTGAAAAGCCAAAGGAGAAGACTGATTCGGAGACCAACAACGAGACCAATGAGGTCTGCCTCGATCCCGACCTGCTCCGCTGGCTCGGAAAGGCGGGCTTCGAAGGGGATAACTGCCTGCAGCTCTACCCGGTCTATCGTCTGGCCATCTCGATCATGCACGAAATGATGCACACCAGGCAGGGGAAGTGGCACCGCACCTGCAGCTGCTTGTGGGATTGGCTCGGCGGCCACACGGCCGAGACCACGGTCTGGGGCAACACGATGCTGGCAATCGACAACGTGATCGCCCGCTATCGCGACAACCGGAAGAAAAACGGCGCCAGCCTCAAGGACCTGCGCAAAGAGCACGCCATGGTGACGGTCAAGGCCGAGTTGCTGTCGAGCTACCAGAACGGGAACAAGCCGGATTACGGCAAGATGAGCCTGGCCCCGATGGCTCTTCCCCATCGTCAGGATGGAGACCCCGTCCCCCCTCCGGACGAGGACCCGGTGCCCGGGCTCATCGTTTACCTCGAGGACCAGGCCAAAGAATTGAAGGGTCTCATCGACAAGCTGACCCGGGAGGAGTTGGAACAAGGGGCTCCCCAGAACCTGCCTCCCAACCTCGGCAGTGATGCGAAGGAGCCGCCCCACGAGCTGGTTCCCCCCCCGGCTGGTCTCCAGGAAGGCGACTGTGAGCTGAGCTGGACCGGACAGGGTCGGCTGGGTGGCCACGTGCTTGACCTGACGGTCAAGAACAAGACGGACAGACAGGTGAACTTTCCCTTCGTGGCCGGAGTCGTTCTGGGTGGTGGAGCAGGAGCCTCGCGGATCGTGGTCATGCGCCGAGAGTTCGCCAAGATCGCTCCCGGTGCCACCGAAACGCTCCAAGTAAACGGATTTTGCCTCGATCCCGAACGCGGCGCTCCGGCGGCGGGTCAACCCATCCGGCTCGAAGGAAAGAGCATGAGGGAGTATCTCGAACTGGCCAATCTGGTGAACAGGGGTCTTCGGACGCTCGGTCTCCATCCAGAGCCAGTCAGCGGCTACTACGACTTTGTGATCGAGTCGGTTGTGCTCGACTCACTTGGTCGCTTCCAGATGGCCAGGGCGAAACAGGAGCTGCTCAATCGGTTTGGCGACCCGCGACTATCGGGCCGCCTGCAGCGCGATATGGAGGATGTTCAGGGACTGCGGGGGCCATCGGTAGCCCCGCCGGGACAGGAGCGTCCACCCCTTCCGCCCATCTGCCCGCCCTTCTGAACGAATGTCCTGATTGCCTATCCCTCGGGAGCGCCCCTTCACTAATCCAGCCCGAGTCGCTGGAGAATCCGCTCCACGCGCGGATCAGACGAGCCCGCCAGCGGACCGGCCATGGCCCGGCGCAGGGCGTCGGTCGCGCGGAGCGCTTGCTGGTTGGACTCCTTTTCCAGGTGCCGGTCCAGCCGGCCGACGTACGCGGCGCGAAAGCCGGGCTCGCCGTTGAGGGGCAGCTCGCCCGCCGCGGCCAGGCCTTCCAGCCGGTTCAACAGGTCGGGGCCTCCCGTTTCCAGGCGGTGGAACAGGTGGTTGAAGACGTGGGTATCGTTGCGTCCGGTGCGCAGCACGTAGGCCGCGGCGCCGGCCACCTGAGCCGGGTCTCCCGAGCCCATGCGCCGGTGCAGCTCATCGTTGGAAAGCGGGGCCTCCTCGCCGTCGACCCAGACGTTCCGAATCGGGGAGCGAGTTACATTCCCCCTTTGATCCTCCGCCTCCACGTAGTATTGCACCAGCGCGCCCTGAGCGCCCGCCGCGAGGGGAGTCCGCACCTCGGCCCGGAACACGTCGGCCCGGGCCACGGGATCGACCCAGACACCTGGCTTCGTCTCCAGGTCCGGAAAAGGGCTCCGGACCATCTCCACCTCGCCGGACCAGGGCGTCACGCCCGGGCCCTCGTAGCGGAAATCCTGGTTGCGATTCAGCTCTCCGTCCTCATCCAGGCGGAACTTGACCTTCACCGAGCGCAGGCCGCTGACGTCATACGCGTAGGTCTGAACGTCGAACCGCCCGGGACGGCCGCCCGGGTTGTAGGGGGAGTGCCGGGGAAGGAAGACCGAGGGTCCGACCCTGTCCTCGCGACCGGCGCTCAGCTCGCGGGCCGCCTGGACGGCCATGTTGGCCCCTCGTACCGAGGAGTAGGAAAGCACGTTGTCGGCGTTCCAGTATTCATAGCAAGAGGTCTGGCCCACCAGCAGCCCGTGCCAGGCGCGCTCGCTGGCCGAGCCGGCGTTGGCCTGGATGTTCCGAAGGCTCTCAGGGGTTTCGCCGGCAGGGGCGAGCGCGTCCGCCGTGAGCACCTCGTTCTTGGCGGCCGTCAGGACTGCCCAGGAGTTGTTCTTGGGCGAGAACGAGGTGAGGGCCGGGTCGTCGATCCACTTGGAAAACTCGGGATCGCCCAGGTTGGCACCCCACCAGGAGCCGTCCTCCACGTGGCGCTGATCGCCTCCCACATACTGCCGGGCGCCGTCCACGACCTCTTCGCGCGGCTTCTCGGGCGGAAAGATCTCCAGGTAGTCGGAGATCGTGATCAGCTCGACCTTGTCGGGGAAGCGTTCGGCCAGGTCCAGCGGGACGTCGCGATGGAACGACCCGCTGTTGGAGCCGTTGTTGTCCCCATCGGAAGCGAGCACGACCAGAAGGGGGTGGGCCGGGTCGTTGTTGTGGGCCGAGAAGCGGTCCACGACCTCCTGCAGGCGGGCCCCGTTGCGGTCTTTCTGGATGTAGGACGAGAGCGAGCGGTCCTGAGGCACCGCGATCAGCAGGTGCTCTTCCCCGGTGGCGGGATCGACGTGCTTGACGTAGTGGGGCCGCAGGGCGTCGGGCGAGACGAGGTGGCGCTTGGCCAGGTCGTTGGAGAGGGTTTCGTAGGGCTGTCCGCCGGGATTGCGCTGATCAGCCCGGTTGGGCGGCTTGAGGCCGTCCTGCGGATTGGAGTAGTCGCGATTGGCCCGGTCCAGGTGCAGGTTGTCCACCAGCGCCCACTTCGAGCCGGTTTCCGCCACCACCGGGATCATCCGCTCGCTGAAGGCCATCTCTGGCGGGAAGAAGCCTTGCGAGAGATCGCCGCCGAAGTGTTCGCGCACCGCCTGGCGGTGAAGCTGAATCTGCAGTCGGCTGTCCTTGTCGTGCTCGGTGGCGCCGTCGCGGTGCCCGGAGGCGATCAACCCCATCAGCGGGTGGTAATGCCCGAAGTTGACCAGATCCAGGCGCTCGTGACCGAGCGGCGTCTGCGTCCCCTCGCGCAGCTGGCGATAACGGTCGGACCAATTGCTGCCGGGCCAGAGACCGCGCCCGGCGGTCTGATCGAGGTTGTCCATGAGCGAGCCACTGTAGGAAACCTGGAACCCGAGCCCGGGCTGCTGGGGGCGCTGCTCGATGGCGTAGGCGTCGGCCGAAGTGTAGACCTCACGCCGGTTGTCGGCATCCCCGCCGCCCAGGACATAGTCCTTGATCTCGGGCGTATCCGCCGGATGCACGCCCGGGCGATAGATCGGCTGGTGATTGTGCAGGTGCAGGGCTGCGAAAATCTTCCCGCGGTGCTCCTCGCGGAAACGGTTGATGTAGGCCTCGCGCTCGGGCCCTTTCAGCGTGGAGAGCTGGGTGTGCAGGTTGGTTGAAAGCATGGGCACACTCTACCCGGTGGAGGCCGGAAAGGATGAATCTCACGTAAACGCCCGGACAAAGCGCTCCGTGACTTTCTCGTGACTCACTCGGGACGACTGCGCGGAGCAACTCCTCGAGCGGACATCGAGATAGGATCCGATATGGTCCTTGACCCCCCTGCACCACCGCGAC
>CAZWUN010000400.1:0-4769 GCA_964637145.1 uncultured Burkholderiales bacterium
CGCGCGCGGTCACACTGACGGAGTATTTCCGGGTGCTCGAGGACACGCTTCCCCGGGCGTTCCTGCTCGAGAACGTGGAGGGTATGGCCTACAACAAGAAGTCCGAGGCAGTGGACGTGATCCTAAGCCTGCTGGACGGCATCAACCAGCGTCAGGGCACGAGCTACACAATCCGGTTCTCGGTCTTGAGCGCGGCGGATTACGGTGTCCCCCAACTGCGCTCGCGATTTTTGATGGTAGGCTCTCGCGACGGCATCACGTTCCGTTTCCCCGAGCCGACGCATCGCTCCCCCGATGCAGTCTGCTCCGAGGAGAGCCTGCCGCTCCATCGGACCGCCTGGGATGCCCTGGCGGATGTCGGACCGGCGCCCGGTGAGAGCCTGCGGATGCGGGGCAAGTGGGCCGATTTGCTGCCCTCAATCCCGGAGGGGCTGAACTACTTGCACCACACGAATCGAGGCGCCGGCAAGCCGCTTTTCGGATGGCGGAGACGCTACTGGAGCTTTCTCCTCAAGCTCGCCAAAGCCCGGCCCTCCTGGACCATCCAGGCGCAGCCTGGCCCGGCGATCGGCCCGTTCCACTGGTCGAGCCGCCTGCTCTCAGCTCGCGAGCTCTGCCGTCTGCAGACCTTTCCGGACGACGTGCAGATCACGGGCGGGCGGGGCGCCGTGCAGCGCCAGGTCGGCAATGCCGTCCCGTCTCTCCTGGCCGAGGTGATCGGTCGCGAGATCGCCCAGCAGCTCCTGGGAGCGGCTCCGAGCGCGTCTCCTCTCCGCCTGATGCCCCCCGACCGGGGATGTCCGCCCGAGCCTGAGCCGGTTGCCACTGTGCCCGAGAAGTATCTCGCTCTGGTCGGCGAGCACGAGGATCACCCGGGCACCGGGCTGGGCTATCGGGCGCAAACGCGGCTCTCCACTCCGCTCGCAGAAAGCTCCAACGAGTACACCCTGTTCCCGGACTCCGTCCACGAGGCACGAGACCTCGCATCGCGAACCGCTTAGCAATGGCTCTCCGACGAGAGCCTTTAGGTAGCCCACGCGAGCCGCCCACCTGAATGAGCGGCCCGCGTGCTGGCCGAGAGCCTCACGGGGAGCGGCTACTTGCTCGTGCATTGGGACTGCATCGCACCAATTCTCCAGCAAACCAGATCCCCAGCGGCTTGCCGCACCCTTCGGAGTGCCGCTGGCCCGGGCCCTGTTGCTCAAAATTCAATATTGGAGAGCGTGTGGGAAGCAAGCGTAGGAAGGGAATGGCTGCGATCAGGAGCCAGGATACCAAACCAGAGATCTTGCTTCGCAAGGCTCTCTGGCGGAGAGGGGCTCGGTATCGGCTTCACTACCGGGTCGCCAGCGTAAGGATCGACATTGCCTTTCTGGCCGCGAAACTGGCCGTGTTTGTTGACGGTTGCTTCTGGCACGGTTGCCCCGAGCACTACCGGAGACCGCCGGGGGGAAACCCCTACTGGGTAGCCAAGCTCGAGCGCAACCGCGCCAGGGATGCCCGGAACACCGAGGCGCTACATTTGGAGGGTTGGATAGTCGTCCGCTTTTGGGAGCATGAGATTCTCGCTGGCCCTGATGAAATCGCGCACAAGGTGCTCCAGGCGCCGAAGCCGGCTCGTTAGCTCTCAGCCTGGCGGAACGTCCGCACGAGTTCCTTCTCGTTCGGAGACAGGGAGTTGAACCGACTCTCGTCTTCGTCGAAGAGTTCGTGGGCACGCCGCTGCAGGTAGTTCAGCTCTTTCTGCTCGAACGCTTCGGGGAACGACGTGGCCGCGTGCAGGACGTCGATCAGAGACTCTCGAGTCAGCTGAAGTAGCTCCAAAGCCGACTGCGGAATCGTAGCAAACTCCTCCGCTTCGACAAGCAGGCGGAGCATCGCACGAGCAGCCCCACGGTGAGGTGCCGAGCTGCTGCTCGACAGCTTGTTACGCTCCATCAAAGAGCCCAGCCAGAAAGGAGAGCCTTTCGTCCAATCGAGCTTCGCCAGTGCTTCAGCCACCGCGCCCCGATCCTCAGGCTTCAACCGGGCAACCTGGGCGCACAGAGCGCCGAGGGCATGGAGGCCAGATGCTTGAGCCACAAGATGCTCGTGAGTGAGATCGTACACCTCCCTTCCGGATTTGCGCTTCGCAGCCGGCGCTTCGTTGTCTTTCACTAGCTTGCTCAGAGTGGCTTCGCTCTGCGCGAACTTGTCGAAAAACTGGACTAGCCGGCTCTTGGTCGTTTCGTATTTCTCCTCGTTGTCCAAGAACGTTGCGGCCATAGCGCGCATCTCATCAGGATCTTTGCCATAGCGAATACGCTCATTGACGGCGACAGCACAGAGCGTAAGAATCTGCTTCTGCGGATACAGCTTCTGGTTGCGCCCCTTAACCGTCTCCTTGAACCGGTCAACCCGCCCTTTGAAGAACTTCGACTCTGCGATGAGATCCACGCTCAGAGCCGCGAGTTCATCGCGGAGGTCAAACCAGCTCAGAATAGTCGTGCCAACAGGCTTCGTCCGTGACAGGTCCGCGAAGTCGATACGACGCTGCTTGATCTCGGGCTCCTCCACGATGCAAATGCCGATGGAGTCCTGAACGAACGAGCGGTCACGCTTGAGCGCCTTCTCGATCCCATCCCGCCGGTGCTGCCCATCAGTAGTCTCAAACTGAATTCCTGCCGGCACCACCAAGTAGCCCATTGTGATAGGCCCTGCAGCCTGGGACTGCGAGGCGGGGAAGAAGCGCAGCTCCTTCGTCTTGTTGATATCGATCGCCCCCAAGATGGGGCCCAGGATATACGACCCTTGCTGCCCCGATCCACAGACATAGTCTGCGATCTCCGCTACGTGCTCGGGATTTACCGGCCGGTTGGTTGGCTCGTCGGACAGCTCGATCTCGCTTTCGGGCACGCCAGGAGCGAAAAAGAGCGTGACTTCAGGCAGAGCTGCAGCGGTAAGATAGTGCTTCCGGTTTCCCTGCTTATAGCGCAAGCAGGGAAAGACCGTGCCTCGAATAGTCCCGGCATAGGTGTAGGCCTTATGAATCGCAACATCCAGCTCGCCGAGTCGGACATGATCCGAACCGCCAGTCGGAATGGACGTTTCCTCAACTTCGTTCTCCCGATCCGCTACTTCCATGTTCCCTCCACGCTTTTGGTAGCTCCAGGGTAACACTAGGTAGCTGTCGCGTCAATAATTCTTGAAGCCACTAGGAAAATATTTTCTGTCGCGACAAATAATTTTTGTGGCAAAAACATAGAAAATGATGCCATGACATCCTTTTCTGTTGACAGGGGCGGCCGTAGATGATATAGTGTGAAAAATACGCTTGCGTCACAAGCGCCGAGGAGGTGAAGAGAGTATGTGGCTTCTGTTGGATGTTTCAGAGCTCGCCTGGCTGAGCAAGCCTGTCAATGGACAGGGCGGTTTTCAAAGCCTGCTCCGAGCGCTGGCGAAAAATCGAAGCGGTCAGATGCAGTTTGTGCCTCCGACCCTTGTTGAGCGGATTCAGCGCTACGCGCGTAAGTATGGAAAGGGAGGATTCCAGGGGCGTCTTCGCTCGTTGGCCCAGCGCCTCTCGGCTTAAGCCGAAAAGGCTCGTCGCTGAAAGCCCGCTTCGGCGGGCTTTCTTTACTTACCCAGCCTTACGGGCTGGGCGCCTGCCCGAGGTTATCATCTGCACCTGCTGACATGCCACCATCGAGCGCAGGAAGGTGCGCAGCGCCTGACGCTGCTCCTCGTTCAGCAGCGGAACCTGGGTGAGCAGGTCGGCCAACTCCGGATCATCCTTGGCGATCCCAGAAGGCAGGTCGCCGCTGGCGGCGGCTGTCAGGATGTCCGCGCTGACGCCAAGCACCTCGGCGAATTTCTCCAGAGTCTTCGGGCGCGGTTGGATGCGGTCTTTCTCCAGCCGGTTAACGTGGTTGGGATGCATCTCCACGGCCTCGGCCAGCTCGATCTGAGTCCAGCCCTTCTCTTTGCGCAGCCTGGTTATCGTTGTTCCGAGTGACACCCTATCATCCTGTCGGACTGACTTTTGCCAAAATCTTACCAGAAGCCTTTACTATCCACAAGTTGCTGTTAGCTCAGCACAAGGAAGGAACTTCAAATGCAGGCAAGAAACCACACTTTAAAAAATCATATCTAACTTTTGAGCGGAGGAGTCAAAAGATGACATTGGCTGAGATCACAGATAGCTCCGACGACCGCCCCCTTTCCCTTGTAAGCTGGCCCACCACCGGTGAGCCGACAGTTTCCCGTCTCCGGCCTGATGCAGCCGGCCGCTACGCCTGGGACCACTGGCAGGCTCGTGGCTTGGAGGCCGGGCTCGACAAGGACCTGGCCGAGCTCGGCCGGGCCGTGATGCGCGAGGCTGTCCAGCACGGCTGGGACGACGACCTTCAGCAAGAGTACGGTTGGCAGGACGATGGGCAGGCCATGTTGGTGCTGGCCCTGATCGACGGCCGACGCGCGAAGAAGCGCTGGGAATGGCTGCTCGAGACGGATGGCGAGCGCGGCCAGTGGAACGAGCAGACTGGAGACTGGCAGCCGTTCCCTCCTCGCAGGAGGCGCCATGGATGCTGAAATTCACGCCCTCAAAGCCCAACTGCCCATTCTCGAGTTCCTCGCCAGTCAGGGCGTCCAGGCCCAGAAACAGGGCAAAGGCTGGATGGCCCGTTGCCCCTTCCACGACGACAGCACCGCCTCGATGTCCATCGACCCCGAGAAGAACCTCTGGCACTGCTTCGGCTGCCAGAAGGCCGGGGATATCCTGACCTTCCTGC
>CAZWUN010000401.1:0-4767 GCA_964637145.1 uncultured Burkholderiales bacterium
TCGGGCAGACCCTGTTCAAAGAGCCCCTCGAGCACCGCATAAAAGAGGAACTGCTTGAACTCGGCGTCGCTGGGAGAGGCGTCGGCAGGATTGGCCAAACCCGAAGTTCCCAGGCAAACGAGCAGGCAGAAGGTGACGATCATTTTGCGCATTCATGCCAGTTCTCGCTCCGGGACGGAAGGCCTGGAAACCACCCCGCAGAGAAGTCCCCCGCCATGTTTACCGAGGACCTGTTTCGCTTTCTGAGCGAGCTAAAAGAGAACAACGACAAAGCCTGGTTCGAGCAGAACAAGAAGCGCTACGAAAAGACCGTCAAAGGCCCGTTCGCCGACTTCATCGAGGCTTTCGCTCCTCGCCTGCGCCGGATCAGCCCCCACTTCACGGCCGACAGGCGCTCTTTCTTCCGCATCCACCGCGACGTGCGCTTCTCGCGCGACAAGTCGCCCTACAAGACCCACGCAGCGGCCCAGTTCCGCCACGAAAAGGCGAAAGACATCCACGCCCCCGGCTTCTACCTCCACCTCGAGCCCGGCATGGTGTTCGCCGGCGTGGGCCTCTACCAGCCCGAGCCGAAGGTGGCCGCCCGGGTGCGCGAGGCCATCTCCGACAACCCGCGCAGCTGGGGCCAGGCGGTTGCTCCCCTCGAGCTCGGGGGAGAGAGCCTCAAGCGGCCCCCGCAGGGTTATGCCGCCGACCATCCCCTGATCGAGGACCTCAAGCGCAAGGACTTCATCGCCAGCCGCACCTTCACCCAGAAGCAGGCCTGCCAGGACGACTTCCTGCAGCGCTTCGCCGACTACTGCGAGCAGGCTTCGCCGTTCAACCGCTTCCTCACCGAAGCCATCGGCTTGAGCTACTGATGCTGCTCAAGAACGACACTCTGGAGGGCATCCGGGATGGGCGCATCACCCTCGTTTTTCGCCGCTGGCGCCGGGCTACCGTGAAGACCGGCGGCCAGCTCAAGACCCGCCTGGGGGTGCTGGCCATCGGCTCGGTCAGGGTGGTCGATCCCGCCCGGATCTCGGCCGCTGAGGCCCGCAAAGCCGGCTATCCTTCCCGGGATGCCCTGCTGGCCAAACTCACCCGCGAGGGCGAGTGCTACCGCATCGAGGTCAGCTGGGCCGGGGCCGATCCTCGCATCGCCCTGCGTCAGGACACCGAGCTGGATCTGCCGGTGCTGCTCGAGAAGCTGGCCCGCCTCGACCGGGCCAGTCCGCGCGGACCCTGGACTCGCGCCACCCTGGAGCTGATCGCCGCTCGCCCGGCCGAGCTGGCCGCCGACATCGCCGCCAGCATCGGCCGCGACAAGCCAAGCTTCAAGGCCGATGTGCGCAAGCTCAAGGCCCTCGGGCTCACCGAAAGCCTCCCGGTAGGCTACCGCCTCTCGCCCCGCGGCCAGGCCCTGCTCTCCCGGATGCCCTGAGCGTTCAGTCTCCTTTCAGCCCTTCCGGCTAACCTGCAAGAGTATGCATGGACCGATCTGCCATGACGCTGTCACGCGCATGGACAAGAGTTACCTCTTCTATGGCACGAGCAAGCGCCTGCAGGCCGCCAACGAGGCCCTCGAGCAGCTGGCCGCACTGCCGGAGTATGAGCCGGCCGCTCGCCTGGTGCAAACCGTGACCGCCGAGGAGAAGCAGGAGAAGCTGCGCGTGCCCTTGCTGCGCGAAGCGCTGGCCCGCATCGGAGAAAGCACGGCCAGCCAGGCGGCCGGCTCGAGCTCGTTTCTGGCCGCCGTGGCGCTGGCAGCCCTGGGCGAGCAGGCTCCCCCCGAACGGGCCGAGCTGGCCGGCCGCGAGGTGGGCCGCCGGTCGGACGACCCGATGGCCCGGGCTCTGGGCGATGCGAACGGCGGTCGTGCGGGATTGGAGCTCTTGTCCACCCCCCGTCCCTCCGAGCCCGCCGCCCTGGCCGGCTGGGCCCTGGGAGCTCAGGGGCTGTATACCGGAGCCCGCCTGGCGTTGATGAAGCAGGTGGTGGGAGAGCTGTCGGCCTCGGGTGAAGAGGCTGCTCGCCTCCTGGCCAGCCTGGAAGGCGACTACGCCACGCTGCAGGCCGGGCTGCTCGAGCTGAGCCGACCCGGAGCCTCGGTTCTCTCTGTGGCCGCCACGGCGCTGCCCCGGGTTGCTCCGGAACGGCGCGTGAGGGTCGAGCAAGAGGTGCTCTCCAGCCTGCCCCCCGAGCGGCAGAGCTGGGCTCGCAGCTGGCTCGCGAGCTGCCAGAGCGAGCAGGAGAAGGGTGCCATCCTGCGGGCGGTGGCCATCCGGGCTGAGCCCCTGGCGGCGTTGCGCGAGGCTTCTCAGGAGCTGGGGCAGGTCTCGCCCGACCTGGCTGGCAGGGCGGTCGACGATCTGCCCAAGAACGCGCACTTTCCCCGCTTCGCCGACTGGTGCCAGCAAAGGAACCTGCCTCCGGAGCAGGCCCTGGCCACCACCCTGGATCTCCTGGAAGGAAAACTCGACGCCGACCAGGCCATCGGCCAGGCGGTCGGTCTGCGCGGAGACCTGGCAGCCGAATGGCTGACCGGTCAGGCACCCGGGGAGACCACCGAGCAGGGGGCCTTCCTGGCCTTGCTGGCGGCCACGCTGGAGCCCGCCGAGCCGGCCACCTGGGCTCTGGAAGCCTCCAGGGCCCGCCCGACCACGCCCGCGGAAGCCGTCAGGGCTTGCGGAGGACGGGTGGAGCAACTGCCACCCGACCGCCTGAAGGCCGCTCTTGCTCCCCTGGCAAAGCTGGCCAATGCAGAGGATGCCGAGCTCCTGCGCCTGGCCACCTGCGACAGCGGGGAGCTCCGCCAGGCGGCCCTGCGCGGGCTGGGACAGGGCAAGGGGGCCCTGTTCGTAGGCGCCAACGCGCTCCGCGCAAGCAACCGTCCGGCCGAGGTCGGAGGCGCGCTGGAAGAGTTCCTGCCCGCTCCCTGGCGCGACTTCTGTCGCCCGCTCGCCAGCCGGGCCTCCGACGACAGCGTCAGGCGCTTCATCCATCAGTTTTGCCTGGATCAGGCCGCCTCGGGCAAGCCCTTCGACGCCAGCGCCGGGACGCCGCTCATCCAGTCCTTGCTCCAGCGTCCGGTGAATGATGCCCTGGGGGACACCATCTTCACCGCTCTGCGCGAGGGCACGACCGACCGCTCCCGCCTGGACAACTGGCTGCAGATCGCTCGCAAGCTGAAGCTGTCCGGGGATCAGCTCGCCCGCGGGGCCGTCCGCCTGGTGGCCGATCCCAAGCTCACTCCGGGGTTGGTAGCATCAGATACCGTGACCAGCACGCGCGACCCGAAATCGAGCCTCGAGCTGATGCGCTGGGAGGCGGCCAGCACCACGGATCCAAGGCAAGCCGCCTACCTGTCGGCCTTCGTGGCGGTGGCCGAGGAAGCCCGCGGGCCCTATCGCGATCAGACCATTCTGTCAGCCCTGTCCCACTGGAAGAACCTGCCCCAGCCCGCCAGCCTGCAGCAGGCTCTGGTGCAGGTCAAAGCGGCCGCCTCCTCGGCCGGGGACAGCGTCCAGAGCGCCCGCTGCCTGAGCCGGGCGATGCCCCTCCTCAAGCCTCTGGTCAGCCAGCCCAACGAGGAATCGCTGCTCGACTTTCTGATCCACCACAGCCAGCAGCCCGTCAGCGACCCCACCGCTCGCAGCGCAACCCTGCAGCGCGGCCTGGACTACTTCGACCACTTCCGCCAGGCCAAAGGGATCCCGCTGGCCTATCTGGCCGGCACCCTGGCCAGCGGCAACCAGGAAGACGAACTGCAGATGCAGCGCCAGATCTTCCAGGCCATCCAGACCGAAGCCCGAGCCCAGGGGAACCAGGCCAACGAGGAGGTGGCCGGTTTCTTCCTGGATCTGGAGCAGTGGCTGCCCCCCACCGAGGCGGGCCCTGCTCTCAAGGCAGGCCTGGCCGTGCTGGCCAGCCAGGTGGGAAGTCTGCGCAACACGGTCCAACAGATCAGCTGGCCCGGCTCGGCCAGCCGGGTGGCCGCCCTGGCCAAGTGGGGGGAGATCACGGCCGCCTCCTCCGGCACGCCCGCCGTGCGGCACTCGGGCAACCTGCTGCGACGCATGGCCGATCTCCCGCTGGAGACGGTGGACCTGCGGGCCAACGCCATGCATTACGCCTTCCACCAGATCGACCGACGCACCGACGCCGACCCCATGCTCCAGCTCTGGTTGGTGGGCCAGGCGGCGCTGGGACAGGCAGGCAGCGGCAGCCAGCAGCTGCGGGTTGCCCGTTTGACCTGCGAGGAGCTCAAGGCCATGGCCCAGGGCGGTGGCAAACAGATGGAGGCGAGCTACTTCGAGGCGATGGAGAAGGTGCTGGGGATGGAGCTGCCCTACACCAACGACCGCATCTACCTGGCCCACGCCTTCCTCAACCAGGAGCCCAACCGGACCCCGCAGGACATCGCTCGTCTGGGGAGCTTCCTGACTTACGTGGGGAACTATCTGACCGAAGAGAGCGCGACCAGAGTCGCCCAGCTGCTGATCGACGAGCTGACGGCAGCCTGCAAGGGCTGGGGAGATACCAAGCTCATGCTGCCTCTGCTTGAAAAGGCCTCCAGCGCGATGAAACAGGACGGCTCGCGAGCCAACATCGTCAGGGTCGGCAGCCAGCTGGCCAACGACCTGGCCGGATACAAGGACAACTACTGGCTGGTCGTGTCGGCCCAGGGCGGCCCCCGCAGCGAGGTACAGGAGAAGGAGGACTCGGTCATCGTGGGCAGCGTGCGCGTGGCCAAGAACCGCGAATGAAGGTCTACCTGCGCACCTC